>CALPOD020000006.1 GCA_943325105.2 Candidatus Fokinia solitaria | reverse complement strand
TACAAATCTAAAAAAGATTTAATTTGTAGGATTGCATTTTAGTGGTAATTTATTATTTGGTATGTTTGTGATCTGCAGACAGTCTGTATTTCGAGTTAGATTGCCATAAATACCGCCTATACACTTAGCTTCAGGATATATCTTTGTACATTTAAAAACATTTTGATTTGAGTTATATAAAGCTTTTAGATTAGGAGTTAGATCACTTTCAGCTATGAATGGTTTATCTTTCATATTTGCTTTTAACTGAGATAAATCAGCTCCATATTGTTGAGAGTTCTGCTGATCAACAAAATCATATTTATCAATTTCATATCTGTAAGAATATTTATTGCTTTCATCGCATGTACCATTTGCTGTTTGATTAAAATTAGCATCTACATTCCAAACAGCATTTCCTATGTTTGGAACTGTTTTTATACCTAAAGTTTTACACCCAGGAAGAAAAGTACAAGACATCTTAGGAACCACTTCTAAATCCCCATTTAAGTTTTTGATATATGCATCCTGATACCTTCCAGAAATAAAATCCCAACTATCATTAGACATTAAACATATTTTATCTGGCGTTGTTTGATTTTGATCAGCTCCCTGATATAATCCAGGACAAATGCTACCATACATTCCATCAGTAGAGTCATTGCATAGGGTAACAAAGTGGTTCGGATCAGGTGCAGAGCCTTGCAAACAATAATCTCTATTTCTTATCCCAGCTGGCTTTATAAAAATCATCCCTTTAGGGTCAAATGTATATGAATTACATGTATTATTGTTTGTTGATATGACAGCTTTATCAGACTCAGCCTCATCATTTGTTATTATCGGAATAACAGGTCTAATATGGACTAAATAATCACTCAATAATGCACTCTCAGATACATAACTATAGTTTTTAGTACTTTGCTGCTGCTCATCTATGTCAAACATATCAACTCTTAAGGGTGTGCTCCTGTCTTGCATTGCAAGTTTATTGATATTATGATTTCCGATCTTACAAGCAATTATTGGCTTCCCATCCATCCCATTATATCCACCAGAATACAAACCCTCTGCAGCGTTGATACATAAATCACACTTCGTATCTTTTATGTCTCCTATCTTGTCAGGAAACAAAGAAGGTAAGTAGTTTGGACCAAGATATAAAGCCTTACCATCCTCTGTACTACCTATCTTATCTCCTTTATTTGCATCTATCGCAAATGCAAATATCCCTTGATATTTATTATTATTTTTATCACTATAAGTGGAATAACAAGGAAATATAGAAAGATCATTCTTCTTCTGCTCTATTGCAGGCCTCGGATACTCTCCTAATGGCAAAGATCCCTTGCTGATAGATATTTGATCTGGTCTAGATGAATCAATCTTACCGCAAAAATTTATAGAACCACTCTTGTACTTTTGACAAACTTGAGGGTCGTTACTTGAAATAGGGATATTAAATGTCATGGTATCTATAATATCACTCCCCATAACCGAATTAACCATTGCAACTGGACTCTGAAATAATGTATCAGTATTAAAGCCTGAATAGTGCCCAATAACAGGAACCATAAAGGATAAACTTGGTAGATATCCAGGCGTAAATGGTGGTGGACTAGAAGGCATAGGATAAGGTGCACAGCCTACGCTTCTAAAATCACCACCATCAACCTGTAAAGCACATACAACATCCATGAAATCATCTGAATTAACTGGTAAATCTGATGCATATTTTGATCTAGCTACATTTTTTTCAAGTTTTATAAGACAAATATTAAACTTACTAACTTTCTGTAAGTTATTGCCACAATCACTCTCCCTACCAACTATCTTGTTTGAATCTAGTATTACTTCTGATGAATTCTTGGGGCTAACCGAACAACCATCGCTTTCCCATGGAAAGGATACGCCATTGCAGCTTGAAGTTTGTAAAGAATAAATCGTGGTGAGTTTAAATGGCTGTACATTGAATGTTTGAAGTCTTATCTTACCATAAGGAGTACCACCAATACCAAAACTATCGAGAACACTACTAGTTAAAAATTGACCACAGCTATTCCTAAACTCCCCTCCAAGTTCCTTGCAGCGGTTACAATCCTTTGTATAGTCATGATCGCAATCAGGATTAAAAAAACCAAACCAACAACTACCACAATTGGTCATTGCATCAGCTGATTCATATCCAAATAACAACAAAACAAGATACAAGAAAAGACCTTTCATACTAAGTTACAAATTGTAAAATTACTTAGGATGTGGTTTTTATAAAATAATTCTCTTACTTAATAAAAAAGTAAAAGTTAATTGATATGTGGACTCTCTCGAACTCTCACTATCCCCCTATTTATAGTTTATCTTGTAGATCTATTGTTTGACGAACTATAAGTGCCCCTATCCTATCACTTAGATGTATAATAAACTTAATGAAAATAAATATCAACTATACTTATTCAGAGCAATATTACAAATTGTAAGACCAACAATACAAGCTGTCTCAGCACGCATTATAGAAGATCCAATTTTCAAAAAGACAAGTTTTTCTGAAAGATTTTTGAGGTATTTTATATCTGCTTGACTAAATCCACCTTCAGGTCCAATGATGAGAGTTAATGCAGAATATTTATTTTTTGAAACAATCTCAAATAACTCCTGAGGGTTGATTGTATCATCATTATTTGTATGACATACAACATATAAATGATTATGTTCTTTATAATGTAATTCAAGATTTTTCTTAATATCTGGAATATTAGTTATGTTAAATATCTCTGGTAAATTCATTCTATATGATTGCTCAGAAGCTTCAATAATGGTCTTTTCATATTTCTCTCGATTTGTTTTATCAACGATAGTTCTTTCAGTATGTATTGGCATTATTCCCTCTACGCCAATCTCAGTTGCTTTTTCTAATACAAAATCTGCATATTTTTTTGTTGGAGCGAAACACAAAAATAAGAGACTGTTTTTTATTACTGCATTTGATCTTAGAAGTTCTACTGGAGTTATATAAACTGATTTCTTAAACATTTTGGTTATCCCTGACCACTCACCATAATAGGAATTAAAAATTATGATTTTTTCAGCATCTTTACATCGCATGACATTTGCAATGTAATGAGATTGTTCAGGATTTAATTTTATCTCTTGTTCTTTAATGATGTCAGAGTCAACGTATAGTCTGATTCTTCTTTGTTTAGACATATATAATTAATTTGTATTTTTCTTTCAGATAACATAGAATTGATTCCAATATAATAAAATAATTTCTTATGCTAAAGCAAAAAATTGATAATATAATTCATGCAATAGACAATATAGAGGTAGAATCTATATATGGAAAGGTAAGTGCAGTAAAAGGACTTATAGTCGAAGTAACTGGATTATATAATCACTGCAGCATAGGTTCCTATTGTGAAATAATGACAAACCATTCATCAAAGCCGATCAGCGCTGAAGTGGTTGGAATCAGAAATGATATAGCACTTGTAATGCCATTTCAAAATACAACAGGAATAGCACTTGGCTCACCTGTAAAAGCAGTATCTGGAATCCACGCTATATACCCAAACGTTACATGGATGGGCAGGGTAATAGATGCATTTGGGAATCCAATTGATGGGAAAGGTCCACTGATAAATGGTAATAAGAAATGTAATTTACATAACACCCCTCCACAAGCAAATACAAGGAAGAGAGTTGGTAAAAAAATAAACATAGGCATAAGAGCAATCAATACATTCCTTAGCTGCTGTGAAGGACAAAGGATGGGTATATTTTCTGGATCAGGCGTCGGTAAGTCTATGATGATGGCAATGATCACTAAATTCTCAGACATAGAGGTGAAAGTAATAGGTCTCATAGGTGAAAGAGGACGAGAAGTTCAAGAGTTTATAGAAGATTATTTAGGAGAGGAGGGGCTCGCAAAAGCTATAGTTGTTGTAGCAACATCAGATGAGTCAGCCCTTATAAGGAGGCAAGCTGCCTACACAACGTTAACATTAGCAGAATACTTCAGAGACTTAGGTACAGATGTTTTATGCATGATGGATAATCTAACAAGATTCGCTATGGCACAGCGTGAAATAGGATTAGCTGCAGGCGAACCACCAACTACAAAGGGTTATCCACCGAGTGTCTTTAGCCTCTTACCAAAGCTTCTTGAAAGAGCTGGGCCTGGACAAAAAGATCAAGGATCGATTACTGGTCTATTCAGTGTATTGGTAGAAAATGATGATACAAATGAGCCCGTAGCAGATACTGTAAGGGGTATATTAGATGGTCACATAATCCTAGATAGAAAGATTGCAAGAAAGGGTATATATCCTGCTATTGATGTTTTAAGTAGTGTCTCACGTACAATGCCCCGCTGCAACACAGATTCTGAAAACTTACTTGTTAATAGAGCAAGATATCTTATATCAACATATGATGAGATGTCAGATATGATAAGAATCGGAGCATATAAAAAAGGTACTGATCCTGAGGTTGATGATGCAATTAAATACCATCAAAATCTAAACAATTTTATATCACAAAACATAAATGATCATGAAACTCTTGAAAGTTCATACTCTAAGCTTTCAAAAGCAATAGATTGAAAATATAAATTCCTGTATTGCTAATCTCAAAAGTATGTTAGTATGTTTTGGATCACGTAGTTTAATAAAAATACAGTTTGAGAATGTCAGAACTGCCACCTAAATTAGAAAAAGTATCTTCTAAAAAACTTAATTCAGTTGACATAGAATTATTAAGTCGTTTAATTAATGTTGAGCCAAAGGCAAACGAAGTTGAAGTAGAAGCTAGAAAAGCAGCTACTCTCATAGTAATGATAAAAGAGAAAGAAAAGGCAGCACTTGATGGTGTAATAAAAGATAATACAAGCCAAGTTATAAATAAAGTCGGGCTAGAATCTGAAGACAAAAAAGAAGTTGATAGTACAGGACAAATGAACAGCATTGTATATACGTATGTTTTAAATAATATCGATTTTGAAGCACTGAGTTCTTATCTAAAAACAACAGCATCTCCAGCTCTAAGGGACGCTATTGAAGAAATACTTCGCAAGGAACATCAAAAGATACATGAGAGGTATCTTGAGGCTGTGTCAGTAACAGAATGTAATGAATTAAAACATGCAGAATTTCATGGTCTTTCTAATACAGAATCTGGTGATAATTCTGAAACCTCTGATCAAGAAGGTAATCAGTTATTGTTTGAAACGTTATTAGCAAGCCTCCCAATTGTAGCAGGAGTAGCCATTTTAACGAGTAGTCTTCCTGATTCAAAAACTTCTGATGAAACTGGCATAGAGATGAAATCAGAAATAGGTGAGAAATTAGAATCAGAAGCACCAAAAGAAAAAGTACAACAATCTGATATAAAAGAAACTTTATCTGATACATTTAAAAAATTAAATAGTAGTGATAAAAAACATTTTTGCGATGTTTTAAAACGTGCATGTGAAAATTTTGAACACAAATCTTCCAAAGATATTATGCAATTTCATAAAGATTTGAAAGTTATGTGTCAGGTTTTTGACAAGGTTGAACAAATGCATCAAAATCATGCCCAAATAAAAACAAAACAGGTTAATGCTGATACATCAATAAAAACAAAACAAGGTAATGCTCGTATCTTTTAATAGTAAATATCTAAATATTATTGTTATAATATGCATTATATATTCAGTATACACTAATTTTAAGATGCCTAAACACCAAGAGCTTCAAATCCATAATCAACTATCAGAAACTGAAATGAAGATTCAAAAGATAAAAAAAGAGATGCAAACCTCTCAATTTCAGGATAATAGTAAAAACAGTAGTTTTGTTCAAAAGACAGAACTCAAAAATATGTTTGAGGAAATTTTAAATGATTTATTTGGTGAGCATTTAAAAATATTAATGCAAATAAAAAGCAATTAAGAAACAATATGAATGAAATTTTTAGAATAGTTGGAAAATCTGCTTTGAATTTAGTTGATGAGATAGGAAAATTTGTTCTATTTTTCTTTTCGGCATTTAAAGGCATTTTTACAAGAAGTTTTCCTTTAAAGCTTTTTTTAGAACAGCTTATGAACATGTCAATTAGATCACTTCCACTAATTGGCATGACAGCAATATTCACAGGAGGTGTATTAGCTTTTCAAAGTTATACAGGTTTTAGTAGAATGCATGCTGAATCATCTATCGCATCAGTTGTAGTTATATCGATTGTTAGAGAATTAGGACCTGTTTTGAGTGGCTTAATGTTTGCTGGTAGGTTAGGTGCATCAATCGCAGCTGAGATAGGTAGCATGCGTGTTACAGACCAAATAGATGCGTTAGATATGTTAGGAGTAAATACCAAATCATATCTAGTTTTACCTAGAATTTTAGCAGGAATAATTGCTTTGCCATTGCTTGTTATCTTTGCTGATATTATAGGTGTATTTGGTGGTTATCTTGTAGCAATTTGTAGCCTAGGTTTTGAAAGTACAACATATATACAAAAAACAATAAGCTTTGTAGAGCAACATGACGTTATTTCAGGTCTGATCAAAGCACTATTTTTTGGGATGACGATTTGTACAATTGGTTGTTATAATGGTTATAAAACATCCGGAGGTGCTCAAGGAGTTGGGATATCTACAACAATGAGCGTTGTCACCGGTTCTATATCAGTCCTTGCTTTGAACTATTTAATTACCAATCTAATGTTTTCAAAATGATTGGTTTTCAGAAAGTGATTTTAGTAGTGCTGCAACAGCTGTTTTAACTTTAGGCTCATTAATTTGAGCAAAATATTTAAGTATAATTTTGTCATCAGCAAAATATGTGCTGTCTGCGACATCTGATAGAACGCTAGCTGTACCTAAACCTAAAGATTGTAGAACTTGTTCTGAGTTGTTGAAAAATTGTGCAATCGGTGTTCTTAGAGCCTTTGCTATTTCAAATAAAATACTAGCACTTACTCTATTTTTACCACTTTCATATTTTTGAATTTGCTGGAATGTCAATCCTATATCATCACCTAGAGATTTCTGGCTCTTGTCATGCTTTACTCTGAATTCCCTTATTCTCATACCAACAAGTACATCTATGGGGTGTGCTATCTCCTGTTTCTTTTTACTCATGTCAGTTGTTTATATTTTATATGTCTAAATGATAAAATTTATGCTTAGTTTTAAAAAAATTTCAGCAAAATTTTGACTCTATATCGCATCAGTATATGAAATAAGATTAAAAAACACAAGTAGAATTTTACATAGAGTATTATTTTTTTGTCATATGAACTATTTTGCGTACTAACTAGAAGTTATATAGTAGAGGCAAAAAACTTCAAAATCTTGTTGAATTGAAAGGTTTGATATGTTAAGCTATTGACAATTAGATAAACTTCAAAAACTTAATTTTAATCTTTAGAGTTGAATTGTCTGAAACAAACATTGTCAAAAGTTTGCAGAATGTAATTACTAATCCAGGTAGTAATTTAACGAATTCTACATTAGAGAGTTCTGGATTTTTAAACATATTCTTAGAAGCTCTAGAACAAACACCTGAAAGTAAAGTCACAGACTTTGATGTACTGATTGATAATACATTGCAAGCAAGTGACTCAACTGGCATGTCAATTATTGAAATGCAAGAGTTGGATCAAAATGGATTATTATTTAATCAATCACAGTCTGAATCTCCGCAAGATACACTAATAAACTCACACCAAATCACATTAGAAAAACTTCCTCAAGAGATTATTTGTAGTGATCTTGATAAAATAGAAGATTTAACATTAAAAGTTAGCTCCCAACCATGGATTATATCAGCTAATCTTGATAGATATGATGCTCAAAATAATTATGGTTATTCTAGTTATGAAGCACAAGATGATGTAACAAGTTTCTATGTAAATACTAACTTTCTAGTAGCAAATGACACTGAAAGATTTACAGATAAAGATTTGTTTGAAAACATAAATGATAGCTTTTATTTAAATCAAAAGGGAGAGTCTCAAGATCTGAATATAAAACAACTTGAAGTAAAACAATGTGAATACATAATATCAGAACAGGTTGCTCAAGAATACAATTCATGCGAGTTAAAACTACAAGATGGCTTAGTTGGTAATCACGGTATCTCGAAATATGAATCCTTAAGTAATGCAGTAAAAAAACAGATTATAAACTCGATTGCGATTCAAAAAGTTAATGATAAAGACACAATTGAAATCTCATTGTATCCTAAGGATTTAGGTCATGTGAAAATAAAATATGATATTCACGATAATGTCGCAATTAATATCTCAGTAGAAAAACTTACAACATTAGCTTTACTACAACAAAATGCTAGTGAAATTAAAGAAGTATTACTCAAGAATCTTAACAATAACTTTGCACCTGATCTGAGTTTTAATATGGGTAACAAAAGTCAAGATAATGATCAAAATGCTACACATAGTACGTCTTTAGTAGAAAGAATAAACAATTCTAAAGTATTGGAAGTCCCAAATGCTCTAATGTATTTAATGCACAATGGTAAAATTAACTTTGTGGTTTAGAATCAATTATTGTATATAAATTAAACAAATGCTATCATTCAAAATGATGGTATAATTTCTTATAACTAATTTTACAAATAGACAAAATGTTCAATACTTTTTTTAAAAAAATAAATATGACAAAGCTAACACTCCAGTTTTTGGCATTTTTAACTCCATTGATATTGTGTGATAATGTTTTCGCTAGTGCTGAAGATCCAACAGGAATAATAACAATATTTTGTAATGTAATCGATCAAATAACATCTGGCGTTGGTAAAGTAATCGCAATTTTGATCCTGATATCAATGGCAATTGGACTATTCTTAGGTAAAATCACTTGGGGTCTTGCTATAGCTGTAATGGTGGGAATGGGACTTTTATTCGGTGCTTCTGGTGTTGTAGATATGATTGCAGGATCAGCAATAACAGCAAGTGGCCAAACTAATACGGATAATATTTGTGCAACTGTTAGAGCAAAAAAAGGCTAAGGATAATGCTAGTTTTAACAAATGCAGCAGCTGCAAAGCTTTCTTTAAAGCTTTGCAACACAATAAACAACTTTCCCTCCCTTACCTTCCATGAAACTGAATCTAACGTATCTGAAAACAAAAGTAGATTTAGAATAAAAGTCATTGGGGGTGGTTGTGCTGGATATCAATATAAATTCTCAATAGATAATTCTTTGGAAGGTGATGATATTTTATTTAGATCTCCTGAAGCTGAATTTGAACTAGTGATAGATAAACACTCAGTGCCACTACTCAAAGGCACAACTTTAGATCATACTTCATCACTAGCTGGTGAGAGTTTTTTCTTAACAAATCCAAATGCGAAGATGAGTTGCGGATGCGGCAGTTCATTCTCAGTTTAAAATAATGCCTTAACTCTCAGTTTAAAATAATTCCCTCTTTCTTCAAAATTCTTCCATTGATCAGTTGATGCGCAAGCAGGTGATAGCAATACAACGCAATCTTTAGGATTCGAATCTTTAATATCTTTTAATGCATTTTCAATTGTAATGCTTTTGTTGGCATTGATTCCGCATTTATTTAAAACTGTATGAAAATCATCCATACTTCTCCCAACTAAATAAACCTCTTTTAGTATGCCAAAGCAATCTTTTAATGACTCTATCCCATCATCTTTGCATAAACCTCCAGCAATCCAGATAACTTTTTTATCTTTAAAAGCTTCGAATGCAGCACTTGTCGATATAATATTGGTTGCTTTACTATCATTTATAAATACAACATTATTTTTTTTGTCGTGTAAAACCACTTCCAACCTGTGAGGCAATCCATGAAAAGATTCAATGCCTTCTATAATATCATTTATATCAACTCCCATAGAGATACATGCACACACGGCAGACACAATGTTTTCAGCATTATATTTACCTAACAGGGAATCATTATTTGGGACTTCATATATCATCTGCCCTTTTATTCCTAAGCAATTATTTATATTTAACTTGCTATCTATAAGTGATACTCCAACATCTAGAATTTTCTGTGTAGAAGTTGGTATAGAATATTTTAGAGAGCTAAAGATATTTTTACATTGAGGATAATCTATAGATATTATATTAAGAGAGTTGTCAGAAAAAATTCTAGCTTTTGATTCTGTATAATCATCTATATTTAAATAAGAATCAAGGTGGTCTGGAGTGATATTAATACATATTGCTATATTTAACCTAAGCTTTTTTAATAAATCTATCTGATATGACGATAATTCCAATATATATATATCAGCTTCCTCAACTGATAAAACTGGCACTCCTATATTTCCACAAAGGTTTACCTTTTCTTTTTTATTTCTTGTTAAAATATGATTTATCAGTGCAACAGTTGTAGATTTACCATTTGTACCAGTAACACCTATGTATTTAGAATTCGGGTGTATATCTTGAAATATTTCAATATCCGATATTATAGGAGTATCATTTGATTCAGAATGCTTTATGAGATGGTGTTTTCGGATTTTATTATTAGGGATACCTGGACTTACAAATAAAATGTCAAATTCCTGAGTTGTAAATTCTTCTACGCTATAAAGATTAGAGACTCTCTGAACGCTTTCCTTATTATCATCATATATCACAACATCAATTCCGTTCTTTTTGAAAAACTCAACTGCTGAACAGCCTGTTTTTCCAAGACCTAAAACACAGATTTTTTTATGCCTTAGGATTTCTAAGGCAGAGCTCATTTTTGTGCTAAGTTAAAGAAGATTTCATCACGAAGCTTCATAATAATATCATCTAATTTATCTCTTGAAATTATTACATTAGATTCTTCAAGAATGCCTTGCAATTCTTCGCCAGACATTTCAGCTATAGACTGGAGATTTGATATTCCTGCATGCCCTAAAGCATTTCTTATTTCTTTCATTAAAAGCACACTATCATTCTCTTGAGTTCTATCTTTATCAATTTTATGATCATGTGAAGGAATTTCAATAGCTGTAGTTTGAGTTTCTTCAACTATTTCATCATTTTGCGCTATGTATTCTTGAGCTCTTAAAACTAACTCCTGAGCTATGCTTTCATCTAACCCTTCTACTTGAGCTATCTTGCTTTCTCCAGCTTTGATAATTGTATTGATTGTTTTGTATCCTTCAGAAAATAAAAGTTGTGCTAATAATTCATCTATATCCAATGCATTCATCAATTCCGATAAATCATTCGTATTTGATGCTTCATTATTTTTGGTTGTTTCTCTTTCAGCGTTAACATTTACATGAATGCTAGTGAGTTTAGATATTAATTTTATATTTTGTCCTTGCCTACCTATTACTGGACTTAAATCTTTATCCATAACTTCAATATCAGCACTATTATTTTCTTCATCCATAATAATTTTCAGGATTTGAATTGGTGCAAAGCAATTTATAACATATTGCGCATTATCAGGTGACCACCTAACAATATCAATTCTTTCACCTGCAAGTTCAGCTGTAACAGCCTGTACTCTAGAACCTTTGATACCTATACAAGAACCAATAGGGTCTACTGACTTATCAGATGAATATACTGCAACCTTTGCACGTGATCCAGGATCTCTAACAACATCTTTAATTTCTATTAATTTATCTTGAATCTCTGGAACCTCATTTTTCAATAATTTACTTAAGAAATCATTATGAGTTCTTGAAAGATGCATCACAATATCACTTTTAGATTTTTCTATTTTGACAAGGTAAACTTTCATTCTTTCACCAGTTTTAAAGTTGTCACCTTTAATCATGTGAGATCTTGATATGTAAAATTCAGAACCTTCTATAGCAAGTGTAGCACCTTTTTTATCAATAGATTTAACTGAACCCTGTACTATATCACCAACCCTATCTTTCAGCTGATCATACTGCTTATTTATTTCTAATTCTCTGAGTTTAGAAATAATCAAACCTTTCGCCATATGAGCAGTATTTCTACTCATATCAAGAGGTGGTAATGGATCTTCTATTATATCGTCGATACTAATATCTTGATTTTGTTTTTTTGCTGCACTCAATGCTATAACTGCAAATTTATCTTCTGCTTCTTCAAAATCTTCATCGGATACAACTTTTATTGCTCTGTACAAGTCAACATTACCTGTCTTTTTATCCATTCTTACACATATATTTTCAACATTACCATATTGTGCTTTAGTCGTAGCTTTTATTACTTCCTCTAGAGCCAAAAATAAATCATCTGTATTGATTGATTTCTCTCTTGCGATTGCATCAATAACGTACAGAATCTCTGTATTCTTAAAACTTTTTGTCGACATATTTTTTTTGAGATGATTTAAAAGTGATAATAACTAGTAAAAGATCACTAAATGGCATACCTGGAGAGATTCGAACTCCCGACCCAGTGCTTAGAAGGCACTTGCTCTGTCCAGCTGAGCTACAGGTATAAAACTCATACAGACAAACTTATATCTAGAAAAGTCAACTATGTCAAATTTTTTTGCTATTTCAAATCAAGATATATCCTCTTATTCTTAAGATCTTTGTAGAAGTATAAATGCATTTCGAAAGATTAACATTAAATATACTACAAGTTTATTTTACAATTGGTATATGAGTTGCTATAATCACGTTATGATCACTATATGGCCCGTACTGTGTTATTATCACAACATGATACATGTAGTGAAAAAAATTATATAATTTATTAACAAAAAAACCTTTTTATTATGAAATTTCAAAAAATTCTTCTTGCTTTGCCAGTAGTTTTTAGTTTAACTGCTTGTTCATGCGGTAATAAAATATCACAGGGTGAAGGTGGTATTGACGGCGATTCTTCAGTGTCTGGTGTTAATGGCATGGATGTAATGGAAAGCTCAAGCTTCTTTAAAGGTAAAGTAGCTGATAGAGTTTTCTTTGCTACAGATAAAAATACACTTAATCATGAGTCAAAACATACATTAAAAGAGCAAGCTGAGCTTTTAAAAACACGTCCAGAGCTTAATGTTGTTGTTGAAGGACATTGCGATGAAAGAGGTCCAAGAGAATACAACATAGCTTTAGGTGAACGCCGTGCGAATGCTGCTAAAGAATTCCTATGTCATTCAGGTGTGAACTGTGACAATACAAGCACAGTCAGTTATGGTAAAGAAAAACCAGAAGTACAAGGTCATGATGCTGAAGCTTGGGCACAAAACCGTAGAGCTGTAACAGTTGTTTCTGAAAAATAGTTATGAGTACGGAGTAAAATCCGAACAACTTGCTGTAGAATACTTTGAGTCATCAGGATTTGAAGTACTCACACAGCGATACAAAACAAAATATGGTGAAATTGATCTTGTTGTCAGTAAAAACTGTGAACTAATCTTCGTTGAAGTAAAAGCCAGAAAGAAAATCACTCCACTCGAAAATATCATCACCAAAAAGCAATTATCCAGGAATTATTCTGCAGCAGAAATGTTTTTATCAGAATTTGAACAATACAAAGAACATAGATGCAGATTTGATCTAATTATTGTCTTTGGATCTAAAATATCAAAACACATAAAAAATATTCATTTAGAATAGAAAAAGTCTAATAGATATTATATGATATATCTCAAAAATTAAGTAAAAGCCCTGTATGGAAGTCAAAACCTATAACCATAATAAACATGAACCATTACCAACACATATAATCAGTTCATCAGGTGATGTATGGGAATTGATAATAGGATTAGAAGTTCATGCGCAAATTAAATCAAATAGTAAATTATTTTCATCTAGTCCAACAAATTTTGACGCACCGCCAAATTCAAATGTCTCACCTATAGATGCTGGTATGCCAGGTATGCTTCCAGTTCTAAACGAAAAATGCGTTGAACAAATTGTCAAGACTGGAGTCGGATTAAACGCTGAAATTAATATGTATTCAGTATTTGATAGAAAAAACTATTTCTATCCTGATCTGCCACAAGGCTATCAGATATCCCAATTCACACACCCAATAGTTGGTAAAGGAGTGCTGAGAGTCAACATGCCAAATGATACCTATAGAGATGTTGGGATTACAAGAATACATCTAGAGCAAGATGCAGGCAAAAGTATTCATGATCAAAGTCCTAAAGAAAGCTTTGTAGATCTTAATAGGAGTGGCATAGCACTTATGGAGATAGTAACTGAGCCACACATAAGATCTCCAGAAGAAGCAGTAGAATTCATGAGAAAACTACGTTCAATCCTGAGATATCTTGACACATGTGATGGTGATATGGAAAAAGGTTCAATGAGATGTGATGCAAACGTATCTGTGAGATTAGTTGGTAGCGCTAACTTAAATACAAGAGTAGAAATAAAAAATCTCAATTCATTTAAATACATTGCGAAAGCAATCAGATATGAGGCAGAAAGGCAGGTAGAAGCTATAGAGAATGGTGAAGAGATATTTCAAGAAACCAGACTATTTGATGTAGAAAAAGGTGAAACTCGCTGTATGAGATCTAAAGAAGATGCAATAGATTATAGGTACTTCCCAGATCCTGACCTATTACCACTCATTCTCACGGAAGAGTATATAACAAAAATTAAAGATTCATTACCTGAGCTTCCTGAACAGAAGAAATCACGTTATGTCAGTCAATATGGCCTGTCAAACTATGACGCTGAGGTTTTAGTGGCTGATAAAGAAACAGCTATATATTTTGAAAAAGTTGCAGACAACAGTGACCCTAAAATGTCTGCTAATTGGGTGACAGCAGAATTGTTTGGTGTTTTAAATAAAGCTAAGCTAGAAATAGAAAATTCTCCAATATCAGCTGAAAACCTATCACACCTTATCAGACTCATAAAAGATGGTACTATTTCAGGTAAAATAGCTAAGCAGGTATTTGAAATAATGTTTGAAACAGGAGAGTCGCCAGATATTATTATCAAGCGTGAGAATCTCATACAACTAAGCGACAACTCTGCAATAGAGAAAATCGTGTCTGAAGTGATGGAAAGCAATCCTGATAAAGTTGCTGAATACAGAAGCGGTAAAGATAGGTTATTCCCATTCTTTGTTGGTCAAGTAATGCAAAAAACACGCGGACAAGCAAACCCTCAGGTCGTAAATGACATTCTAAAATCTAAGTTGAGTTAATTCTCAACTTATCACTAAAAATCATAATTTTTCATTTTCCTTAATATTATTTTAATAATTAAGATGTATGATCAAAAAATAATTCAATATGTAAAATACAGGTGAGGAAAATTACTAATATGAAAACTTTAATAGAAAAACTTCAGGATAAAGAATTTCAAGTATCAATAGAAGGTCTTGATGAAGCACAAATAGTACAGATGCATTCTGGCTATGATGGTGCAGGATTGGTTAATGCTTTACTAAAGCATCTGGGATTATCAAAAAGAGCAAAACAAATTTTAGGCACGAAATTTGAAGATCAAATAAATAACTTTAATGCAGATAAATCAATAAAAAATATAGTACCTTTTTATACACAATTAAGTGATTTATTAAAGGAAGAAATTAAAGATTTAAATTTTACTTATCATTCAGCAGGAGAGATCACACTAGATGTTCCAGAGAGCTTTATCCAAATGTGTGAAGTGCAAATCCAAAGGGAAGAAAAGTTGAAAGCAGAAGCAGAAAGAAGACAAGCACAAGAATTGGAAGAACAAGCTAGTAGGGAGTTAATAGACGGAATGTTAGCAGAAGATCATTCAAAAGACATTGAAGATAGATTAGCAAGAGAATTAATTCGTTCAGCTTTACCAGAAACTTTATTAACAATTATTTTAGCAAATTGGCATTTATGTGATGAACAAGCTTTAAAAAGTACGATAGAGTTTAAATTAAAACAAACAATTAAGGATTTACAAAGGCAAAAAAAAGAAGAAGTATCAAATAAAGTATTAGGAATTTTAAAGCACTTTAAAGGAAATGATGCTGAGATCTCAGAAGAAAATAAACATAGGTTGCAAAGTGGTAATTTTAAAAAGTTCTTTGATTGGGTTTTTGCATTACCCGGTGCAGAGGCTTTATCAGCTGACATGCCTCAATATGAAAATGGTAGATTAGTATTATCTGCAGTTGCAGTTGTAAAAGCAATAAATTCAGAAATAAATCCACCAGTAATAATTAACCCATTCAATGGTTTTGCTGAGGGTGATGAAGAATCGCAACTAATAAATCCATTACTAGGTGTTAACTCATTAAATAATTTAGATGATTTATTTACTGAATTTAATAAAGGTGATGAAGAAGGTTTTGAAAATAAGATAAGATCAATGATCTCTGATCCAGGTAAAAAAGATGAAATAGCAGATAAATTATTTGCAGTTCTAAATCATTTCAAAGGAGATTATGGTAAAATCCCGACGGAAACTCAGGAAATGCTTAAAAACAACAGTGCTTTCATGAGATTTATAGGCTGGATATGCTCATTCTTACCAGAATTCATTTTGCCAAAAACTGCACAAGATTGGGTAAAAAGATATGAGTTTTCAGCAGCTTCAGATGTAATGTTTGCTCCAGCTGCATAGACTGCTTACTGCAGTCTTTCTACTACCTTTGCGATCGCATCTGCTGGACTGCAATGAAGTGAATCTTTTTTGTTAGATCGAAGTCTGAATTCAACTGTACCATCAGACTTGGTAGATTTCCCAACTATTATTTGCATTGGTATGCCGATTAAGTCCATACGACCAAACTTTGTGCCAGGGCTATCATTAGTATCATCATATAAAACACTGATCCCTTTTGATGTAAGATTTTTATACAAATCAAGTGCAATAGAATTACATTTTTCATCATCCATCAACATGTTTGCAATTACACATTTGAATGGTGCGACTTCAATAGGCCACACAATACCATTCTCATCATGATAACATTCGACTATTGCTCCTATCAGCCTAGAAACCCCTGCTCCATAACAACCCATCTTTGGAACAACTACAGCGCCGCTCTTATCTTGTATTTTAAGACCCATAGGCAAGCTATATTTATCATCTAAATAGAACAAATGCCCTACTTCAATACTTTTGCTACTTGCCACCTCTAAACCTATTGTTGGATCATGTTTTTCACTCTCTCTCGCATAAAAAACTTCAAGAGCTTTTAAGTTGAAATCATCTGACCTAGTAGCTTCTAAAATCTTCTCATCATAATATATGGTGCTCTCACCAGTGTTAGCTATCACATGTAACTCATGACTATAATTACCGCCTATGTCTCCTGAGCTAGCTGTTACTGGTATAGCTGTAAGGCCCATTCTGCTATATGCCTTAAGATACGCCTTCAACATCTTATCATAAGATTTTAGAGCATCTTCTTCAGTTAAATCAAATGAGTATGCATCTTTCATGAGAAATTCTCTGCCGCGCATCACACCATATCTAGGTCTGATTTCATCTCTGAACTTCCAACTGATCTGATAAAGAGTCATTGGTAAATTCTTATATGACTGAACATTATTGTTGAACATGTAGCAGATTGCCTCCTCTGCAGTGGGTGCAAAAATAAGCTGATTATCATGTCTATCTTTCATCAGTAGCATTTCAGATGACATATCGCTCTTTGTGCCAAATCTTCCTGACTGCTCCCAAAGAGATATTGGTTGAATTGAAGGTAATAAAACTTCTATGGCACCAGATCTATCCATTTCCTCTCTAACAATTTTTGAGACATTCTGCAGGACCTTTAATCCTAGTGGTAGCCACTGATATATCCCGCTTGTCAATTGTCTTATCATACCAGCTCTGATCATCAGCTGATGTGAGATGATCTTTGCATCGGTTGGGATAGTCTTTTGAGTTGGAAGAAAATATTTAGATAGGAACATAAATAAAGTTTTTGAAGAATACTAACATAAAGTATTTCAGATATAAACTCATCATGTCTGTCGTTATTACAACAACGTAAATTAATAAAATGCCATATAAGCAATAATATTGATTTCTTTACAAATAAAATAATTTATTGATTGATATAAAAAATATTTATCAAACATTAAAGCTACATGCAAACATTAGAAGTATTAAAGAAAAATGATTTAGATTTCCTTTTATCAAATAAATATCAGACACTTATAGATAAAATATTTCTTTTTCATCAATTAGCATCCAGTTCAAATAACAATCTTATACAAATTCTCCCCAAACTTTTAATCAATTCATATACTTTAGATAGAAAATTTTATGAACACTTAGAAAGTATAATTTTAAAGTTAGACGAAATTCAATATTTCCCATTAGCATATTCATTTAATCCGTATTTAGGGAAAAAAGATATCCTAAGGCATGCAATCTCAAATCTTTTGAATTCAATCATCGTTGTTGAGGTGCAAAAAGAAGATGGCATACAATACATGCAAAGTCTTATCATAAAATACTCATCTGTAATAAAATTTAACTACATATCTGTAATAAAAATTAACGACATTGATCAGGCAAATACAATCTCACATCCAATTCTATGCCTTTTTAGAGAAAAAATGTGGCAGTCAATAGAACAATGGATCAAAGAAGAACCAGAAATTTTGATGACATGGGATATGGAAAATAAAACACCTCTCATTTCAAAAATCTTACTATTTAAAGGATGTGCGGATGCTTCACTTAAAAGCCTACAGAATCTCTCGATAGAAAAGTACTTATCATGTGGAATGTATAAATTTTTTGAAAGTTCAAAAAAGATTACAGATCCTTATATACAACTTTTTATCGAATATAAATCATCTAAGGATAAAGATAATCCTCTTAAGTATTTTAATGAAAAAATATGTAGCACAGAATTTGACCATGCAGAATTCATATCAAAATCCCAAACATTTAAATTTATTTGTGAATTAGGTGAAAATGATTTGATTGAAAGTTTAAAAGATAAACTTAAAACAGATGGTGCTAGATCTCATAATGCTTTGGAATCACTCATAAAAAACTCAATAAATAGCTTCTGGTACTCAAATGATCAAAAATCTGATCCTATCTCAGCGAAGAAATTCAGACAAACTACGACGCTTTTAAATGAGATGATCGCAAATTCTACTACGAAACCAGTTGTAGACATGCAGATTTCAAACAATCGTATATCTCTAGCATTTAATGGAGAAATAAACTTAAAACACTCTCTAGATTTATCCTTTGCAGATCACAGAATCATAATAAAAAACCCTGATGATAAAAAAGATTCCTGGATTGATTTATACAACAACACAATCCTTACAATTGCACACCAATTCTTATGGTATTCAGGGCCAATACAAATGCCAGATCCAGCATCATATATAAAGCTCTCACTTTTAAACCTAGGACATCCTGATAACCATAAAATAGGTGAAGATAATAGACAAGAAACTTTATACAAGGCATTCGATCAGTTGTTTCAAGATGATCCAAAACATATGTTCTTTGAAGAATTAACAGAAGCTACATCTTATCTTTGGTATGATATTTTTCATTTAGGATATGAACGAGGTAAGTCACTTTTAGAGTTTTTTATAGATAAAAATAAATCAAATAATGGAGTTCTTAAATACTTTTTCAAACCAAAATCACAAACATTACAAGATTTTCTAATACCTCAGTTTGAAGCAAATAATAATCGTGAAAAAAAATGTCTAATTTTAAGATTCATCAGAGAAAGTATATTGAGGAACGATTTAGATGAATTAATGAAATGGATTGAATATGGTAAAAAAGAGCCAATATTGATCGAGCACTCACTTTCAATGTCTGTAGAGCTAATAAATATCAATGCTGTCAATAAAGTTCTTGATACATTCCCTAATGCAATTATTAGCAATAAGAATGAATCTGCGAGAAATCTCTTCACAATACTATACGAATATTCTAATTCTGAATTTATGAATCATAATCAATATAGAGATTCTATAAATGCAATAGCTGTGAAATTATTAGAATATGGATATCCAATAGAATTGATTGAAGTCTCTTCCAATCATCCTCAGAGTAAAGATTTTGTAAGAGATCTTATAAGTTCACAGGTGGATTATTCGATAAAATTATCAGCTATTAGTTGGATTAATGAGAGTTTAAAACACATCCCTTTTGTAAACATTGCAACTAGATGCAGCTCCGTACTTGTAGAGGCTAAAATTGCAGAAAAATTTTACACTGATATTTATTCACAATCACATGATTTTATAAAGGATAAAATATCTGAATTTTTTACAACACAAAACAAAAAAGTAGATATTAGTCAGTTTTGCCATGCTTTTTCATCAAAATTACAGCAAGATCCTCAAACATTTATTGAAAGGCTAGAAAATGTGACATTTCTTACAGGATTTCAAAAACAAGTTCTTGATAGAGATTCCTTAATATGTAATGCAAAAACATTATCAAAAATATTGCCAGTAAAATTCGAACAGCATCTGAAAGCATTCAATAATGGCATGTCACAACCAATAACATTAGAAGAAATCTCAAATTCTGTATCCAACAAACAAACTTACAGAATCGAAAATACAAACCAACAGGGTAATGACTTTTTACTTTATAAATTGAATTTATATAAACAAAAGACTCTTCCAATAATTGCAATTAGTAATCAAAATTATATGAATATTTCTGAAGGGATTACAAGTGGAATCTCTAATTTTGGAGCAGGTATTATTACTGGAGGTGCGATGTGTTTAAATGATAAGCATAAACTGCAAGGATTTATATTGTTTTTCCCAGTGCTGCTAAGTAGCATTAGTATTATAATGAATGTTGGATATGCAATTGGCAACACTACCATTGGCTTTTCTAATCTGATATTTAGTGATTCAAGAATTTTGTATACAGCATTGTCTATCATGGCTGCATATTATATTTTACAGAAAGCTTCTAAAGATCCAAGATATTATAATCTACATCAATGGACACCTACAGAATTAAAAAAATTGGATAATAAAACTTTAGAAAATACAGAACAAAAATATCCAATAAAACAAATCTCAGATGAAAATATATACAAGTTTATAAAACAACTTTTAAATTCACTTATTAACCCTAAATTTATTTCTATGGATAAATTTATTTCTCATGAGGCTTTCTTCAAATTAATGCAAAGATTTAACATAGACTCTGAAAAGTTAAGTAATGCAATCAACTCATTACAAAATAAAGCAAGTGATGATAAAACCTCTGCAGCACTGTTTATAATCACATATGCTGTTAGTCTTCCTGCTATATATATTAATATGAAAAATCCAGATATTGCTTTACCAGTTTTAATTGATCATTATAAAGTTGAAAGACACGAATTATATTTAGATTTATTGTATAGATCCAAGAATATGCCTGTAGAAATAATACACAAGATAGAAAATGATCTTTTTTTGAAATTTATGTTAGAACTATCAAAAGGATTAAAAAATTGTAAAGAAGATGAAAATACTGTAAGTAAAATTTTTAAACAAAAACAAGTAGGATGCTACTCTCTAGAATAAACTTATACTTCATAAATAAATACTCAAGGAATATATTGAAGAGCTTTATACTCTTTAGTGCGTTGATTTTTATATTAGATTTCGCTGATATTCTAAGAATCATTGGGGGATATCAAAAAGTTACTATATTAGAAGTCATGATCATGACATTTTCTAAGTATTTCAACAATATCATTCAATTGATGCAGCTAGTAATATTCATTGGTACAGCCTCAACGTTTTTGTCGTTGAGTAAAAAAAATGAAATGGTGATTTTTGCTACTTTGGGAATATCAAACCAACGTATAATAATTAATATTTTTCTTGTAATACTTGCTGTATATTTATTATTCATTATTATTCTACTACCAATTAACAGCGGTTTAAGCTCAATTAGTCAGAATATACATAAGAAACTTTATAATAACGGCAAAACCAGTATTTATTTAGCTGAAAATGGGATATTTTTTAAAAACTTTTCAGAAGAATATTTATTTATTAAAGCAGATAAAATGAATAAAACAGCAGAGGAGATGTTAAATGTTAGCGTCTGGGTATTAAATAATAATTTTGTCTTGAAACAAACAATATTCGCAGAACATGCTTTGATCAAAAAAAATAAACTAATTTTAGAAAATCCATCAATAATCACAAAGGACTCTGAAATTAAAAAAACTGCTGATATATATCTAGATTTTAAAATATCACCTAAAAATATCATAAAAAGTTTAGGCTCTCCAGAGCAAATCAATTTAATAAAAATCCCATCCTTTATGAAAATATTGTCAGATTGTGGCTTTAGTACATCGCAGTATGAAAGATATTTTTATAATAACATTACAATAATAATGAACTTTTTAACGATGGCATTAATAGGTTTTGCGAGTTGTTTTAATCTTATAAATAGACTGTTTAATAAAAAAAGAATTATTTTTGGGAGCTTTTGCGCTTTTACTTTGTTCTTTATAAATGACCTTATAGTAACAACTTTATTGAATCATTCTTACAGCATAATGCTATCTACTATTATTACGAGATTTTTTCTTTTGAGCATAGTCATTTTATATATAGAAAAGAAATACATATGAAAATATTAGGAATAGAAACAAGTTGTGATGAAACAGCTATAGCAGTTGTTGATTCAAACAGAAACATTTTAATGCATGAAATTTATAGCCAAATCAAAATCCATGCAAAATATGGTGGTGTAATACCAGAATTAGCTGCAAGAAATCATTTTGAAATCCTTCCTAAGATGCTTGAAATTGCAATACAAAAGAAGTCTTTAGACTTAGCATCAATAGATGGAATAGCAGTTACAGCTGGGCCAGGTCTTATTGGAGGAATAATTGTTGGGGTTATGTTTGCAAAAGGTTTGGCAAGTGCTTTAGGGAAGCCATGCATACCAGTTAATCATCTTGAAGGACATGCTCTTACAGCGCGTTTGACAGATCCATCACTTGATTTTCCATATTTATTATTACTTGTTTCTGGAGGACATTGTCAAATTCTCTTTGCAAAATCACTTGGTGATTATATTTTATTAGGCTCTACAAGAGATGATGCTGTTGGAGAAGCATTTGATAAAGTGGCTAAGATGTTAGGTTTAGAGTATCCAGGAGGGCCAATAGTAGAAAAGTTAGCATTATCAGGCGATCCCACAACATATAAATTCCCCAAAGCTTTCTTTAGAGAAGATCATTGTGATATGTCATTCTCTGGTTTAAAAACTGCAGTCTCAAGACAAATAGCTAAAGAAGTAGTTTTGTCTGATGAGATAAAAGCTAACATTTGTGCCGCATTTCAAGATACAATTAGTAAAACTCTATATGATAGATTAGAAAGCGCGATAAAAATTTGTAATCAAAGAAATTTTGATTTTTCTACCATTGTAATAGGCGGTGGAGTTGGAGCTAATCAACATATTTTTAAAGTTTTATTGAGTTTGTGCAACAAATATGAAAAAAAACTTATTGTACCCCCAATAAATCTATGTACAGATAACGCAGCAATGATATCATGGACAGGAGTCGAAAAAATGCTTATTGGCATTAAAACAAACTTAGAATTTGCACCAAAATCAAAGTGGTCAATTGGAAATTATTAAATAAAGTAATATACAACATTAATTTACGCTTGATAAAAAACGAATTATTTTATAATGTGTAATTCGTAACATATAGGTGCTCAAAATAAACAGTTATTTTTTAGTATTTTTTTATGAAAATAATGTATAATAATTGTGATAAATAACACAATCAAATGGATTTATTAAAAAACCTCAGTAAGACTAAAATTGCATTGATTATAGGATCATCCCTTTTAACACTCGCTGTTCTAGGGATGATTGCCTTTAGTATGTCTAAACCAACGATGGTACCTCTTTATGGCGAACTATCACAGGAAGATGCAAGTCTTGTAGTCTCAAAGTTACAAGCAATAGGTAAAACATACACGACTGATAAAAATGGTAAGACAATCATGGTACCAATATCAGATGTCTTACCCCTAAGAATGCAGTTAGCACAGGATGGTATACCTAGTAATACTCCAATCCTTGGGTATGAGATCTTTGACAAGAATGATATAATCGGCTCATCACAGTTTGTAAATAATGTAAATGAAGTCAGAGCTCTTGAAGGCGAGCTTGTAAGAACAATAAATAGTTTGTCTGAAATAGAGCAGTCTAGAGTTCATTTAGTTCTTCCAAAGTCAGATTATTTCTCAAAATCAGGAACTGGCTCATCTGCTTCTGTCTTCTTAAAGATTAGAAACGGTAAAAAATTGAATGATTCTCAAATAAGCGGTGTAGCAAATTTGGTAGCATCTGCAGTGCCTGGGTTAAATGTCGACAATGTAGCAATAATAGATCAAAACGGTAAGGCTCTCAAAACACCAGGTGAGGAAGAGCAATCTGGAAACACAAAAACTATTTCTGAATATAAATCAAATATTGAAAATAAACTTAAAAAAGCAGTTGAGGAAATTGTTGGAAAATATGTTGGAGTAGGTAAAGTCCAGGCAAATATTATAGCTGAAATAGATTTTGATAAAATTGTTATAAACCAAGAAGAATATAATCCTGATTCTCAAGTTGTAAGATCTCAAAGAAATTCTAATGAGAAAAGTAATGATACTGAGATGGATAAAAATGTCAGTGTTTCAACAAATATACCAAGTTTCTTACAAAAGCCTCAACCTAGCAATGTAAAAGATTATCAGAAAAATGATGAGATTATCAATTATGAAATATCTAAAACAATCACAAGTAAAGTTTTGCAATGGGGAGCTATTAAACAATTATCTGTTGCAGTACTAGTTGATGGTGTTTATGATAAAGATAAAAATACTAAAAAGGAGATTTATTTACGAGATAGAACTCCTGAGGAATTAGCTAAGATAAAGCAACTTGTTACTGCTGCAATAGGTATTGATGAAAGCAGGGGAGATAAAGTAGAGATTATGAACTTACCTTTTGCATCAAATGATTTATTTGAAAGTTCAAATGAGCCTGGAGTCAAAAAATACGATCTTGCAACTCTTGCGCAGCTAATGATTGTCCTAGTTGTAATAATCATTGCAGCTCTGATGTTATTTAAACCAAACTTCAAAAAAATTTTTAATAATAAGAACATGGATTCTTCAAATGAGATACCTGAAAGTCTTAAAGATCAGCTTGCAAATGAAAGCATAAAAACTGATACTGAAAGAAAGTTAGATATTATAAACCAGCCTTTTTCTGAAAAGCAATATGAGCAGTTACTAAAATATCTTAATGAATCTGCATCAGAAAACATAGGAGATACAGTAAAAATCCTTCGTAATTGGATTACACAAAATAAATAAAATAATTATTATATGTTAATTTCAGGAATAGAAAAAGCTGCAATACTTATAATGTCTTTGAATGAAGACAACGCAAGACAAATAATTAATTATCTTGACCAGGATGAGCTGAATGCAATATCTGTTATAATGACAAAATTAGGAAATGTTGATTCAGAAACAGTGGAGAAGGTTTTGATATCTTTTGCACATGATTTAAATCAATCACTCAATATTGTAGGGAACTCAAAAACAGCTGAGAGATTTTTGAGTAGAGTACTTGATGAACAAAAATTTAATAGTGTACTTGAAAAGATAAAAAATGCTAACACCAATACCATATGGGAGATGATATCTAATCTTGATGATGCATCTGTAGCTCAATTCATCAAACATGAGTACCCACAAACAGCAGCTGTAATTCTAACAAAACTTCCTAGTTATAAGTCAGCAAAAATACTTAAAATGCTGAGTCAAGAATATTCTGTAGAAGTACTTAGAAGGATGATGCACTTAGATACTGTAAAAATTGAAACATTAAATAATTTAGAGCAAGTATTAGAAAGTCAATTATTGGATAAAGAAAGTGCTTTCAATACAGAGGATAATACAAAAGTCATTGCTGAAATCTTTAATAACTTCAGTAAAGATGATGAACAGATGTTTATGTGTATATTAAAAGATAGAGACCCTAATGCTGCAGAGCAAATTGCTAGAATGATGTTGGTAATTGATGACTTGGTATTTATCAAAGGAGATGGAATACAATCAGTGATAAAAAATATTGATAATAATACACTCATAGCTGCACTTTCAGGTACATCAGAAGAAATAAGAGATCTGTTCTTACAAAGTATGTCACAAAGAGTTGCTCGTATGGTTAGCGATGAAATAACTGGAGGCGTAAGACACTCAAGAAAAGAGATTTTTGAGGCTCAATCGAAAATTTTAAAAGTTGTAAAGGCTATGATTTCAGATGGTACAATTATGATTGAAAAAAAATTCAATAGCTAAAAAACCATATGAATTCTAAAGTAATCACAAGATTTGAATTTCCTGAACTAATAGAAAAGGAAAGTCCAGTTGTTGAAGTAAAAGAAGAAATAATTGTTTCTGATACTACTTTAGAAAACAAATTACCTTTATCACATGACTTTGCAGAGCAAAATATTATGTCTGAAATAGGATATAATATACAATCTAACAAGGAAATAGAGAAAGTAGAGAATATAAATATAATCAAACTATCTAAGGATGAGTTAGATATTCTGATTGCAAAAGCCAAATCTGATGGTATCAATGATTATATTGCAAACCTACAACCAACTAATAATAATCAAGATAATGCATTGGAAAGGATCAATGAAATAATAGTTGGAATCAAAGAAAGATTCGAGATTGAATTTGATGGATTGCTAGATAAAATAGTTCAGCTTTCTTATGCTATAGCAAATAAAGTAATTGATCTAAGCTCGCTTCAAATACCGAAGCATGAATTTGTTAAGATTATAAAAAAACGCATTGAAGAATTAGATTTTCAACCAGCATTTTCTTTAGAAGTTAGTGACGAAGATATTGCATCTATTTTAAGGCAAAATGGCATTGAAGTTTCCATTAATAATGATATGCTCGTAGGAGATTATAAGATCATTTGGTGTAATGGATTTTTAGAACGAAATACTTCAGAAATATCCGCAAAAGTTGAAGAAATTTTAATTGATCAGATAAATAAAATTTAATATGAAAGAAAAACAAGACACATCTTTTAAAGCTTTAAATGAAGTACCTTTACATCTATCAGCGGTACTTGGTAAAACTAAAATGACAGTAGAAGAGCTTTTAAAATGTACACAAGGTACAGTCATAGAGTTGGAAAAACAGGTAAATGACCCAATAGAAATTTACGTTAATGGTAAAGTTATAGCAAGGGGTGAAATAGTATTAGTTGGTGAAAAGATAGGAATAACATTAACAGAAATTGTTAAATAACGTAGTTTTACTTGCTGCAGGCGGTAATGGCTCAAGATTTGGGAGCAGGCTGCCTAAACAATATCATAAAATGCCTGATGGTAAGTCAATTTTAGATTGCACAATCGAAAAATTTATATCTCATAAATTGATTGACATAGTATGTCTAGTCATAAATCAACAACATAAAGAATTCCTTTTAAATCAATCAATAATCCATACATATGGTGGAAATACTAGGCAGGAATCAATAAGATTAGGGCTAGAGTTTTTACAACAATATAAACCAAAAAATGTTTTGATTCATGATGCTGTAAGGCCATTTGTCTCACATGAAATAATATCTTCCGTAATATCAAAATTAGATAAATATGAGGCAGTAGATGTTGCAATACCTGTCACAGATACAATTAAAACATATGATGGGAATACAGTTCCAAGAAATTCAATATATGCAACTCAAACACCTCAAGGATTCAAGTTTGACATAATAAATAAGTTACATGCAGAAGCATTTAAATCTGGTAAAAACCATTATACAGACGAAATTTCACTCTACTTAGAATCCGGCAGGAAAGGCATTGGAATAGTAGATGGATGCACACAAAACATCAAAATCACATATAAAAACGACTTACTATGAAAAACATATTAGCAACAGAAGCATGGGAATTACTCAAAACAACTCCAAACTCATTCCTGGTGGATGTCAGAAGACAATCTGAATGGGATTCAGTAGGATTTCCAGACCTCACATCAATAAATAAAGACGTAATAAAGATTACCTGGCAAAAGGATGATCTTCAATTTATCAAAGAGTTAGAAGAAATATTAAAAGATAAGGATTCTCACGTACTGTTTATATGTAAGGCAGGAGGCAGATCTGCCGCTACTGCAACAGCTGCAATTAATGCAGGATATGAGAATTGCTATAATGTTTTAGGTGGGTTTGAAATGAATGGCTGGAAAGAAAATAACTTACCATATAAAAAATAGTTCTATTTCCTCCAAATGACTGATAATATTTATGAAAGAGTTAAAAAAATAAATAAGTAAATATGAAAGAATTCGACATCGCAATCATTGGAGGTGGCCCTGGCGGCTATGTAACAGCAATCAAGGCTGGTCAAATGGGTAAATCAGTAATTTGTATAGACAATAGTAAAATGCTTGGCGGTACATGTCTAAACGTTGGATGCATTCCATCAAAGGCATTATTGAACATAACTCACAAGTACAGTGAGATGACTTCACAAGAGCATCTAAATAAATATGGCCTTAAATGTGACAATGTGACTTTCTCACTAGATCAAATGATGTCATATAAAAATCAGGCAATATCTGATCTAGACAAAGGAATCAAAGGTTTATTTAAAAAGAATAAAGTAGCATATATCTCTGGCACAGGATCTTTTGTAAATCAAAATACAATCGAAGTCCAAACATCTGATGGTAAAATTGAAACGATTTCAGCAAAAAACATTATAATAGCTACAGGATCAGTTCCAGTATCACTTCCAAACATCAATATAGATGAAAAGAGAATAGTCTCATCAACTGGGGCTTTGTCACTACCAACAGTGCCAAAAAACATGGTTGTGATTGGTGCAGGGGTTATAGGTCTGGAGATGGGCTCTGTATGGTCTAGACTAGGTAGCAAAGTTACTGTCATAGAATATGGTGATGCAGTTCTAGGAGGAAGTGATTCAGACATTTCATCTGAAGTGCAGAAAGTATTAACAAAACAAGGTATGTCATTCATAATGAGTGCACAAGTCACTGGAGTAGATGAAACATCAGTACATTACAAAAAAGATGGAAAAGATTTGTCAATCGCTGATGTTGATATTGTTTTAGTTGCAGTTGGCAGGAAGCCTAATACAAATGGATTAGGACTTGAAAAAATAGGATTACAAACTAACAACAAAGGACAGATAGAAGTCGATAAACACTTCAGAAGTTCAATCCCAAATGTTTATGCGATAGGAGATGTCATACAAGGGCCGATGCTTGCACATAAGGCCTCAGAAGAAGGCGTTGCATTGATAGAAATTCTCTGCGGTAAAAGCGTACATGTAAATTATAATACGATTCCTAACATTGTTTATACATCACCAGAAATAGCAATAATAGGAAAGACAGAAAAGCAATTGAAGTCAGATAATATCAACTATAAGGTTGGAAAGTTCAACTTCGCAGCTAATAGTAGGGCAAAGGCTGTAGGTGATACAGTAGGATTTGTTAAGGTTTTAGTTGATGCTAAGACTGATGAAATCCTTGGTGCTGCAATCATAAATAACGTAGCTGGTGAGATGATCCATGAAATAGGTGTTGCGATGGAGTTCAGAGCTTCATCAGAAGACATTGCAAGAGTAAGTCACGGACACCCAACAATGAGCGAAGCTGTCAAGGAAGCAATGCTTGCAGCATATGATAAACCAATCCATAGTTAAACTACTCCTCAAGTTAGACCACTTATAGACGGTCTAATCTTTTTCATATCTTTCTGCTAAATTATAACAATAAATGTGCCTTTGTTAATATATTTGTAATATTTATGATGTATAGTGCTTTGTGTACAACAAATAAATTAACAAAAATAAAATAATAAAATGAGTACAATAAATAAAATATTCAAAACAGTAGGAGTAGTAGCAGTGTGTGATGTTATGGGTGCAGGGGTTATGGGTTTAGCAACAAATGATTTTGATGTAAAAGCATTTGCTCAAAATTTTGCTAGAGAAAAATTCTTTTCTGATCTTTCTATAAATGTTGTCTCGTCAACACCTGCAGCATTAGGAGTATTTACAATAGACAAACTTGTTAATCAAAACATTACAAGTAATAAAACTATTCAATATGGTTTAACTGCTGCTGAAGGTGTTTTAGTTTTTCCAACAGTATCTTCAATAACAGCGAAGGAAAATGAATTCTCAGAGTTTTTTAAAGAGCTTTCTAGTCCTTCATTTAAAGAGATTGCAGGAATTACAAAAGTAACAGCAGTCAATTCAATGATCCAATCATTAGCATTTAAATACATTTGGGATTCAAATGATGAAGCAACTCCTGAAATTGATCAAAAAGATGATTTAGATTTAAATTCAGATGCATTAAATATTTCTACAGACTTTGGAAGTTTATAAATTAACAAAAATAATTTGAAATCATCTCAAAGTATATTTTTGTGAGGGTTTCAATATCTTCTAGTGAAGTATTTTCATCTATATGATGTGCTGTGGTTCCAAGTAATCCAACCTCAACCACTTCACAGTACTTTCTTATAAATCTAGCATCTGAGGTACCACCATATGTACTAACCTCTGGTGCCTTTCCAGTGATTTTCTCAATAGATTCTTTTGCAATTGATATTAAATCTGATGAGTTAGGTTCTTTAACCCACAGAGCTGCATCTCCACTGGTTTTTGATTCGATCTCATAGTCTGACTCGTTTGGTACATGTTTTTTAACTACACCCTCAACTATTTCATATAATTTTTCATAGTTATAATCATCTCCATATCTATAATTAAACCTCATAATAATACTTTCAGGTACAACATTTTCAGCGCCGCTATCACATGCAATTTTTGTAATTTCAACATTACTTTTATCAAAGATTAGATTTTTATGTGTGAAATTATATTCTAATAAATCGCTCAAGATTTTATTCGCTTTTCTGACAGGATTATCAGTCAGATGATTGTATGCGACATGTCCCTGTATTCCATAAACTTTCACAACGAAGTTAGCACTACCTCTAGCACCTATTTTGATATTATCTCCAACTTTTCCTTTACTTACAGGCTCTCCAATTATGCAGTGATCTATTTTTATTTGATGATCATACATCCATTTAATCATCGGATTGATACCATAGATCGAAGGCCCTTCTTCATCAGCAGTGATCAAAAAGCTAATAGAACCGAAAGGGTTTTTAGTTTTTAGATAATGCTCTACAGCAGCTATAAATGATATGATTGAAGATTTCATATCAACTGCACCACGTCCATATAAAATACCATTTGTAATGATGGCATCAAACGGATCTGCAGACCACTGATCTATATCACCAGGTGGAACTACATCAGTATGCCCTCCGAAGCACAAGTTTTTACCATCTGATTCAGATGTCAGAACTGAATACAAATTCATAACCTCCTCTGATCCATCTCCGAAGGTTTTTATTTGAGATTTAAAACCTAATATCTCTAGATAATCACTCAATAATTCCAAAGCTCCATCATTAGTTGGGGTAATACTTTTACATTTAATGAGATTTTGAAGGAGTTTTATATGTTTATCCTGCAGCATTTTTAGAATATTTGATTAAGCATTATGTCAAATTTTTATAACATGACAAATAGTCAACTTCTACTATGTCCTTTTTCTTGACTTGACTTTATTATACCTGCGAATTTTAATACTTTTTCTTCATTTTTACTAGATAAGAATACCTTAGCTGCCTCATCTATTTTATCTTTGTTCGCATCATAGACTCCTTGTACTTGTTTTGATATTTTAGAAGTGGTTTGAGGAGTTTTTTTGATTGCATCTGTTACCTTATCAATCGTATAACTTTCAACTTTGTCAGCTAATTTGTATTTTAACACTGCTGCAAAGCCCATAGCAACAGCAGCACATATAGCAATAGGACCCCCAGCTATACTTACACCGATAGCAGCTACTATAAATGGCGGTCCTATAATAACTATACTGGCTGCTATTAATCCTAAAACTTTTGCCCCAAAACTTTTCAATGGAGTCATTTCTTTTTGTAAATCTAACATCAAAGGTTTTTTCTGACCTGATTGATCTGATATCTCATCTACTGCAACCATCAGAGCACCAAGTTGCCTAGGATCCTCTACTAAAATCGCTGCCATTATTGATTGTATTGCCTCTTTTTCATCTTTAATACTTATAGTCAGATCACCATTTTGAATGGTGTCTTTTAATCCTTCAATACTAGCATTTATTTCTTGTACACTACCAGCATCCATAGAACCCTTGAATCCTTCAGGACTCAAAGTGTCTTCAAGTAAACTTTTAGGTGTATTTAATTTGTTTTTAATAGCAGTTGTTGCTCTTGCTGCTAATCCTTTTTCTCCATAATATTTTTGATATACTGCACTATCTTTAAAAGCTTTGATAAACTTTTCTTTATTTTCTTTATTTTCTTTGTTTTCTAAAGATTTAATGAGTTCTATTTCAAGCTTTGCAAGCAAAGCAGCCTCTCCTATAATATTAACAATGTTGTCATGGTAATCATCATTAATAACAGCTGGTAAAGTTTCTCTTTTGTGTAAATCTGGGAAATGCTCCTCAAAGAAATTCTCTGGAAAATTACCCTGGAAAATAACATCCAATCCAGCAATATCTTTTATACTTGTTTTTATACCAGAACCCTGTTGCATATTTAAAACTTAGACTGACTTCTACCTATAATCTATATTATAGACAATTATTGATTGCATATAAAGGGTTTTTTATACAATTCAAATAATGTAGAACTATTGTCTTAAGATTATCTTGAGAGCTTTGCTATACAACCTTTTATAATATCTTCTAAATCAACTTGTTCCGATTCTTTGATTATAACTTCTACAGCATTTATTACATCAATCTTTCTAAATCCTAGGTTGACCAGAGCAGAAACTGAATCTTGTTTTAATTGGTAGGTTGTATCTGCAGAAGTTGTATTGATTTCATTTAGATTTGCATAATTTGCAAAGAATTTTTTACTATTTTTCAATTCATTTATGATCCGAAGGGCTATTTTATTTCCTATACCTGAAACTTGCTGTAAAACTTGCGGATTTTCCTGCTGGATAGCTTTCACGAGTTGCATATGCTCTATTTCTCCTATGAGACTTATTCCCATCCTTCCACCTACGCCTTGTACTGAAGTTAGTAATACAAACAACTCCCTTTCTGTGAATTCTTCAAATCCATACAAGACTGGCATTTCATCTTTTGTCATTGTATGAATAAAAACAGACACTTCTTGTCCTAAATTCAAACTTTTTAGGTAATTATTTGCACAGTGTACTATGTAACATACCCCACTAACATCTATGAAGCAGCTGTCTTCAAAAATATTTTCTATTTTGCCTTTGAGTTTACCAATCATTATCTATATAATTAAAATCAAATGTTAAAGTAAAAATTAGCATCTATAAATAAAAAAATAAACTATTCAAATGAATTCTAAGAAAAGTTTTTTTAGTGGCAATGTTTTAATGATATTTTGTACGATGCTTTATGCAATCCATACATGTCTTATAAGACACTTTAAAAACACTTATGATCAGCCAATTTCCAGTGATCTAATTGCATGTTATCAATATATAATATCAATTGCACTTCTATCTCCATTTATAATAACAAAGTTATTAAAATCAGGAAATTTAATATCAATGCAAAGTGTTCCAAATTATATCATAAGGTGTTCGATGATATTCTGTGGCGCTCTTTCATGGCAATATGCACTTTCAGAGGTGATAGCAGTTAATTGCATAGCTATTTCATGTCTAACCCCAATTTTCATTCTATTGCTTGCAAAAATTTCTTTGAATGAGAGCCTTTCAAAGGAGATAGTTTTCATTTCTATGATGTCGTTCATAGGTGCATTTATAATCATTTCACCAAATCCTTCAGAGTTTAATACAAAAAGTCTTTTTGCAGTCCTAGCAGCATTTCTATGGGCTCTCAATTCAGTCTTTACAAAAAAACATCTTTCTCCTGGAAGTAATCCAACAACAATTTTCTTTATAACTGCCATAATTTTATCCCTCATAGCGATTCCATACGTTATGATGAAAGACCATATAATTACAATTGATCAATTAATGTTTCTATGTTTAATAACAGTTGTTTTTGATGTAGCAAATATTCTTTTGATATGGGTATTTAGTAGAGGAAAAATTAGTCTTATAGCACCATTTGACTTTTTAAGGGTTGTATTTACAACTATGTTCTCAAGTATCCTTTTGAGTGAATCTGTAACAAATAATGGATGGATTGGTATTACTGTGATACTTATAGCAAACTTATTATCTACGATATATAGTAATAAATTTAGAAAACAAAAAATTGAACAAGTTAAACCTGCATAGTTTTTTATTTATAGACTTGACATAATGAGATACAAAATATACGTATTTTAAGAAATCCCCTTAAAAATATCAAAATGAATATTGTAATTGAAAGAAAAAAACTCCTAGAAAGCATCACAAGAGTCCATGCGATTGTAGAAAAACGGAATATAATGCCGATCCTTGAACATGTAAAAATAGATATTAGCAATAATAATATATCGTTTACGACAACCGATTTAGACATTACTGTACAAGATACTTTTGGAATATCATTTGATGGTGATGTATCCTTCACAGTAGCTGTACAACCACTATATGACATCACAAAAAAGCTCAGCAACAATGATGTTATAGAATTTGATTTGAGTTTAGTGGATGAAGGGAAGATAGAAATATCTGCAGGACATAGTAAAATTACCATTCCATGTTTAAACTCTCATGAGTTCCCAAGTTTCGAAACTCTTACTGACTGTAAAACATTTGAAGTTCCAAGTTGTGATCTAAGAAAGCTATTTTTAAAAATAAAACATGCTATGGCTTCTGGAGATATGAGATATTATTTGAATGGAATAAATATTAATACAAACGATGATAATACTTTAACTGCAGCTGCTACAGACATTCACAGACTAGCAATATCATCAATTCAAACACCTGAACACTTAGATATACCTAACGGTGTTATCATACCTAAAAAGACAGTATCTGAGATTATAAAGTTGACTGAACAGCTAGATGATAAAGAAAAGCTTTTTATTCATATGACAGAAAATAGAATCAGCTTAAAAGTAAATAACACAACTCTAGTTTCTAAGTTGATCAACGGTAAATATCCTAATTACAATTCAATCTTTTCAATCAAGCCAGATAAAAGACTTAGTGTTGATGTGAAAGAGTTATCCAATGCAATTGAATTAGTTTCAGCAATCGCAGAAGGTAAAATAAAAATAATCAATTTTAATTTACTTGGGAATATTTTAACTGTTTCATCTGACAACACAAAGGATGGCAAGGCATCTAAAGCATGTCAAGAAATCTTTGTTGAATCAAATTTCATAGATGAATTTGATAATCCAATTGAATCATCAGATGAAGAAATATCAATGTCTTTCCTACTTAATTCAAAGTATCCTTTAGATGTGTTAAGTATTTGTACTGGGCCACGGATTCATTGTAGAATGTCAAGCCCAAGTGCTCCAATCATTATAAAAGATATGGCTGATCCAAACTCTACTTATGTGCTGATGCCAATGCAAATAGAGACTAATAATTAGTTCGATATTTACTAAATAGTCAATTCGTACTATACTCGTCTAGTTAATTTATAAACAAAGGTAAAAAATATGGCACGCGTAACGATCGAAGATTGTAGGAAATATATACCAAACCGTTTTGAGCTTGTGATTCTAGCTGCTCAAAGAGCTAAAGATCTATCTCTTGGCATGCCGCCACTAATACAAAAAACCAAAGATAAAGACCCAGTCCTTGCATTGCGTGAAATAGCAGCAGGTGCAATAGATTGTAAGAAACTCAGAGACTTAGTTTTGTCAAAACATATTGATCCAATGAAAAAAGGATTTAAATCAATGAAGCAAACTGCTGAACTTGAAGAAATATTTAAAGATCTTGCTAGCTCTGTGGTAACAGAAGCTGCTGCACATAATCAGATTAGTGACGGATATGAACATGATGATTTGGTTAATCTAGATGAATGCTGCAATCATAGTGGTAGTGATGAAGAAAAATATGATTATGAAGAATCTGATGATTCTGATGAAGATCATCATCATAAACAGAATATTAAACAACAAGTATTCGATGTAGATGTTGTTTTTGACGATGCTGAAGTCGAAGACTAATAGTCCTGCAAAAATAAATTTATTTCTATATGTTATTGGTAGAGACATCAGAGGGTATCATATCCTTCAGAGTCTCTTTCACACAATACCATCTCTCAATGATAAACTCACAATCGAAATAGATACCTCAGGGAAATGTGAGGTATACTCAAATGCAAGTATTACTGACAATTTAGTAATAAAGGCGGCGAAGAAAATCCTACAACTAACACACAATGAAAGGTATGGAGTAAAAATAAACTTACAGAAAAGTATTCCAATCGGAGGTGGTCTTGGAGGTGGTTCTAGCAATGCAGCTACAACTCTCATAGAAATCAATAAGACACTGAATCTTAAACTTTCTACAGAGCAGCTGATTAATCTCTCAAATGACATAGGTGATGATGTGAAATTTTTCCTGATGCAGCAGAAGTGTGTATATTTTGATGGACTGCATAGGCCTTATGAAGTAAATATAGATCAACCGCTAAATATATTATTAGTAAAGCCTAACTTTGGAATCAGTACAGCAGAGGTTTTTAAACTTTATAGAGAGCAAATAAAAACTTCAGAATTAAAACCAATCGTACAAAAAGATAAAATTTTGGAATATATTTTAGATGGAGATAATCAACTCTATGATATTGTTCAAAAAATACAACCAAAGATCATTGATGTAATAACTGAGTTGAGAAAACAAAAAGGTATCATTGTTGCTAGAATGAGTGGCAGCGGTTCAACATGCTTTGGTATCTTTGATGATGAAGTGTTACTCAAAAAAGCTAAATATAACATTTCTAAGATATATCCTGAATGGTTTTTACATGATTGCACACAAGATTCCTTTCCTAAATAAAAAGTTTTTCTTAATATATCTGTAATATTTAAATTTTCTTAATATATCTGTAATATTTCTACTGTATGTTGTATAATTCAAACTAACAAAAAATTAATAAAAGGGAAAAATAAGTACAATAACAAAAATATTTAAAACAGCAGCAGCATTTTGTAATGTCATTAGCGCTTTTGTTGTTAGAGATTCAGAAAATGAAATAAATAAAATTCTTCCGGCGGTTATCGATAATATAATATTCGCAACCTTACCAGCCTTAGTAGGAGTTGGAACAGACAAGCTTATTAATCAAAAGTTCACAAGTAATAAACCTATTCAATATGGGTTCACTGCTCTTGAAAGTACTTTAACAGCTTTCACATTATTTTATCTAATTTCATCATCTGATCAAAAAAGTTTTAAAGAATTATGTAGTGAACATGCAAAAAATTTAACGTTGTTAGCAGCAAACACAATACCTCAATCAGCAATAATTAAATACATTTGGGACTCAAGGGATGAAACTCCTGAACTAAATCCTGAAATTGATCAACAACCAGATCTGATAGAAGATCTAAAAAGTTAAATTAGCGATTTAATTACTACAAATTAGTGATGAATTTATAATTAATCAAGTTTGATTGCATGCGAGATTTATGGTAGCATTACCCTATCAAATATAGTTATAAAATTCATTAGATGTCTGCAGAAAACAAAAGTTATAATGCTAGTTCGATTCAGGTCTTAAAAGGACTTGAAGCTGCTAGAAAGAGACCTGGGATGTATATAGGCGATGTGAGTTCAGTTGATGGCTTACATAACATGCTCTACGAAGTTCTAGACAATGCCATAGATGAGTCTTTAGCTGGTTATTGTGACCACGTAATTGTTAAATTCCATGCAGATGGTTCTGCAAGTGTGTTAGATAATGGTCGCGGTATACCAGTTGATATGCACAAAGAAGAAGGTATGTCTGGTGCAGAGGTAATCATGACTCAGCTGCATGCTGGTGGTAAGTTCGATCACGACTCATACAAAGTATCTGGTGGACTACATGGTGTTGGTGTGTCAGTTGTAAATGCTTTATCTAGCTGGTTAGAAACAAGAATCTGGAGAGATGATAAGGAGTATTATATGTACTTTGAAGACGGTGTTACAAAGAAGCCTTTATCAATAGTTGCTGAGGGCGTTGATGGAAAGAGAGGTACAGAAGTAAAATTCTTAGCATCAAATGAGGTTTTCAGTGTGTTAGAGTTCGACTTTGATGTGATTGAAAATAGAATCAGAGAACTAGCATTCTTAAATTCAGGGATTCATATAACTCTAATCGATAATAGAAAAGAAGAGCCTAGAACAACTGATTTTAACTTCCAAGGAGGTATCAAAGCTTTTGCTCAGTATCTGGATCGTAATAAACGCCCTGTACATGATACAATCATTATGCATGCTTCAGAAGGAGGTGTTGAAATTGATGTCGCGATGCAGTGGAATGATGGATATCATGAAAATGTTATATGTTTCACAAACAATATTAGGCAAAGAGACGGTGGTACTCACTTAACTGGTTTCAGAGGTGGTATTACACGTACTATAAATCACTATTTCAACTCAAATGAAGTTTTAAAGAAAAAGAAGATCGATATAGCATCTGAAGACATGAGAGAAGGTCTAACAGCAATTATATCTATCAAAATGGGAGACCCTAAATTCTCATCTCAAACAAAAGACAAGCTTGTGAGTGGTGAAGTTCGTATTCCAATTGAAAATACTGTCAGTGCAATTTTATCTAAATGGTTTGAAGAGAGACCAAGCGATGCGAAAGTTGTATGCTCGAAAATCATAGAAGCTTGTATTGCGAGGGATGCAGCAAGAAAAGCTAGAGAATTAAATAGACAGAAAGGTAAAAATGAACTGAATACTCTTTCTGGAAAACTAGCTAGCTGTCAGGAAAAAAATCCTAAACTAACTGAATTATTTTTAGTTGAAGGTATATCTGCTGGTGGGTCTGCAAAACAGGCTAGAGATAGAAGCATCCAAGCAATCTTACCATTAGGTGGAAAAATCCTAAACGTTGAGAAATCAAGATTTAATAAAGTCCTAGCATCAGCTGAGATAGGTACGCTAATAAGTGCACTTGGAACAGGTATAGGTGAGGAAGAGTTTGATCTAGGTAAGTTGAAATACCACAAAGTAGTTATCATGACTGATGCTGACGTAGATGGTGCACACATTAGAACTCTCTTGATGACATTTTTCTACAGATATATGCCTCAATTGATTGATGCAGGGCACTTGTACATTGCACAACCACCTCTATATAAAGTTAGAAAAGGACAGAAGGATTTCTATATGAAAGACCATGCTGAACTACAAGAGTACTTATTATCTTCTATAATTGATACAATTGTTTTAAGTGCTAATGGTGAGATCATTAATGAGGTTGATGAGATTCTTAAGATCTTGAGAGCTTGCACATTTATATCTGAAAGCTCTGAGCAACAGCACATGATGCCAAACGACTTATGTGAAGCAATTTTATTGAGTCCAAGTATTATATGTGATGATGGATTTGAGATACAAAAAGTTGCTACAGAGGCAGCTGCTATTTTCAGAAATAATACAAAGTCTGAAAGCGAACAAGGCTGGAACTGTATTGTAAAAGATCATAACCATGTAGAATTTATCAGCATGGTACACGATACAGAAATAAAATATTCAGTTGATATAGCTAGTATTTATAAAAGAATAGTTGAGAGAAATAAGCAGGTCATATCTGGAGTACAAGACATTTTCTCTGGCGGTATCGTACAGCTAAATATTGGTGAAAATGTAGTGCTTTGTAAATCTCCATCTCAGCTAATAAACCATGTTATGGAAGTGGCTCAAAAGAGAGTTTACATACAGAGATTTAAAGGACTAGGTGAGATGAACCCTGAGCAGCTTTGGGACACAACTCTTAACCCTGAAAATCGTATTTTATTACAGTTAAGGGTAGGTGATTGCCAGATAGCTGAGGAGATATTTACAACTCTCATGGGAGATGTAGTTGAACCTCGGAAGGAGTTTATATATAAGAATGCTCTGAAAGTTCAGAACGTTGATGCATAGTCTAACTATGCAGCTCTTCTGTAGAGTTAAATTCAGTATTTAGCTCTAAAGATTCTGTTTGTTTATCTAATTCAGGATTCATTTCATCGCTTGAATCCCAAATAGATTTAAATGCTAATGATTAAACCATTGTGCTTGCTGTTAATAATTTTATCTTCCCATCCACATCTTCCAATGAAGGACTACACAAAGCTTTAAAAAAAATTGTAAAAGACTCTTGTACACTTAATTGTAGAAACAATGATATTCCTCCAGGTAATATTAAAGCACTTTCAATAGCAGTTAACCCATATTGAATAATTTTATTACTTGTGATGTTTTGATTCACAAACTTGTCTATGCCAACTACTGCTAAGGCTGGTAAGGTTGAGAAAATTCCATGAATTATAAATGCTACGTCGAAACCCTGACTATGGTTTTCTAAGAAAGATGTTCCTCCATTACACAATGCTGATACTCCTGATGTTTTTAATATTTTATTTATTGTGCTCATTTTTTTCCCTATTATTTTTTGTTCTTGTTAGTTTGAACTATACAACCTCTATCAGATCTGCTTGTTGATCAATTTCAGTATTTAGTTCAGGATTTGTTTCATCACTTGAATCCCAAATGTATTTAAATACTAATGATTGACCCATTGTGCTTGCTGTTAATAATTTTGAAGCACCACAATTACCTTTCAATGAAGAACTAAAAAGATCTGTAAAATACTTCAGAGGTTTGTTTTGTCCACTTAATGCTGTTACTACTGCTGTTACTACAGGAAATATTAAAGAGCTTTCAAGAGCAGTTAACCCATATTGAGTGGTTTTATTACTAGTGAACTTTTGATTAACAAGCTTGTCTATGCCAAATCCTGCTAAGGCTGGTAAGGTTGTAAAGGCTGCGCACATTTCAGCCTTCGTAAATTCAATCGACTTATACTTATCTTTTAATAAATATAAATGAACCCCATTACACAATGCTGATACTCCTGCTGTTTTTAATATTTTTGTTATTGTACTCATTTTTTTCCCCTATTGTTTCTTGTTAGTTTGAATTATACAATATATAGTAGAAATATTACAGATATATTAACAAAATTTAAATATTATAGATATATTAAGAAAAAAATTTATTTAGGGAAAATAGTTTAAAGGTAGGCACAGAAGTGCCATTTTTTATTTAGCTGCTGGAATCTCAACTGTATCTTTTTTTATTGACTGAGTTATAAAATAGTATGCAGCACTAACAAAAACCAATCCGAAGAAATATATAATAATGTTTTTATTAGGCATATTGAATAGGAAAAGTATGAATAATGCTATTCCTGCTAATGGTATAAAAGGCATCATAGGACACTTGAATTCACGCTTTAACTCAGGCTGCGTATATCTTAAATAAATCGCCATTACAGAAACTATTATGAAAACAACTATCACACAAAAGTTACCTAATTGAACCATCATATCTAATGGACAGGTAGCTGCAAGCAAGCATATAATAGCTGTGATAATCATTGTTGCATAATGCGGTGTTTTGTTTTTATGATGAATCTTTTTCAAAATCGGAGGTAAAAGTCCATCATTTGACATAGTAAAAGCAATTCTAACGACAGCATATGTCATTACCAGAGTTACAGATCCTAAACCTAGGATTGCACCAATCTTAACAACAACTGCAAACCATGGCATGTTCATAGCATTAACAGCTAGTGCCATAGGCTGTGGAGTATTCAAATCTTTATAACTCACCAGACCTGTCAAGACACCAGATACCAGGATATAAATTATCGCAGATATTAATAGAGAACCTATCACGCCGATAGGTAAATCACGTTGCGGGTTTTTTGTCTCTTGCGCTGCAGATGCAACTGTATCAAATCCATTAAATGCTAAAAACACTATTGCAGATCCACCTAAGATACCTTGAATTCCAAATTGTCCTGTTTCAGGTATATGCTCAGGTATGAATGGGATCCAATTTTCAGGGTTTACATACATTGCTCCAATGCATACAAATAGTGTTAGAACTATTACTTTTATTGTAACTATAATGTTGTTAACTGTGGCAGATGTTTCTGTACCTTTATACAAAATAAATCCTGTCGGTATTATTATACATAAAGATAATAGATTGAATAAACCACCTTCTATAGATCCATCTTTTAAGGTTATAAATTCCCCTGTATGGTGTGTTAAAGCATATGGTAATGATATATTGAATTGCTCTAAAAATGATGACATATATCCTGACCATCCAACTGCAACTGATGCAATCATAAAAATATTACCAACTAAGATCATTGATCCAATCAGCCACGCTGCCAACTCACCAAGTGTTACGTATGCGTATGAGTATGCACCTCCTGAGATTGGTATTGCTGATGATAGCTCTGCATAACACATTGCTGCACAAGCACAAGCTATGCTACCTATGATAAATGATATAACTACTGCTGGACCAGCACTTGTACTTGCAGCTGTTCCTGTAAGAACAAAAATACCTGCTCCAACAATAGCTCCAATTCCTAGCATAACAAGTTGGAATGATCCAAGAGTCCTTTGTAAATCCTGTTTAGATGCTGATTGGATTAATTCATTAATATTTTTTCTCCTGAAGATCTTCTTATAATTCATGTTATGTTGATACGCATTTTTTTTAACAACTGCAAATTTTAACATAGAATTATCCTTAATAAAAGATTGTACCTCAAATTAGCTATTGAAATCAGTATATTAAGCAATTATCATTCCGATAAATTTAATCAATATATATAAAAGCATGGGGATTTTTGATTTTTGTATCACTAGAAAGAGAAGTGTTTTCTTTTTTATGATTTTAATTATTTTGTATGGATTATATGCATACGTCAATATACCAAAAGAAAGTAATCCTGATATCAAAATACCAATTATATATGTAGTGGTAACTCAGAATGGCATCGCACCAGAAGATGCTAGAAAAATGATTTTACAGCCTCTTGAAAATGGATTGCAAGGACTAGATGATGTTAAAGAGATAACCTCATATGCTTATGAGGGTGCTGCAGCAATGAAGATAGAATTTAATGCTGGTGCTGATGCAGATCAATCATTAGATGATGTTAGAAATAAGGTAAATGATTCAAAAAATAAACTTCCTAAGGATTCAGATGAGCCAATAATAAAGCAGGTAGATCTAAGTTTAATACCTGTATTAAACGTTGTTTTGGTTGGTGATTTGTCAATGAGAGAAATGTTACAAGTTGCAAGGAATACAAGAGATGCAATCATAAAAGTACCAACTGTCAGGGAAGTTAATATAGCAGGGGAAGTTGATGAGGCAGTACAAATAATAATAAAACCAGAGATGATTGAAAAATATCAACTATCAGTCGGTATGATCTCAAATATTATTGCATCAAATAACTTACTTGTTCCTGCTGGGATAATACAGAAGAAAGATGGTGCTTTCTCTGTAAAAGTACCAGCTCTAATAGATGATTATAAAACTCTATTGGACTTTCCAATTTATAGTAAAAATGGGCAAGTTTTAAGACTTAAAGACATTGCAACAGTTAAACGAGATTTTAAGGATATAAATATAATAACAAGGGCAAATGGTAGATCTGCGATAGTTCTTGAGATTTCAAAGCGTGCAGGAGAGAATATTATAGATACTGTTGCTGCAACGAAAAAGGTAGTGGAAGAAGTCAAGAAAAGCTGGCCTGCAGGACTTGATGTTATATATGCAAATGATGACTCAAAACATATTATGGATATGGTTCATGAGCTTGAAAATGGTATATTATTTGCTGGATTGTTAGTGCTAATAATAATTATAATGGCAGTTGGTATAAAATCAGCTCTACTGATAGCTCTTTCATTACCTGTATCATTTTTCTCCTGCATACTCATAATGGATATGTGTGGATATACTCTAAATATAGTAGTTTTGTTTAGTTTGATTTTAACTGTAGGTATGGTGGTCGATGATGCAATAGTTGTTACTGAATATGCTGATAGAAAGATGATAGAAGGAAAATCCTCTGAGGAGTCATATCTTGAAGCTGCCAAAAGAATGTTTGTACCAATCTTTACTGCTACTTTAGTAAAAATCATTGTGTTTTTACCATTTCTTGTATGGCCTGGTACACTTGGGCAATTTATGAAATATATGCCAATCACTGTTCTGATAATAATGACAAACTCACTGGTCTTTGCATTATTATTCCAACCAGCTATAGGTAGTCTATTTATAAAAACCCACCCACCAGTTAGTAAAGAAGAACTACAATCTATCAAGGCTATGGAAAGCGGCCCACTATCAGATATAAAAGGGTTTTTAGGTAGTTATGCAAAGTTATTACAACTGTGTTTACATAAGCCATGGAGATTTGTGGGATCGATTTTAGGCTTGATGGTATGCGTTATTATAATTTTTATAAAATTTAGCGTTGGAGTTGAGTTCTTTCCTAGTGTTGAGCCTGACAATGTGAGTGTGATTGTTAGATCCACTGGTAACTTATCAATATGGCAAAAAAGTGCTCTTATGAGAGAAGTAGAAGAGAAAATCTTCAAATTCAATGATAGTGTCAAAGTTTTTTATACTAAAGTTGGTAATGTTAATACTTCACATCAGTTCCCAGATGACACAATAGGTATAATCCAACTTGAGTTAAGTGATTGGAACATGCGTGATAAAGCGAGCATTCTTTTAGATAAGATGTCAACAGCTACATCTAGTATTGGAGGTATAATCGTTCAAATGCAGCAAGAAAGATCTGGACCTGTTTCTGGAAAGCCAATACAAATGGATGTCTTTAGCACAAATTATGATAAGGCGATGCAATTCACTCAAAAATTCAAAAATGCAATGTTAAATGAGATCAAAGGGTTTAAAGATATCAATGACAGTCTACCAATCCCTGGGATTGAATGGAATCTGAAGATAGATAGAGAGCTTGCTGCAAAGTACTTTTTAAGCACTACTGATATAGGTAATACACTGAGGATGGCTACTAGTGGACTGAAAATTTCAACTTGTAGGTTGGATGATTTAGATTATGAAGTTGATATACTTGTTAGGTTTCCTGAATCAACTAGATTAGTCTCACAATTATCTAATTTGCGTATAGTAAATACAAATGGAAAAATCATACCAATGAATAAGTTTGTTATGCAGACTCCTCAGCCGCAACTTAGTCTTATGAAGAGGGTTGATAAGGAGGATGTTGTGACAATCGATTCAGATGTAGAGCTTGGGCATCTTGTAGATAATCAAATTAAGGCAATTAAAAAATGGCTCAGCACCAACCTTGAAGAAGGAACCAAAGTAGAGTTCAAAGGAGACGCTGAAGATCAACAAAAAACCGCTATATTTTTACGGAATGCATTTCTATTCATATTGACTATGACTTTCCTAATAATGTTGACTCAATTCAATAGCTTTTATGATGCAGGGGTTGTGATGTCAGCTGTCTTCTTATCAATTACGGGTGTTTTAATAGGATTGCTAGTTACAGGTAGGCCGTTTGGGATTGTGATGTGTGGGATAGGAATTATGGCACTAGCTGGGATTGTTCTGAATAATAATATTTTGATGGTTGATAGCTTCCATCATTTACAGAAAAATGGTTATGATACTATGGATGCAATTGTTCGTGCAGGTGCTCAGCGTATCAGGCCAATTCTTTTGACTGCAGGGGCAGCTGTATTAGGTCTTTTACCAATGGCTACAAGTATTACATTAGATTTTATGCATAGAACTGTAACACATGGAGCTCCATCAACTCAATGGTGGACGCAGCTTGCAACAACAATTTGTGGTGGTTTGACATTCGCAACAATATTAACTCTATTCTTTACACCATGTTTGCTTGCGATTCGTTATTGTAAGAAATAAAATGCAGAATCTTTTTGATATGTAGTTCCTTACTTCTGCAAAACAGTTTATTATTAAATTATAAGATCATAGAAGTGCGCTGGTACTTTCAAATCCAGCGATCTCAAAGTAGTACAAAATCCAACATGCAAAACAATTCATTTTATAGTTCAGTAGAACCTAATTTTAATGGTTATATTAGTGAATATACTGATGCTGAAAAAACAAAAAACATTGATATAAAGAGCTTTTTAATAAAGGTTTTTGAGACTCTACATCCTAATAAAAAGATGATTAGTAATTGGCATTTAGATCTCATGATTGAGTATCTCAAGGCAATTGAAAGTGGTGATATGAAAAGGTTAATTGTAAATTTGCCGCCAAGGTCTCTAAAATCTATTTGCGTAAATGTAGCTTGGCCAGCTTGGTTATTAGGGCAATCTCCCAATATAAAAATCATTGCTGTGAGTTATAATCAGCAGCTAAGTGAGAAGCATTCAATTGATTGCAGGATAATAATGCAGAGTGATTGGTATAAGAAATTGTTTCCAGAGACAGTTCTTGCACGTGGTACCAATAGTAAATTCGTCACCACTTATCGTGGTTTTCGTTTTGCTACTTCTACTGGCGGTACTTTAACTGGTGAAGGTGCTGACGTTATAATCATAGATGATCCAACCTCTGCTGCTGCTGCATTCAGTAATAAACAGCGTAGAAAGACATATGAGTGGTTTAAAAGCTGTTTGTTATCTAGGCTGAATGATTCAAAAAATGGCAAGATAGTACTTGTGATGCAAAGGCTTCATGCTGATGATTTGACAGGTATGTTATTGAAAAGTGATACGAAGGATACTTGGAAGGTTCTGAAAATCCCAGCAGTATCATACAAGAAGCAAACGATATCGTTCGGAATGTTTAAATATGTGAGATTTGCTGGAGAGAATCTTTATGACAACGCATATCTCATAGATTCTTCTGGTAATAAGATTGCTTTAAAAAACAAAGATGCAATTTTAAAATATATTAAGCCATTATTCAGTACAAATAAGAATTTTCTCAAAACGACTGTTGCAATGCCAGACAGTCAATTTAATTTCATCAAGAATTCTTTTAAACTACCTAATAATAATTCTATATGGGATACAAAATCTGAACAAACAAATCTATTTTGTGGTCATAAGTTGTTAGAAAAATATGATCTTTATTATTGTAAATCTTTCAGGATGAACTTCAAAAAAGCAAATTATGATGTGATTTTTGAAAAATATTTTAAAGAAAGTAATAAGATTGATTTGATTGAATTGAATCAAGATATCAGTGGTGTGAATTATGATTTCAACTTGGTGAGATCTGAAGTAGGTACGGCTGTCTTCAACATTCAATATCAGCAAGAAGCTAATGCTATGTTGCAGTCTATAATAAAAGATGAGTGGATACAAAGATATACAGATTATCAAAGTTGTAATATTGAAAGCGTTGATGATTTAGCATCAAATAATTATAAATTTGATACAAGTATGTTTGATTACGTTTATCAGAGTTGGGATTGTGCAGTGAAATGTGGAGAAAACAACGACTACAGCGTTTGTTCATCTTGGGGCATTAAAAACGAAAAATTGTATTTATTGAATATCTTAAGAACTAAGATTGATTATCCAAACCTTCGTAAAGCAATTTATAATATGTCACTTGCATTTAAACCAGATGCAATCCTCATTGAAGACTGCTCAGCAGGGCAGCAGATAATACAAGAGATTAATTCTATATCTGCAAACATCAGAATAATACCAATCAAACCTAAAAATGATAAGATTACTAGACTGACTTTAGTGTCTCCTCTATTTGAGCGAGGGATTGTATTACTTCCAAAAGATGCAGTCTGGATAGCACAATTACTTGATGAATTGTTGAACTTTCCTGACGTTGAAAATGATGATCAGGTAGACAGCATGTCACAATTTCTGCTATGGTACCAGAAAAATGAAGCTTTTAAAAAAATTTCAACAAAGCTAAGCTACAAATTGAATATCTTTTAGATTAAAAATATATGACAAAAACTAAAATAAGAATAGTTAGTACTGGTTCATATCTCCCGCCAAATATTGTGACTAATGATGATTTAAGTAGTATTCTTGAAACAAATGATGAGTGGATTAAAAGCCGTACAGGTATAACTCAAAGACACATTGCAAGTGCCTCACAAAAAACTTCTGATTTAGCGACTGCAGCATTACAAAATGCATTATCTAAAGCAAATTTAGAAGGTGATGATCTAGATGCAATAATTCTCACAACTACAACACCTGACCTAATTTTCCCAACTACAGCTATAAGAGTGCAGCACAATATAGGTATGAAGAAAGGCTTCGTTTTTGATATGCAAACTGTGTGTTCAGGTTTTGTTTATGCGATATATACAGCAGAAAAGTTTTTACGTTCAGGTGATGTGAAGCGTGTAGCAGTTGTTGGTGCTGAGATAATGTCAAGGATTCTGAATTGGGATGATAGATCTACTTGTGTTCTATTTGGAGATGGTGCAGGTGCAATTATTCTTGAATCATATGAATCTCAAGATAGTGAGAGTGATATAATTGATGTTATGCTGTCATCAGATCCAAGCTTACAAGAAGCTCTCTATGCACAAGACAATAGTTTTTTACATAAAAATAAAAGTCTTGAAAAAATTCTAAAATTTATGCAATCTGACGGTATATCTCATGAAGATAAATTTGGAATATGTATGAACGGTGCTGCGGTGTTTAAAAATGCTGTAGAAGGAATGACTAATATGAGTCTAAAGATTTTAGAGAAAAACAAAATACCTTTAGGTTCAGTACAATGGCTTTTACTGCATCAGGCAAACATGCGTATAACAAAATCAGTAGCAGAAAGGCTTCAAATTCCTGATAATAGAGTTATGGAGTCAATATCTGAGTGTGCCAACACATCAGTTGCAACAATTCCAATAAGCTTAGATAAATACGTTAGAAATAATCCTGAATTAAAGCGTGGAGATTTAATTCTAATGGCTACAGCAGGTGCTGGAATGACATTCTCAAGCTGCTTACTACGTTGGTAGGCATTTCCTTTAAGGGTTAAAAAAAATAACCCTTACATATATCTTATAAAATCATATTAAAAATCAATTTTTTTAACTCAGACATAGGTAATATTATGCAAAAATTCATTGAAAAAACATTTCCAACAGACATCTCATATAACTCATCTGGCGGTCCAGAATATAGCACTGAAGTACTCACTACAACTAATGGTGCAGAACACAGACAAAGTAAATGGCAAGCTCCAAAGATGCGTTTCAATGTATCAACTGGAATCAAAAACACTAGGCAAATGCTTCAGATCCTGGAATTCTTCAGAATATGTAAAGGTCGACAAATTGCATTCAGATATAAAGATTGGAGTGACTTTAAATGCAGTGATGAGGAGGTAGAAATCATCGATACAAAAACTTTACAACTAGTTAAAAACTATAAATTAGATACTGAAATAATTGAACAAAGAATTATATTGAAGCCAGTACAAAATACAGTCAAAATCTATATTTCTGGACAACAGCTAACACAAGATAAGTTTTCAGTAGATTATTCAACTGGGATAGTGACGCTTCAAAATGCATTGGAAAATTTAAATACAAAAGTTACAGCTGATTTTGAGTTTGATATCCCAGCAAGGTTTGACACAGACTATCTACCAGTAACAATGGAAAGTCATGGTTTCTTTTCACTCCCTGAAATACCAATTATTGAAACAAAGATATGAAATTTAATTAAATAAAAAAAATTATGCAAGTAGAAACTCAATATCATACTCTTGTTAAAATTTCCCAAAATTCCGAAGTTATCTTAGCAATGTCAGATTTTGACTCGAATTTGGAAGTTGATAACATTATTTACACCCCCAATAAAACAATACATATTGAAACTATTCAATCAAATGCAGAACTAAATCCACAAAGCACAACTCTAACATTTATTCCTACAAACTCAGAAAAAGATATAATAATCAAAAATATAAACTTACTAATTCAGGTATCTATCTTAGAGATAGATGAAAATAAGAAAACAAAAGTAATATTAAAGCAGGGGAGTATAGGTAATATTGGCATTGAAGGGAATAAAATCATGGTTGAAATAAAAAGCGCCACAGAAACTTTAGCAAATAAAATCAATCATAGATATTCCTCAAACTGCAGAGCAAATTTCGGTGACTCACAGTGTAAAGTTGATCCAGAAAAATATACAATTAAAAAGATTTTGGTGAATGATATCACAGATAATGAATTAGTAATTGATATGGAATCAGCTGAGATTCCCCAAACATTATCAAAACTAGATAAGCAAATTATTGAGATGATAGCTGTAAATGCTGATGTAAAACTACAAAATCAAATAAAAATAGGTGAAATAATAAAACTAAAAGGAAATAAACTCTTGTTAGGGAAGCTTTCAGAGAGACTTAAAATAAAACCTGGTGATACAATTTCAATTACTTTCAGATGCAATAAATCATTTAAAAGCTGTCATGAAATCTTTCAAAATAATAGAAATTTTAGAGGAGAGCCACAACTACTCAATAGCTAGTTGTATTTAGAAATCACTTTTATTTTTATAGAAATTATGTCATTATATTTCCAATAACTTTTATCTAATATTAATATGAAAAGTGTAGATTCTGCAAAAGTAACAAATCCCCTTCGAAAAGCACTTACAGAATTTCAAGGCTGGTGTGATGCAAAAGGTATAGATCCAACTACATTTCTGCCTGCTGAATCTGACACAACTCCTTCAACTCCAACTAGTACACCAATTTCACCAGATTATATTGACAAATTAAATAAACTTGCTGATACTTTAGAAAACAATATTAATACAGCAAAAGAATTAAATGATGTAATCAATCAAGATCTAGCAGGTTTAAATGTTGATAACAAGGAACAAGTGCTTGATACGTCACAAACCTTTGCTCAACTTTATGCCAAACCTCATGATCAAAGGAGTGCAATAGAGCAAAAACTAATGGATGCTGTTGATGCGAATCTTTCTGAAAGCGATAAAAGTACAGCAATAAGCAGCAATATAAAAGTTGATGCTGTGATACAACAAGTGAACCAATCTATTGCAAGATCTTTAGAGCAAGCTAATCAAATGTTAATGGATAAAAAACATAAAGAGAAAGAAGAAGCTAAGGAAAAAGAGCAAGAGCAAGAAAAAAGTCAAGGTAAAGATGATAAAATGAAAAGCCTTGGAGAGGAGTTTGGAGTTGCAGATGCAATAGTAAAAAGCATTCGGGAAAGGGCTAATGATTTATCTGAATCATTGCAGAAGCAACCAGAAAAGTCAAGATTTGAGGTTGTCGATGCTAAAAAAGCATCTTCACAAGATATGCCAATAGATAAAGCAAATATTGCTAAAAAAGAAATTGTACAAGAGCCAAAAGTAGGTGGATGATAACATAATGAGCTTTTAAATTTATACTTTTTGCTATATATCTTGTGAGAGTTTTTCCAAATTAGTAATAGCAAAGTGCATTGTATTATCATCTGTTTTTAGTCTTGTTAGTGCTTTTAAAACCTAGCTTTGCAACTGCTAAGGGGGTCATTGAAGAACTAGTAGGTTCATTTTATCCACAGGAAGAAAATAATACTAAAATAGTTGTCAATCAGATAAATAGCCCTAATAAAGATTTTGAAATAGAAGCTGATGAAGTTGTTTTTGATAACTTATCAAATCAGATCAAAGCATTAGGTAATGTCAAAATTAGTAACTCAAAATTTATCATAACTGCAAATAAAGTAGTGCATGATAATTCTAAGAATACTGTAGAAGCTGAGGGAAATATTACGATACAAGATTTGGAAATGGGAGGGATGTACTTTACACAAAAGGCATTTTTTAATATAAATAATAATAAATTTCTGATTTCTGAAACCAGAGGTAATCTGAGGAATGCAAGGCTTGCTGCAAGAAATATCAAATCTGAAACAGAAGGTATTTATACAAGTGATTTTACAACATTTTCCCTTTGTAATTCATGTAAAAATGGTAAGCAAGTCTCTCCTTTATGGCAGCTCAGAGCTAAAAGACTAGAGACAGATATCAAATCTAATGATGAGATAAAATTAAATGATGTTTATCTTGATATATTTGAAAAGCAAGTTTTATATCTACCGTATTTTTCTATGCCATCATTTTGGACTGGTGGTAAAACAGGATTTTTAATGCCAAGATTTAAGTATAGTAAAGATATTAAAACTCAGATAGATATACCTTTTTATTGGAATCCTACAAAAAACATTGATTTTACTTTTATTAGGACTATCAGTAAAAAACCAATGTATGGACTAGATGTTAGACATAAATTTGACAAGGGTGGCTATGAAGTTTCCATCAAAACTGCACAACTGCCTTTTGCTGAAAAAGTTGAGAATATTGATAATAAAAGTATTTTTCGTGCATGGCCAGCTGATGTTAAGATACAAGCAAATTTCTTGAATTCTTTTGATGAAAATAAAAACACAATATGTGATCTCAATAAAAGAGCATATGAGTTTGGTATTAATGGTGAAATAGGACTTGGTACAAAACCAATTCTCTTATATAAATATGATATAAGTGACAAAAAAATCCTCGTTGGTAGAACATATGGTAATTTGATTTATGACACAAATTTCTTATCAGCAAATGCAATCCATTTTCATGAATTAAAACATAACAAAAGACTTATATCATTTCCGAAAGCTGAATTTTTAAAAGTAAAAAAGTTCAACTTACCAAATGCTCTCAAAGGAATACTTTCTGATGATCCTATTTTTATAAGTACTATATCTACTAATAGTTTATATAATGAAACATTTTCAAGGGAGATCTCAGATGTTGTAGGTGAAATTGGAGTGCTTTTGAAGTCAGATTTAAATAATACAACTAAAATCTCATATCGTCCGAACTTCTTATTTTATAAAGTAATAAGCGCAAATAATAAGATATACGAAGGGGCACAAAAGTTATTACAGCCAAGTTTTAATATCCATTTTGAATCACAATATTTTCATTTGAAAAAGATAATCGAACCTCATGTTGTATTACGTCTGGAGCCAAAAAGTAGACAGTTTTTTATTATAGATGAAACTGATGATGATCCTAATGACAGTCCTCTCAGTATTTATTCAACTACAAACAATTTAAATGCAAATAATATTTTTTCAGATGAATTATACTCAATAGGTAATAGAAGCATCAATGTGAGAGCTGGCAGTCATCTAGATTATGGATTTGTTTTGGGGCAATATAACTTTAATAAAGTGAAATTTGATAGCAAGTTAACATTGACAGTTGCAGCAAGGCAGTATTTAAATAGTGTTGGAAGTTTTAAAAATACCTTTTCGAATAATGCAGATTTTGTAGTAGCAGCATTACAAGATAAATATCAAGATAAGTATGTAATGCAGGTTTATTTAGAAAAAAATAATCTTTTCATCAATAACAAAACATGGTTTACAAATGAAATGAAATTGAGTAACAATGAGATTTATTTCGATAAAAAATTTAAGAATTTTTCAACAGGATTCAAATATTTATTTTTTAATAAGAATCTTTATTTAACACCTTATAAGTCGGGACATATATATAACAAGATATTCAGCACAGACGTAAAATATAATGTAACAGAAAACATACTATTTAGTGTACAAAATGCTTTCAAATTCGGTGAAAAAATTTCTGGTGAAGGTATCTCACATTTAAACAATGTAAAATTGAAGTTAGAATACGCTAATGAGTGTGCGGTTATAGGTCTTTCAATAAAGAAAGATTTTAATAAAAAAGATTTAAATGATAGAGTTAACACTTATCGAATATATTTTAAAATACCACAAATACAGTAATAAATGATGAAAACAATTTTTAAAGCTGCAATCATTACAATTTTGCTTGGACATTCTATAAATGAATCTTCTGCAATGATTGATCTAAATAAATATTCAAAAAAACTATACACTCCAGTTGCAATAGTTGATGATGTACTAATTACTGAAAAGGAAGTGCAGCAAAAAATTAATATTATGAGGATGTCAGGTATTGATATTACAAGAGATGCAGCTCTTGAAAATACAATAAATGAAACAGTAGTTTTATCTAGTGCAAAAGATAAGTCAATTTCTCAAGATTTTATCGAAGGAACAATTTCTAATCTTGCAGCTGAGAATGGACTCAGCAACGATGATTTTAAACAAATGTTAAAAAAATTTGGTGTTGAAGTTAAATATCTAAAAAAACAGATAGAAGCTCAAATAATATTAAATGAGATGATAAATAATAGATTAAAAGAACTGCCAAATACTAAACTTATCAAAACTTTGTATAAAAATTCAAAAATAGTCAAAGAACAAATCAAGCAAAATGATAATGTATTTATGAAATCATCAATAGAATGGAAATTCAACAATGATTCACAAGTAAAAATTTCAGAAATATTAATATCTCAAAATAATCAGAAAAATTTTGAAAAAATAGTAGAATTGCTTCGAGCTAATACAGATTTTGGAATAATTAAAAATAAATTTCCTAAAGATGTTGAGATTACAGGTCTTGATGGAGCTATAGGGTGGGTTGATTATAAAGACATGTCTGATGAATATAAACAAGTTATTAAAAATTCCTCTATAGGTTATTTAACAGAGCCATTAGTTATGGGGAATAAATTTTTGTTTATAAAAATCTTAGATATTAAAAATGCAATACAGTCTCAAAAACCTACTAATCAAAAATATCTAAAATTATCTTATGATCAGAAATCTGAAATGATTTTTAATAATATTCAGTCAATACTTTGTGCTGATAACCTACTAAATCAATTAAAAAAACAGGTGTTTATTCAACTGTTATAAAAGTAGATATAACACTACATAATTCTTGACAAAAAATATGATTTATGATAAGTAAGGATCCTAGTTATAAACCTTTCTTAAGGGCTTTATCTTATTCATTTTTTATATAGAACAATGACAAAACAAGAAGATCAGTCGAAAACATCTTCAAAAAAGTTTTTACCAGTTTCAGCAGCTGAATTGCCGAAGTTTTTTTGGACTTCACTTCTGATGATGCTAACAATATATGTTTACAGTATCTTAAGGGGTACAAAAGATGCGATGCTTATCTCACAGATGGGAGCTGAGTTAATCAGTACAGTAAAGTTGTGGGGCGTTACAACCTCAGCAATAATATTCATGCTACTTTATACGAAGTTGGCAGATAGCTTCACAAGAACTACTTTATATCATATTATAAATTGGTTCTTTATGGGATTTTTTGTATTTTTCCTATTTTATTTATATCCTAATATCCATTCTGTATGCCCAGATACAAGTGGTTTGATTGAATCAATGCCATATCTAAAATACTTTTTTTTGATGGTTGCTGGATGGCCATACACACTCTTCTATATCTTCTCAGAACTTTGGGGAAGTGTGATGCTTTCACTAATGTTTTGGCAGTTAGCGAACCAAATCACAGCTATTCCTGAGGCTAAGCGTTTTTATCCACTCTTTGGTTTATTTTCACAGATTGGATTAGGACTTGCTGGTGTTTTCTCAAGTAAATTGAGTCAAAATACTGGTTGGGATGATTCTTTAATGTATATCACAGGAACAGTTGTATTTTCTGGTGTATTTATTTCAATTGCAGTTGAAGCATTAGGACGTATAGTTGGTAAAGACACAATAAATAATATACAAAAACCTGGTGGTAAGAAAAAAGTCAAGATGGGCTTTGTTGAGAGTTTAAAGTATATCATGTCATCTAAATATATCGGACTGATAACACTTTTAATTTTATGTTATGGAGTTTCAATAAATCTTGTAGAGGGTATATGGAAGAAATCCATGAACGTATATTTACCTAATCCTAATTCATATATGGAATTCAATGGATATGTACAGACAGCTACTGCTGTTGCCGCAGCAATTGCTATGTTAAGTGGATCATATCTTTTAAGAATTTTAAGTTGGAGAACAGCTGCAATACTAACTCCAATTATAATATTATTAACTGGTGTTCCGTTCTTTATTTTCATCGTAATGAAAGACTCAATTGAGCCAACATTAATTTTATATGGCTCTACTGCTATCGGATTTGCTGTAATTTCTGGTGGTGTACAAAATGTCTTGAGTAAAGCAACTAAGTATTCATTCTTTGATCCTACAAAAGAGATGTCATACATACCACTTGATGAAAATCTTAAAACAAAGGGTAAAGCTGCAGCTGATGTGATTGGTGGTAGACTAGGTAAATCTGGTGGTGCACTGATTCAATTCACACTACTTTCTTTGATGCCTGGAGCTAATCTGTTGAGCATTGCTGATTCAATGTTTGGTATTTTCATAGTTGTAATGGTCATATGGTTCTTTGCAGTATTCGGACTTGCAAAAGCTTTCAAAGCTAAAACAGAAGAGGCTTCTTCAACCTCTTAATATCTTTTCACAGCATCTTTGCTGTGAATTTCTTTATTTATAAATCACAAAGTTTTAATTTTTTTTAATATTTAATATATTTGTAATATATTCGTCGTATAGTTGTATAATATAAATTTTAACCAAGAACAAATTTATTATTATGACAATTTTAAAAACAATTTCTACAATAGGCTTAACTACAGCATGTAATGTTGCTACTGCAGCTTTCATATCTCAAGATTCAATTAAAATAAATGAAAATTTCTTTGAATCTAATGAATTTTTGTGTAAATTATTGGTTGGTTTTGCTGAAAGCACACTTCCAGCAATTGGACTCAATGTTGTAAACCAATTTGTATTTAAAGAATTTACTGACAATAAAGTTATCCAATATGCTGGAATGGGTACCTTAGGATTCTTTGCTAAAGATAAATTACTTGATATATGTGTCAGGCCGAAAGCTAATATAGGGGAGGCAGTTGGTATTGGATTTGGTATTGTATTAAATCAAGCTACTGGTGGACAGGCACCTGTTGCATCAGATTTTTTTGATTCCGAAGCAATTTCAAACTCCATGAAGTACCATATAACGGCTGAAAATAAAACCGCATTTTCTGTTAACGCAGCAGTTCAAACACTAGCAATTGATTGGATCTGGAGTGAAAACACAACTGAAGATGCACCTGAATTACTAATAGGAGAATTGTAATATTTCACACCAATTCAATTATATATATTTTGCAAGCGCCTCTTCAAAAACATTTGGAAGTGGTGCTCTGACTGAAATTTTCTTCCCATATATTTCTAATTCCATTACCTCAGCATGTAAATACAATTTTTTCTCATTAGGTAACTTAGTTGGGTGATTATTTAATATAAATAATTGCTTTTCTTTATGCGTCAATAAGCTCATTACATATTCTGAATACTCTTGATCATATTTTGAATCTCCTACTATCGGGATGCCGCTAATGGCAGCGTGTGCACGTACCTGATGAGTCCTCCCAGTCACAATATTAAATTGTATCAAGCTAACTTTTTGATTGCTTTGTAAGACTTCATAATGAGTTATAGCTGTATCTCCACTTTCTGTACAATATGACATTAATTCTTGATTTCCATCTAATTTAACTTTAGCTAATGGAATTGAGATTGTTCCTTGAGATTTATTTGGAACTCCATTACATAATGCTAAATAGTACTTTTTGATTGTCCCTGGATCTTTAAACATCTTACATAGAATCTTTGCTGATTCATCATTCCTTGCCATAATCAACACACCACTGGTATCTCTATCAATTCTATGGACTAGCTTCGGTTTATTTTTCAAATCAAACTTCAAAAGATCTCCTAAGTCATCAACACTAATTTTAACTTTATTTCCTCCTTGTACTGCTAACCCTGCAGGTTTATTTAAAACTAAGATGTTCTCATCCATATACAACACTTCATCTATCAGCTTCTTTGCTAATGCTTGATGTTGTGATGTCAAAATCTTCTCCTGTTTCTCATACATTTGACCATAAATCTCTACTGAATCATTTTTCTGTACAATATATGAGATTTTTTGACGCCTTCCATTAACTTTAACATCACCTTTCCTAAGCATCTTAGCAACTCCAGAAAAAGATAGATTTTGAAAATATTTTTTAATGAATCTGTCTATTTTTTTATTATTTTCATCTTCACTTACAATTAGTATGACTTTTTCCTTTTGCATTATTTTTATCGTATTGTATGATTCAGATGTTTTTATCACAATATTAATACTATAGATATGCTGTATGAAACTGATCTGTTGATAATTGGTGCTGGACCAGTAGGTTTATTCACTGCCTTTCAAGCTGGGATGCTAAAAATAAATTGTATGATAATTGATAGTTTAGATGCTATTGGCGGGCAGTGTTCAATGCTTTACCCTGAAAAGCCTATATATGATATACCTGCATGTCCTATGATAACTGGAAGTGATCTTATAAGTAAGTTACATGAACAGATAAAGCCATTCAATCAGGATATAATCTTGAATCAAAAAGTATTACATATAAATAAAACATCTGCTGGAGATTATTTAGTCAAAACACAAGATGCTGAATTTCAAGTAAAATCAATTATAATTGCTACTGGCGGTGGGAATTTCACACCTAATAGACCTCCATTGCAAAACATTCAAGAATTTGAAGGAAAAAGCATATTTTATAGCATCAATAATGTTTCAAATTTTAAAGATAAAACAGTTGTGATTGCTGGTGGTGGTGATTCAGCAGTCGATTGGGCAATAAACTTAGGTAGCATTGCAAAGCATGTTTATGTAGTTCACAGAAGAGATAAATTCCGTGCAATGCAAAATAGTTTAGAACAACTAAATGAGTTGGTAAAACAAAATAAGGTTGAATTAGTGATTCCATATCAATTATCCAGTTTGAATGGTAGCAATGGAAATTTAGAATCAGTAGTAGTTCAAAACTTAGATGGTGAAACTAAAACTCTTCAGTGTGATTACCTTCTACCATTTTTCGGTATAGCGATGGACCATCATGAGTTAAAAGGTTGGAGTCTCAACATGACATCAGATAATAAATATATTCTGGTTGATCACAGTACGATGGAAACAAACATACACAAGATATTTGCTGTTGGTGACATATGTCAATATCCTGGTAAGTTAAAACTCATTCTAACTGGTTTTGCAGAAGCATCTCTAGCAGTACACACTGCCTTTTCAAGAATTAATCCAGACGTGGCACTGCACTTTGAACACTCAACTACAAAAGGCATCCCTGCATGAAGTATACTTATAGCGTTATATTTTAGTGCCGCCCCATAAAACTTTTTATTTATATGGCCGTTTTGTAATATGCTTGTAATATTTTCAGTGTATATATAAAGTGAACTAAAAAAATAACAACACTTTTTATATGAAATTAAAAACTTATACTCCATATAACTCATCTTGGCTTAAATTTGGTTGCTGCTCGCTATTATCAGGAGTGGGAATATCATTAAGTCCAAAGACAGCTCTATTACCAATGACTGGATATTATGCACATAATTTATATGAGCAATATCAACATAATAATAAGCTTACAAAAACTGTTGAGCTGAAATTAGAATATGAAAAAGAAACTAGAATAGTTGAAATGCAACCTAATTTTGTAGATAGCTTTACTGTGTATAATGCCTTGGGATTGACATTCAGTTTATCGTTGATGGCCATTCAGATTATGAACAACAGTAGTGCAGACTTTAATGATTATAAAATGCACACACCTTCAACATATAATTTTTGTTTATATACTTTTCTTGCCACTTGTGTATTTAAAGCTATTCATTTCTTTTCTGCTGATGACTTATTTC
>CALPOD020000005.1 GCA_943325105.2 Candidatus Fokinia solitaria | reverse complement strand
TTAGAAGATTTGCTGCGATTTTTTGACCTATACCTTTTATACCAGGTATATTATCAGCTCTATCACCTACCATTGATAAATAATCACATATTTGATGTGGACCTACAGAGAATTTTTCATAAACATCTTCTACAGAACAGAAGCTCTTTTTACCAATATCAAAGAATGTAATCTTTTCAGATATTAGCTGCATTAAGTCCTTATCACTTGAAACAATTACAACTTCATAATCATTCATGGCGGCATGGTTTGCATAAGCAGCAATCACATCATCTGCCTCACAAGAAGAATCGCTTAAGTGCTGTATACCAAATGCATCTAACATTGGCTTTGTAAGCTTTAATTGAGCTTTTAAATCATCAGGGGTAGCACTTCTATTACTTTTGTATTCACTATATATCTTATATCTAAAATTATCCTTCTTAGCACTATCTAGTGCAACAGCAAGCATTATCTCAGTATCCTTCTTGGTGATATTTCTCAAAAGGAATCTTAAAGATTTTATGAAGCCATACAGCGCCCCGACAGGAGTATTATCTTGTGACAATATAGGTGGTACAGCATAATATGCTCGGAAAAGCATCCCACAGCCATCTATTATCACGAATTTCTTTTTTGAAATGTTGTTTACTTTTTTATTTGATTTGACAATGCACGTGGCATCTCTTTTGCTAAATACAAGATACCAAATACAATTATAATGTCAAAGGTTATGCTGCTTCAGGCTTTTCTATCGAACCTATCACTTTCTTATTAGAAGCTTTCACTTTAACAGCCTTTTTTTCAACTGTCTTGTCAAATCCTAACAGCTCCTTAATTTCTTGACCTGTCATAGACTCTTTTTCAATAAGAGTTGTAGCTAACTTATGTAGTTGATCAATGTGCTTAGTGAGGATTTTCTTTGCTGTCTCATGACCGTTGTTTATCACGCGACTGATTTCAGAATCAACTTCCTGCATCAATTTCTCAGAGATTGTTGTAGCCTTACCCATACTATGACCTAAAAATACTTCTTCTTTTTCATCACCAACAAGCAATGGTCCAATCTTATCACTTAATCCCCACTGAGTTACCATTCTACGAGCCAATGTTGTAGCCATTTTAATGTCATTCTGAGCACCAGTTGTGACATTATTAGCTCCAAAGATTAATTCTTCAGCAACTCTTCCACCCATTGCGACTGCTATGTCAGCTTCTAACTTATCTCTTGTAATTGAATACCTATCATCTTCAGGTAATCTCATTGTAACACCAAGTGCTCTACCACGTGGTATTATTGTTGCTTTATGTAATGGGTCTGAAGCAGGCATATGTAAAGCAATAAGTGCATGTCCACCTTCATGATATGCAGTGAGTTTTTTCTGCTCATCACTTATTATCATAGATTTTCTCTCAACGCCCATCAGGACTTTATCCTTTGCATTTTCAAGAATCTCCATAGTGACATATTTTTGATTAAGCCTTGCAGCAAGCAAAGCAGCTTCATTCACTAAATTGGCTAGGTCTGCACCAGCAAATCCAGGAGTTCCTCTAGCTAATACTGCGACGTTTACATCATCGCCCATAGGTACTTTCTTTAAATGCACTTCGAGGATTTGTGTACGGCCTTTAATATCAGGTATAGATACTGTGATTTGCCTGTCAAAACGACCTGGTCTTAAAAGAGCTGGATCGAGTACGTCAGGACGGTTTGTTGCTGCAATTACTATAACTCCCTCATTTTCATTAAACCCATCCATTTCGACAAGTAATTGGTTAAGAGTTTGCTCTCTTTCATCATTACCACCACCAAGACCAGCACCTCTATGTCTACCTACTGCATCTATCTCATCTATGAATAGTATGCATGGAGCATGCTTTTTAGCTTGTGTAAACATATCTCTTACTCTACTAGCACCAACACCAACAAACATCTCAACAAAATCAGAACCTGAAATGCTAAAAAATGGTACGCCAGCCTCACCAGCTATTGCTTTTGCAAGTAGTGTTTTACCAGTACCTGGAGAACCTACTAGAAGGCAACCGCGAGGAATCTTACCACCTAATCGCTTAAATTTATTTGGTTCTTTTAGGAATTCTACGATTTCTTCTAGTTCTTCCTTAGCTTCTTCTATACCAGCAACATCTGCAAATGTTGTTTTGATAGTGTTTTCAGATAGCATACGTGCTTTTGACTTGCCGAAGCCCATAGCTCTATTACCACCGTTTTGCATATTTCTCATGAAATAAATCCATATGCCAGCTAGAAGGAGTGCTGGGAACCATTGTATAATTGTTCCAAAGAAATTTCCAAGAGATGTTTCAGTTGGAGAGATTTCAATTCTAACATTTTGTTTATGTAGTTCATCTATCAGTTGCGGATAAAAATGTGGAGCCAATGTATCAAATTGCCTACCATCATCAGTTTCACCTTCAATTACATTACCTCTGATTGAGACTCTATTTATTTTATCAGATTCCAATTCCTTTAAGAATTCAGAGAAGGGCATCCTTCTTGAACCCATCTTCACATCTGAAACAAGGTTATACAGCATAGCAATCACGAAAATTGCTAAAACCCACATAACAATGTTATTTGTATTATTTTTCATATTCTGCATAATGTTGTGTCTTTAGTACTTTGTGGATAAGTATATCTTATAATCAATTGAACTCAAACTGTTAAAAACAATTATATTGGTAAGATTTGTATATAAAGATGACTAAAAGTAGATTCCCCCCTTTTTTATCTTTCTAGATGTGTGTAAAAAACAACAAAATTATGTAATACTCTAATTTATATGAAAGGTATTCTCATAGAGTTTTTGTTTTTTTAACTGTGATTTATGTTTGTATTATTCTTGAAATTTTTTCATTATCATAAAGCAAATGGATGATTTGTATACTGCTCTTCTTTTTGTTTTTTCAACTCTTCTTGTCGTTTCTTAAACTCTTCTTTTTGTTTTTTCAACTCTTCTTGCTTTAATTTCTCTGTGACTTTTTGTAGTAAATCTTTCATTGTCCTTTTTCCTTCTAGAGTAGTTGGTTGTGATGAGAGAAGAGATGCAAAAAATGTAACATATCTGAACATAACATGATTAAAATGGTCTCCACAACCTTCTGGACTAAATATTTTACTTCTTTTATCAGTAGGAATTTCATTCAGACCAAACTGACTATATAAGAAATTGAATGCTCTGATAAAACATTTAGCTTCTATTGTTTGATCTTTGCTATCAATACCGAATTTCTTACAAAACTTTTCCTGTGGAAGACGTTTGATCATTTCTTGTCTTTCTTTAAGGATGTCTTTATATGAGTCATATATTAATTTAACTTTATCTGGATTTTGAGATATTAACTCTTCTTTACTATCTGTACTTTGAGAACTTATTGACTCTGTTAATTCTTGAAACTTTATTGACGTATATCTTTTTTTACATTTTAAATAATCAAACGTACCAGTTGGCTTATATAATTCATCAAATGCATCTTTAGATTTTTGCTTTTCTAATGTTTCTACAACTTTATTTTGAAGTTTGTTATAAAAAGCTTGTTGTAATGCTGTTGGTTCCAACATTGCTTTAACTTCTTCTACAGTTTCATTATATGCAGTCAATATTTTATTTTCTGCTTCTGTTCTTAATGTTTTGTCTTCATCACATGTATTTAATATTTCCTTTTCTTCTTTTGCTCTTGATGCTTCTAAATTTTCAGGTAATACTTCATACTGTCTATATTGAATTAATTGTGCAAGGCTTGTAACAACTTTTTCAAAGTCTTTTGTCTTAAATACTTTACGTATAGTAATTTGAAAATCTTGACATTCAATGTTTGAATAGCACTCTTTAATCTTCTCAATAAATTCCTCAGAGCTCTTACTTGTTTGTCTCCAATTTTCTAAGTCTTTTTGAATATTATCTTTACTAGGAATTATTATACTGTTTACATATTTGATTCTTGATTCTTCCTTATTTTGGCTTAGAAATTTCTTTACAAAATCTTCTTTTTCCTCATCTTCAGAAACATTGAGATCAGTGATTGATGCTTCAGAGTAACTGAACTTTCTATGATTCAGACTGTGTTCTTCTGGAATTGTGTTATTTAGGTCGAGATCTATATTTTCAAGTTTGTCTTTTGGAATAGATTGCATAGTTTGATTTTATTAATTTATTAAGTTAGGTTTAACTAAGATGTTTTAGGTCATAAAACTAACCCTTAGATCAATAAATTTATATCTGATTTTTACTTTAAGATAAACATGTTTTTTTTATATTTTTAAGCAAACAACTTATAAAACATTGTATAATATATTTATTACAATGCGACATTGCATCTTTTGTGAATAAAACAGAAATTTTAATGTGTGAACTGTGGAATCTCTTGTATAAAAAAAGCAGCTATGATAAAGTCCATCTCATAAAGTTGCGGGTGTAGCTCAATGGTAGAGTTCCAGCCTTCCAAGCTGGCCGTGTGGGTTCGATTCCCATCACCCGCTCCAGATTTCCTATATATTAAAAAGTTCTCTTGCAACTTCTAAATATTCAGAATTTATTATGTCCTGCTTTATTATCTTTGCAGCCTTCACACCCAGCTGTTGAGTATTTTCCAAATTTATATATTGATCTGAGACTGAAGTTAAAAATATCTTTGCACCATTTGGTACTGCAAAGGCAACCTCTAGATTTATAACACCATTTTTAATCTCAGCTAGTGCTGCAATGGGAGTTTTACAATTGCCATGCATTTCAATCATGAAACCTCTTTCAGCGGTAATGCAAATATAGCTATCTGTATGATTAATTGCTTGTAATAAGTCAATTATTTGAGAACTGTCTTCTCTACATTCAATTGCTATAGCGCCTTGTCCTATAGCAGGTAACATTAGGTTTTTTGGGATAACTTCAGTAATGATGTGTGACATTCCTATGCGGTCAATACCTGCTTTAGCCAATACAATCCCATCAAATTCTCCCCTTTTGAACTTTTCTATTCTCGTATCGATATTGCCTCTCATGTCTACAATTCTGATTCTATCACCTAGTAAGTTACTAAGAAATGCCTTACGTCTACTTGCGCAAGTACCTATAACAGAACCTTTTGGAAGATTTAATAATGAATGATTAGCAATTAATATATCCTCATGTGCAGATCTTTCAATGACTGCTGGAATGATTAATCCATCTGGAAGAAATGCAGGTACATCTTTCAGGCAATGTACTGCAATATCTATTTTATTTTGTAGAAGGTTTTCTTCTATCTCCTTAAGAAACAGTGCCTTACCACCTATATCAACCAATGGCCTATCAGTGATAATATCACCGGTGGTTTTTATTTGCACTATCTCACACTTTATTTTATCATCAAAAGCATTTATTTTTTTGATAACTTCATGCGTTTGTGTAAGTGCTAACCTGCTACCACGCGTCCCTACACGCAACATCGAAAGCACTCATTAAATTATTTGCACATAGACTCTAGGAGTTTTTCCTCTTTCTTTTTTAATAAGATTTTTAACCTTCAGAGCTATTTTTTTACTATCCATATTAGTATTTTTAATTTTAGTGTTACCAAAATTCTCACTAATAAAGGCAGTTAAAGTTTGGAAGAATGGTTTGTCTCTCTCAATATCAAGAATACCAGGCGCGAAAACTCTTGAATACCTAATTCCTCTCTTATGATCCAAAGCTACGACAATAAAGATAATACCATGTTGCTGCATCTCCCTTCTATCTCTCAGTATCGGACTCTTTCCATCAAGAATATACTTACCATCAACTACTAAATATCCAGACAGAACTTTCCCAACTACTTGTGGATGGTCTTTATCTAAAACTACAACACTGCCATTCTCAACTTCAACTGCATGTTTTATACCAATCGATGTTGCAAACTTAGCATGTAAATGTAGTCTTAACCTATCTCCATGAACTGGAATTGCTACTTGCGGTCTGATCATCTCATACATCCTTCTGACTTCATCCTGTGCTGGGTGTCCTGAAACGTGTACGAACTCATTCATTTCACTTAAAACTTCTACTCCAATGCTACAGAATTTGTTGAATAATGCATAAATTCTCTTTTCATTACCAGGAATGATCTTTGACGCGAAGATTATTGTATCACCCTTAGTCATATTAATATGAGGGTGGTTATGATTAGCAATTCTATTAACAGCAGCCATTTCCTCTCCCTGACAACCAGTTGATATCACTAGTAACTCATTTCTCTTGATGCCTTTTATATCTGTAGGTTCAAGGAAGCATTCAACATCATCTAAATAACCACTATTGATTGCTGCATTGTACATTCTCCATAGAGATCTACCTACTAACACAACTTTTCTACCGGCCTCTTGTGCAGCTGTAGAAATTGATTTTAACCTAGCTATATTTGATGCAAAGGTTGTTACCACAACAAGTCCATTTGAAGACTTTTTTATTAATTTTGTTAAGCTTTCTTTTAATTCGCCTTCTGAACCTGATGAACCAGGATTGAAAATATTAGTTGAATCACTAACCATTGCTAGGACGCCTTCATTACCTAATCTTGTAAGTTTATTTTCATCTGTTGGCTCACCAACTACAGGGTCGCTATCAAGCTTCCAATCTCCTGTGTGGAAAATGTTACCACTAGGGGTTCTAATCATCAGACCATGCATTTCAGGTATTGAGTGAGTTATATAAACCATCTCAACTGAGAAATTACCTATTTGAGTAGGTGTGTTAGGTGCAATGACATTGATTGGAATTGTTTCTTCATTAACTCCCATCTCTCTGAATTTAGCTTTCAGAATCTCAGCTGTGAAGTTAGTTGCATAGATTGGACATTTTATTTTATGCCATAAGTATGCAACTGCTCCTAAATGATCTTCATGGGCATGAGTTAAAACAAGCCCTGCAATTTCATCGAGTCGTTCTTCTATAAAAGTTATTTTTGGAAGTGTGATTTCAACACCTGGATATTCTGGTTCAGCAAAACATATTCCTAGATCAACTATCAGCCATTTTCCATTCTCATCATCACCTTTATGATAATATAAATTCAGATTCATACCAACTTCAGAAGCGCCTCCTAATGGTATAAATAAAAATTTATCTTTGTATCTGTCTACATCGACAAAGTTGACACTCTGATCAACTGGCAAGTGTATACTTTCCATCTGATCGGAATTCTTATTATTGTAAGTCATATTATTTTTTATTATTTCTTCTAGATATAACACCAGCTTGCTCAAGCAAACGGTAAAAATTATTCACCATTCTATACTGATAATGCTTGATTGTCTATTGTTGTGATTAATCTTGTCTAAACAAAACGTGTTTCAATTGATTGAAGTTATCTAAAACTTTACCTGTACCTAAAACAACTGAATATAGAGGCTCCTCAGCTATAAATGTCGCTAAACCTGTTGCATCAGTCATAACTTTATCTATACCACGTAGAAGTGCACCTCCACCGGTGAGCATGATTCCCCTGTCAACTATGTCGGCAGAAAGCTCTGGAGGAGCAGTTTCTAATACATCTCTCACAGCATGTATGATTTGGTTTACAGGTTCCAATATGCTTTCTATAATATCTGAACTATTCAGCAAAATTTCTTTTGGAATACCATTAATCATATCACGACCACGGACTTCTATCTGTGTTTCATTCACTACACTGCTATGTACAGTACCTATTTGTTTTTTTATTTTTTCTGCTGTTCCTTCACCAATTAGTAAGTTATAATTTTTCTTTACATATGAGATTATCGACTCATCTATCGCATCACCACCAACTCTTATAGACTTTGCATGGACTATGCCACCAAGAGAAATTACACCTACTTCAGTTGTACCACCACCTATATCTACTACCATGGAACCGGTTGGTTCTGTTACGGGTAGATTTGCACCTATTGCAGCTGCCATAGGTTCTTCTATTAAATATACTTCTCTTGCTCCAGCACTTTCTACAGCGTCTTGTATTGCTCTTCTTTCCACAGGAGTTGATCCAGATGGTACACATACAATAACTAATGGCTTAGCTAGAAAAGAATTTTTTTTATGTACGATATTGATGAAATACTTAATCATCTCTTCAGCTCCTTTGAAGTCAGCTATGACACCATCTCTCATAGGTCTGAATGCAGTAATATCATGTGGAGTTTTTCCAAGCATCATTTTTGCTTGTACTCCGAAAGCATAAGGAACTTTAGTCCCCTTTTGATCAACAAGAGCCACAACAGAAGGCTCATTTAACATGATCCCTTCACCTTGTACGTAAACGAGTGTGTTAGCTGTACCAAGATCTATTGCTATATTTTTTGAAAATAACTTTAATATTGATGAGAACATATTTTTTACCTAGAATTAACTATTTGATTTGTAATTGTTTCATTGAATGTTAACATCAAACTTCCTATATATGGCATTAGTAAGAATAAGGTTACAAAAATTGCTATAAGTTTTGGTACAAATGCTATTGTCTGATCTTGTATTTGGGTTAATGCTTGCACTAATGAAATTAACAAACCAACAGTAAGTGCAACAACCAATATTGGTAGTGATATTTTTAATGCCAATACTAATGCTTCACGTGAAATATCAAGTACCGAATTTATTTCCATTTAGTTTTGTTGATTGTAAGTTTCATTTCTCTTTGCATAATATAAGCCCATAAAGTCAACTGGTGCAAGCATTAAAGGTGGAAATCCTCCATCTCTTGTAATATCTGAAATCACACGTCTAACATATGGGAAAAGTATGTTGGCACAATGCACTAACAAAATCATTTCTCTTGTGCTTTGTTCTGACACATCTGTTAAAGTAAACAGGCCTGCATAAGACAAATCGACTACAAAGGTTGTATTATCAGTAATTGCTTTTATACTAACACTTATTATCACTTCAAATGTTTCATCATGAATATGGTCCGCCTTTACATCAAGATCAATGTTGATATTTGGTTTTTCATTTTCCATGAGGCTATATGGTGCACGAGGATTTTCAAACGATAAATCCTTTATGTATTGTGCATTTATTATTACAGAGCCTTGCAAATTATTCATTTCTTTTGTATCTGGAGAGACCATTTTTTATTATTTGTTTCAATTTTGTCGAAAATATAAACTGACTTTAATATAATTGCAATAAATTTGGAGTATAGTAAGTGAAATGATTTCTAAAAAAATATTATCAAAAGTAATATTTTATAGCTATGGTTGCATTTCCATAACTTTTATGTTATGCTGACAACTCTTAAACTCGTTAACATACTAACTAAAAATGTCAATTGGTACTGCAAAAGAACTGAATAGAGAGATCTCAAATATACTTCTGAAGAAAAGTCAATTTAACTTTATCGAGCAAGTTATAAAATCTGGTTTAAGAATATCAGAATTAGATCAAAAACAACTATTAGAGCTTCGTGCATACTTATTAGAAGCGACAGATAATAAATCTAAATTAAAAGCAGATCAATTTACTCGCCTTGTAAGGTTATTTGAAGTATTACATCTTCCATTAAAAACAATAGAAGCTCAATATGTAATTGCTGGCATGGACTCAATGGATTGTGTAATAAGAGCACCTCAATTCTGGGAAGTTTTTGTATCATATGCAGTGTTAACAGCATCGTTAGCTGGATTCGATAATAAACATACAGAACAGAGCATTTTACAACACTGTAAATATCATGGTGTATTAGAATCAATTGCAAAAAATCTACCACATGGTACATCTTTTTCAGAAAGATATGAAAGCATTAATGCTTTATCTTCTAAACTAGCTAGTGTTGATGTTTATGTCTCGAAAATCGAAGAAGAATTACGTAAAGCAAGATCACTTAAAGAGTATTTAGGTTTAATCAAAAATCTTAAGACATTACAATTGACAGTTAAAAAGGTAATTTCCGAAAGCGAATCTAAACCTTTCATTGAGTGTTTAGAGGGATGCAGTACTGAAATTATTGGTATGAAAAGTAAAGCAGAGATATCGATATATTCTGCATTACTACAAGAACCGCAAATACAGCAAATCTTACTAAATCCAAAAAACAAGCAAGAACTTCTCAATGCTTCTAAAGTACAAATATCTGAAAGTAACAATGATACAAGTCTTGTTGATACACTTTACAGAACACTAGCACTTAGTAGTATTAGAAAAGAACTTAAGGAAATAACTGGTACGATTGATTCTGCTAGTATTATGAAAATAATTTCTGCAGCTATCTTAATTAAGCAAAGAGAAGGCCGCATTACAGCAAGATTCAGTCAAGAAACTCCCAATTTAGGCTCTTTATGTGCAGCTCCTGCTGCATAAAATACTCATAATATTAAAAAAAATACCCTCAGAGATTTTCTCTAAGGGTTATATGATAAATAGGGATTAAAATTAGTTATCAAACACTTCATCCCAAGTACCACCTGTAGCAGCTCTTGAGTATTCTGTAGCTCTGTTTTCGAAAAAGTTTACATGCTCTGGAGAATTGAGAATTTCATCCATCCATGGCAAAGGATTCTTTTTTACATCGTATTTTTCTTTCAGACCAAGCTGCAATAATCTTCTATTTGCAATATATCTTATATAATTTTTGATATCTTCTGCAGTCATTCCTTGGATTGCTCCTTCAAATCTAAATGCGAGATCTATAAATGCATCCTCATGTGTAATAATGTCATCACATGCTTTATACAAATCATTTTGAAACTCTTCTGTCCAGATTTCAGGATTTTCTTCTAGGAATGTTAAAAACAATTTGATGATTGATTCTGTATGTAATCCTTCATCTCTAACAGACCATGCGACGATTTGTCCCATACCCTTCATTTTTCCAAAACGCTGGAAATTAAATAGCATTGCGAATGATGCGAATAGCTGTAATCCTTCTGTAAAAGCTCCAAAAATCGCCAAAATTTTTGCTATATCTGCTTTTGAACCAGTATTAAACTGCTGCATATAATCATATTTGTCTTTCATCTCCTCATATTCCATGAAAGCTCTGTATTCAACTTCAGGCATACCTAGAGTATCTAATAAATAAGAGTAAGCTGCGATATGAATTGTTTCCATATTAGAAAACGCAGCTAACATCATTTGTATTTCTGTAGGCTTGAAGACTGTGCTGTAGTGCTTCATATAGCAGTTATTCACTTCTATATCTGCTTGAGTGAAAAACCTTAAAATTTGAGTTAGTAAATGTTTTTCTTGAATGGTTAAATCATTTTTCCAATTTTTAACATCATCTGACATTGTAACTTCTTGAGGAATCCAATGAAGTCTTTGTTGTGTTAACCAAGCTTCATAAGCCCAAGGGTATTTGAATGGTTTGTAAAAAGGTTCTGCTGAAAGTAATGCCATATCAACTTATATATTTTAGTTTAAAGTACATACAATGAATATGATATATTTTTCATTTTGTACATAGCAAACCACTAAAAAAATTAGTGATTTTTATAAAACATTTAATTTGTTGCATTCAGAAGATAATCAATAATTGCATTACCAGTCTGCCAACTCTTTGTATTCATATTATAAAACTGCTTGTTTGTGATCAATCTTGTTAATTGTTCAGCTTGTTCAATATTTGATTGTTCAATATTACCTGATAAAACCTCTCCAGAGCTAGCTTCACCTGCGCTGACTACACGCATTGTCCCAGAGCTTGCTGATGCTCTCAATGCATTATCACCAATCACATCTAATCCAGTAACGTTTGCATACGTAGCTAGAGGTATTTTATATAAATTCACATTAGATCCATTTGCAAATGTACCAACTAATATACCATCAACATCAATTGATATACTTGATAATGTACTTGGAGCCATTCCATCTGCCGTAACAGATCCAAACATTTCTTTATGCACTGATTCGTTAAGTTGTGTATAGTCAAAACTAACAGTTATTGGATCAACATTAGCAGCAGTATCAAAATTTATTGTTAAATCATCAGATGCACTTGGCAAGAAAGTACTTGTAGTGTTTTGATTTAAACCTAATGCTGGAGCGTCTATTACATGTGTTTGATTATCTTTTGATATGAGCTTCAATTTAAATTGACCTTGTGTATCTTGAACTATTGTAGCTTCTAAATTATTTTGTAATGTTTTATCAGAATTTATTACTGTAACTAAATCGATTAATGAATTAAAGTCTGTACCTTGTGTGAAAGTAGTGCCATCAATTACAACAGTACCGGCTGCTAAATTATTAAATGGATCGGAAAAAGAAATGTTTGATGTAAGATTTGATACCACTGTAGAAGTACTACTTAAATTACCTTTTGTATCAAACTTGAATTTTGTTACTTGCAATAAACCATCATCTCTTATGTCTTTGATTTCAGTTTTATTTGCAGCATAAAACTCTTGTATCCAACCATCTTCAACTTTTTTCATAGCAATGTTAAAAAGATGTTGTCCGCCTTTAGAATCATATAAAGCTACGCCCTGTAATATATCAGGAATCGTGCTACCTGATGCCATATTAGAACTTGTATCGTATGGGTCATATCCTTGTCCAAGTACAGATCCATTATACATTCCAAGATCACCTAAAATGTCTGCTGATTGCAAGTTTTCCATACTCACATTTGTGTTTGGTTTTGCAATAAATAATAGACTTTGAGAGCTACTATTATAGTTTATCTCTTTAAAATATTTGTGCAGTTGATCTTTTAAATCTCTCATAGAAGCAAATCTAACAGTACCTTGAGATACTGGAGTTATACTAATCGACTGTTGAGCAAAGATTGCTTGCATAATAGCTGAATTACCATTGATTTCTAATAAAGAATTGCTAGGTGCTCCAAGTGATATAGTTGTATTAGAAGTGGATGCATCTGTGGTGACTTTTGCATCTAGACCAAGGCTGTTTAATGAACTAGCAATTGTTGTTAATGCATCACCATCATTCATAGAACTGACCGCAGAAAGATCTATTGCTGTTGTCACGCCATTGAATGTAACATTTATAGTACTAGAACCAGCAGTAACAGAACCACTAACAGTACTTCCTGTACTAGATAATGTATTTGTTATAGCACCGCTAAAAACACATTTGATTGATTCAGAAACTATTTGTCCATTTTGTTCTGATTGAACTTGTATAGAAAATCCATTCCCATTCTGCAAGTTTGCAGTTGCATTTGGTACTAGGAAATCATCAAGTTTTCCTCCAGTGGTAGTAAGAATAGAAGGATCGGGAGCCATTACAAAAGATGCCTGACCTTTCGCCAGTAATCCTGAATTAACATTAAAATATTCTGTAATACTTGTTGATGCTATCGGTTTAGATAACTGATTTGTATCAATAACTATCGGCTGTAGAGTTTCAACTTCTAATGCAGGTAATGAACCATCAGTATTATATTTAGCACCTAGTAATAAGTACTTTCCTAAATATTCTAGCTGGCCATTTACATTCGGCCTGAAAGAACCAGTGGCAACATTCACTACATCACCACTCAACTTATTACTCACTATAAAGAAGCCTTTATTACTACTTGTAGCAAGATCTGTAACAATACCAGTGTTTTCAAATGAACCTTTCACATCAATAGAATTGCCTTCTATTCCCCGCACCCCATTATTACCTTCTACATTTGCAAGATCCATAAGCCCAGCTTTAAATCCTGGAGTTTCACTATTAGCTATATTGTTTGAAGTTTGGATGATGATGTCGTTTGCAGTCCTCATTCCGGTGATAGCGATTGAAGTTGTAGACATTTGATACTATGGTTGTTTTTATTATGATTTCAGGTTCAGATTATAAAACATATGATTTTCATATGCAATATGTTTTTAGTTAAATACCTTAACTGCAAGTGGTAATATCCCAGAACTTTGTTGTTTTTTTATCAAATATACTTCTTTTTCTTGTGATAGAATATATCTACTATTATTTGTACTAATTGCAAATTCCTTAATACACCGCTCTAAATGTTTATTATTTTGTAACTTTGAAAGTATATATGCTGTTTGACCTACTGAATCTCTTGCAGTTAATATTAATTTCAATGTAATGTCACTGCAAAATTCCTTTGCGATATCTAAGATCAGTTGACAAACCTCCACATTTGAATTTGCGATTGCATATGTAAGCAAAGTACGATTCATACAATCTTTTTTCATTATTAAATTAGACATATCCTCTCTTTCGTCTAATGCTAGTGTTTTTATTTGCTTAACATATTTTATAACGTTTATTACAGCATTCGTATCTGTAACTGAAAGTGCTTTATGCAAGAAATCATGATGTAATGATAAAGTTTTTTTGAAAAGTTCTGTAATTTTTTCTGAAGCTAAATTTAGCTCTATCTCATTGATTAATCCTAAATACACATTACTTTCATCATTTTTTAATGCCAATGTTATAAAATTATCATTGTCTTTATTATATTGATCACATATCTGGTGTAGTAGTAATATTTTGGTATTTTTCTGAATGGACTGAATTATCTGAATAATTTTCTCTGTTAAATATTTGTTTTGAGAAAGCATAGCAACCATCAAGACATTATTCCCATCAGAATTTGTACGACTGAGAGATGTTACCAATGATGTATCAAGATTATTTTGAAGAATCCCCAATATTTTATCTTGTAAAATCTTTGAATCATCACAGGATTGACTAGCTAACAACATCAATGGATTGTTAGACTTACTATCACAACTCATCACAATCTCATTTTCTATCTTTTGCCTATCATTTGGATCAGGAATTGTTTTTGCTAAGAGATCAAGAATTCTACTACCAATTTCGAAGTTTTTATGTTTTATTGAAAGCATTAAAGCATTATCGCCTTGTGAATCACTGGCAGTCAATGCATTATACATGCTATCAAGTCCACAGACAGATGCTAAGCAATCAATGATCATTTTAAAAACCTTATCTAAAGACTTAAATTTTTCATTAGCACAAAGCATCATCAGAACTGTTTTTCCATCATTCCCTTTATGTTTTAAAAGACTTTTTATATCTTCTGAAGAACAATGTATTCTCATTAATTCAAGAAAATTTTCCAATAAATCGTAGGGTGCAAACTTTGTAAAATATCCTAAAACATTCTCACCTCTATTATCTGTATGCAGCAATAATTTAGCATTGGAAAAAATAATTGGAGCTACATTAAAAAGATTTTGTATACTATTAAATTTTTCAGTTTCTAATAGTAACATTAAGATATTTTTACTATCATAAATTATGTTAAGCGCCTCAACAATCTTTGTAGGATTATTATGATTAGCCAAGACATATTCAACAACTTCTTCTAAAACTCTCTCATTACATTCATATTTCTCTTTACCTATCAAATCAAATCCTGTCATAGGTTTTTCACTTGCCATTTTGTTTTCAAACATGTTATAATATGGAATGATATTAAATTTATTGTGTCTGATAATAAAAATTTTACTATATCCTAAATAAAATATAAAGTGAAAACTGATTGGAAAAAAAGTGCATTGCTTCTGGCCATGATATTTTTAATACTTTCGACCATAGAATTAGTAAATGCTAACTCTTTTGATAATGATCTGCCAGACGATATAGAAGCTGATGCAAACGAAACAATAAAAATCGATGATAAGTTCGAAAAAACAAATAGGGAGATTTTCAAATTTAACAAAGGTACTGACAAAATTGTTATACAACCAGCGACAAAAGTCTATAGACATATTACTTTTTCTCAATGGGGAAGAAAAAGGATAAGTAATGCCTTAAAAAATCTATATGAGCCTAATCATATGATTAATAGTATATTTTATTCAAATCCTGCAGGCTTCTTCAGAAGTGGAGTACGATTTCTGATTAACTCTACTATAGGTTTAGGTGGGTTATTTGATGTAGCAACAAAGCTTGGTGTCAAGAGATATGATATATCATTTGCAGATATTATGGCAGGTAGGATGTGTATGAAAAATGGTCCCTATCTTATGATTCCAGTACTTGGTCCTTCAACAGTAAGGAATGGTACGGGATTGATGATAGATAAGTTCCTTCTAGACCCATTTAGTTTTATATTCCCATTTTGGGGCTCTGCAGCAAGGTTTAGTATAGAGATAGTATCTACCAAAAATGATACAAATTCTATGATGCAACAGATCAATGAAGACTCAATTGATGATTATGCTATGCTAAGGGGGTATTATTACCAATCTGAGTATGCAAAAGAGTTTACAACATATGATAATTCAAAACAGTAATTAAAAAAATGTCTGAGCTTGAAAAATTAGCTATTGCGATCTTTACGGCAATCTTTCTTTTTGTTCTGAGTGACAATATGGGAAGATTAATCTATGGACCAATATATATGGTTAGAAAGGCAGGATATGACATAAAAGTTCAAGACTCAAACAGAGAGATAACACCACAATCAACATCTTTACCAGAGACTTTAGATATGCATTCTATAATGTCTGTAGCTGATTCTAAAAATGGAGAGATTATTTTTAAAAAAGTTTGTACTCTATGCCACAATGGTGATAAAGGTGGACCAAATAAAGTAGGTCCTAACCTTTGGGGAGTTTATGATGGACCTGCAGCACATAAAGATGATTTCAACTACTCTGAGGCAATAAAAGCTAGAAGGGTTGAGGGAAAAATATGGAATGAGGAAGAATTATATAGATTTTTATATTCACCTAAACAGTATGTAAATGGTACTAAAATGTCATATGTTGGAGTCAAAGATGATAAAGAAAGAGCAGATGTCATAGCATATCTTGAGACATTAAAATGATAGATGTTTTGAGAAAAAAAGTACTGTATATGAGTACTCATAGAGGCTGTAAAGAAATGGATATAATATTGGGACAGTTTGCTGAATCCCACATCAATACATTAACTGATGCAGAAGTATTAATTTACGAGAAATTGCTTGAGCTTTCTGATAATATCCTATACAATCTGATATCAGAAATTCTAATTCAAGGGAAATTAGAAGGAGATATTGAAAGAAAAGAAATTAATAACTTATTGCTGAAAATTTCTTTCTTCCATGATCAGAAAAGTTGATTTTTACCATTGTTTCCTTGACAGTTTAAATTAATTGTACTAGTGGTTCTATAAAAAGTATTAAGATGAAAAAAATTAGTATAAAAGGCTTAACAAAGCTATATGAGGAAATAAAAAAAGAGATACTATTTATTGTATGGCCAGTAAAGAAAGACATTTTTCTCTCTGTTATTGTTGTTGGTATTTCTGTACTAATTGCTGGGTCGATATTTTTTGGTGCTGATTATGTATTGTATAATGCTGTACAGTTTTTAATAAAATTATGAGGATTTATATGGATGAACAAAAACACAATATTGAAACCTCTGAAGAGGCTGTAGTAGTTGAAAATAACCACAAGTGGTATGTGATAAATACGGTTATAGGACAAGAAAGAAAAATCGCTAAAATTCTAAAAGAAGATATAGAAAAATTCAAAGTTGAAAACTTAGTATCAGAAATAATAGTCCCTGCAGAAACAGTCACAGAGATTAAAAGGGGTAAAAAAGTTGATGTTGAGAAAAAAGTTTGCCCTGGATATATCTTATTAAAGATGGAATTAAATGATAAAATCACCCAAATGATAAGAAGTATAACCGGCGTTGCTAAGTTCTTAGGGCGTGATAAAAAGCCAGTTGTAATACCAGAAAAAGAAGTGATGGCAATGTTAAATTACCTGAGTGATATAAGTGCTATAAACACTAGTCATAGACTTGAAGCTTCATATTTAGCAGGGGATTTAGTAGAAATAAAAGAAGGTGCATTTGAAGGATTTTCAGCAAGAGTTGAGTCAGTTGATAATGAAAAAACAAAATTAAAAGTTTCAGTATCAATTTTTGGTAGAGAAACAACTGTAGAACTTGATTTCAAACAAGCAAGTAAGGTTCAAGAGTAAATTATTTCTTTAATTTCTTATTTTGTAGCTGCATGATATACGAAATTACATCAGCTACGGCCTTGTAATGTATCTCTTTAATTTCCATTCCAATCTCTAGATCTTTATACAATAGCCTTGCGAGTGGTGGATTTTCAACAATTGGAATCTTATGCTCTCTTGCCATCCCACGCATCATTAGTGCAATATTGTCCTGCCCTTTCGCAATCATTATAGGTGTTTCCATTGTTTCAGGTTTATATTCAAGAGCAATAGCGTAATGTGTTGGATTTGTAATTAAAACATCAGCCTTCGGCATGACAGCCATAATACGACTCCTAGACATTTTAGCACGCATAGCACGCAATTTAGACTTAACCTGAGGACTACCTTCTTGCTGCTTATGTTCATCTTTTACTTCCTTCTTAGACATCTTCATTTTATTCATATATGCATACCGTTGGTACAAATAATCAATCACTGCCAACGCAAACATAAAACAACAAATCCCTACAAATAATTTTATAAGCACCTTCATCAACAATTGCATACCTGAAATGATTGGCAGCTCATATGCATAACTAAAGCTCCTCAGCTCACTCTTAATTGTAATATATGCTATTGATCCTACAATCGAGATCTTTAAAATCCCTTTGAGAAATTCCATCACTGAATTTAGTGAAAAAATCCTTTTAAAACCAGCTAGTGGTGAAATTCTACTGAGCTGTGGCTGTATTACTTCTGGAGAATAAATGATCCCGTGTTGAGACAGCATACTCACAATATTCACAACCATCATTATAAATGCAGGTAATATAATGAATGGCGCTACATCCATTATTAAATTACCCATAATACCTATAATATCGTCTGATGAAGGATTTCCTCCATTTTTATTGAGAGTTGCAAGTATCTGATATGGAGAAGTAATGAATTTTTTCAATTTCTCTAAAAGAGAGACACTAAAGAGACCTCCAAGAATCACTATACAAAGTGAGAGAGTGAAAATAGACAAAAAAGAGTTAAGTTCTTTTGAGGTAAAAACCTCTCCTCTCTCTCGAGCCTTTTCAAGTTTCCGCTGACTGGGCTCTTCAGTCTGTTGAGATTTATCTTCTGTTTCGCTCATAGTCCATAGCTTTTTACGAGACTACCACAGAGCATATACCAGCCATCAACCAGTACAAAAAATATCAGTTTAAAAGGTAGTGATATTACAACTGGAGGCAACATCATCATACCCATAGCCATTAAAACAGAAGACACCACAAGATCTATCACCAAAAATGGTAGGAATATCAAAAAACCTATTTCAAATGCCTTTCTGAGCTCACTTATGAGGAATGCAGGAGTTAGAACATGGATTGGCGTTTCATCTTTTGAGACTTTATCGTCAATCTTAGCCATGCCACGAAATAAAGATAATTCCTTGTCTGCAACATTTTCTAACATAAAGCCTTTAACAGGCTTCTGAATGTTATCCCATGCCATCTCATTTGTTATTCTTTCTTCAATAAGAGGTTCTATTGCATCGTCATACATTACCTTCAAAGGCCTTTCCATAATGAAAAAAGTTAAAAACAAGGCTAAGCTTGTCAAAACTGAGTTTGGAGGAGTCTGCTGAAGCCCTAATCCATTCCTCAAAATTGAAAAAACAACGGCTATTTTTGTAAAGGATGTAAACATTATAATGATAGATGGTGCAACGCTCAGGATTGTAACAATCCCTATCATCTGAATTATCTTTGAGCTGAAACCTCCAGACACAGCAGTTGCATTGTCTGTCAAACTCATAGTTAGATCTGCTGCTGCAACCATTTGATAATCAATTGTTAATGCAATGACAGTGAGAATCATCACAAATATTGTAAAGTTTTTTTTAATCATATTTTTTTACGCATTTTATATGATTGACATTATCATTCATAGAAACTTTTGTCACTCAAACAATTTAATACATAAAAAATCATATTTTGAATATATTATTAATAATACTATGTTATATTGCGTCATATTTGTAATAACTAATAAAAACGTTAAACATGCTTGGCATCAAACAAAAAACTAATACTAATAACCTTAAGGCAGTTAAACAAGAATACCAATCTTTGCCGAAGATCTTTAAAACATTGTTAATTACAGCATGGATTTGTTTTTTAGTAATGCTTGTTATGACATTTACTAACAACGATCTTGCAATATTTGGTGTTTACGGAGTAGCTGGAATATTTATTTCTTTAAAAACTTTAGATGAATGAAAAATGAGATTAGATAATTAACATTTCTTTATCTCACTTCTTTAATATATTTTTAATAATCCTATGTTATATTTCATAACATCTGCAATAACTAATAAAAGCACTAAACATGCCAAATGCGAAACAAAAAATTAAAATTAATGATTTAAAAACTTTTGCACAAGAGCTTGAAACTTTGCCAAAGACTTAGGAATATCTTATATCTGATTTCAAGGGATTTAATATAAGTGCTATAGCAGCTGTGACTGCTGGTGCTTTTGCTCACTGTATTAACTTTAAAGGATTAAATTTTTTGAGTTTCTTATCTTTTGGTCTAGATCCTAATGTGCTTTATTTCGCTATAAGCCCTTCTCTTATATCTGATACAGTATTTGTTCATATAACGAATTTGTTGTACAAAAGGCATCTATAGATAAAACATTCATTTGTAAAGATAGTGATAAACTCTTTGAGTACACAATGAAGCCACTTTTGAAACCAATCGCAGGAGGGTCAATAATACATTCAATTATTAAAACTCAGGATATAACAGAAAATTACGATATAGATTTTGATCAAGCTAATGAGCTTGATATGTGAAATATTGAGACCTGTAATGTTTTATAAGCCGGGTTCTGTACCAAATTCTTGGCGGCAACTATTTATCTAGCCGTGCTATCACTAGTACGGTCATGCGATCTACCCTCATGCTAAAGCCTAAAACTGACCGTATAAACAAATGTTTGTACAGCATGTCTACTTGATCTTGCATCTGGTGGGGTTTACCATGCGATTCTCATTGCTGAAAATCCGGTGAGCCCTTACCTCACCTTTTCACCCTTACCCTCAAAGAAGGCGGTATATTTTCTGTGGCACTTTCCCTAATGTCATTTAAGACACCGCCAGGCGTTACCTGACACCATTGTTTTATGATGCCCGGACTTTCCTCTGCAATTTCTTACAGCAGTTGCCCAAACATTACAGACTGTCCCTGATCCTAACACCTCACAGTTTATTTATCAAGCTTCACAATGTTTGCCTCAATTTTATTGAAAAATTTCTGAATTGAATCAATACCATTGTTCTGAGCTAAGGCTACTAGTAGTGTAGGTGATGTGATGTTTATTTCAGTTATAAAATTACCTATTAAATCAATTCCTGCAAAGAATATATCTCGCCTTTTAAGTTCTTTAGCAACTTCTATACACATATTTTCCTCTTGTAGGGTTAGATTAGCTTTTTTCACCACTCCTCCTGCTCTGCTATTAGTTAAAAAACTATCTGCTGGAGCCTTCCTACCAACGACTCCTATAACCTCACCATCACATACAATAACTCGCTTATCTCCATCATATATTTCTTGCAAGAACTTCTGACTAATTACTTGCATATTTTTTTGTTGATTTAAATATTCTAAAATTTTGCTTTCTTCACCAGTTTTAACTTGAATTACATCATTCCCACCATATCCATAGATTGGCTTAATAACTATATGTTGATGTATCTGTAAAAATCTTTTGATTGAATCATATTCACTTGATATCAGTGTAGGTGGTATGATCTCATTTAATTGTATTTTTTTTGAAATACTAATTGGTAACAGTTTTTCTACATTATCTCGTAATACCTCAGGATTATTGATGAAAAATATCTTTGGACTTCTTTCCTTTAGGAGTGATAATATATGCGTTGAAGCAATGTAATGCATATCAACTGGTGGATTTTGTCGAATCATAATGCATGCAAAGCTTTCAAGATTTACCTCAACTTCATCTGAGTCTATTTCATACTGTAAAATTTGATCACTATTTACATGGTAAAAAACCTTTATATAATGTCCTGTAGCTATAAATTTATCTTGTTCATATTTTAAAGATTGCGGTGAATACCAAAAAACTCTATATCCTTTATTGTATAAACCACTAGCTATAAAAAGCGATGTATCTGAAGAAAAATTTAAAGATTTTAAATTATCTCCTTGAATTGCTAATTGTTTTTGCATAAAAATATTATAGTAGATTTTTCAAGAAAATTTTATAAAAAAAACATTATACTGGCTTTTTAAGCCATTTACCATTTGAATCTTGCTCTATGAAATTCACTAACATTTTTAGTGATTTTGCGATTTTAAAAAATAAACTTGAAGGTTGTACTTCATTTGTGTAATGTTTGTCTTCTAAAATATTTAATACTAAAATTTTTTTGTATTGATTAATTAGAAACTGTATGACATCTTGATCTTTAAAAGATCCATTGTTATCAATTACCAGTAGTATTTCAGGTTTGTTCGCAGGTTCTATATGAGGATTTGAACCTATTACTACTAACTGGTCTGAAAGATAAGGATCACTTGATATTGCATGAGGAATGAATGAAAGTTGGCTATATGACCATAATAGATTATCTATTATTGTTTCTTCCCCTTCATTATTGCATAAAAGGTAGGCTTTCTGATTTTGACTGATGATTGATTCAACAAGTTTTGTAACCATTTTAAGGAAATTACTTTGTGAAACTTTATAAATGTTTATTTCCTTCATAAAAATAAATTTAAAAAAATATGAATAATTTTTATATTACCACACCAATTTACTATGTGAATGGCCCTGCACATATTGGACATGCATATACAAATATAATTGCAGATGTAATTGCTAGATTTAAAAGATTAGATGGTAAAAATGTAATGTTTTTAACTGGCACAGATGAGCATGGACAAAAGATATTCAGATCAGCTGAAAAACAAAATCTCACTCCGCAAGAATTTGTTGATAACATTGTTCCAAACTTTAAATATCTTTGGGAAAAGATGGGCTGTACATATGACTATTTCATAAGAACTACTGATGCTTCTCATAAAGAGTTTGTAAGAGGTATATGGCAACAAATGATTAACAAGGGTTATATATATCTTGGAAAGTATTCAGGATGGTATGCTGTCCGAGATGAGGCATTTTATGCAGAATCAGAACTAGTTGATGGAAAGGCGCCTACAGGTGCTGATGTAGAGTGGATAGAAGAACCTAGCTATTTCTTTAAATTATCTGCATTTCAGGAAAAATTACTTCAATTCTTCGAGGACAATTCAGATTTTGTCGTACCTAACTATAGATTCAATGAAGTAAAAGCTTTTGTTAAAGGTGGATTGAGAGACATATCAGTCTCAAGAGTATCAGTTCAGTGGGGGATAAAAGTTCCAAACAATACACAACACACAATTTATGTTTGGTTAGATGCTTTATTTAACTACCTATCAGCACTTCACACAAATGATAAAAATGATTTTTGGCCATGTGATGTTCATGTGATTGGAAAAGATATTTTAACATTCCATGCTGTTTATTGGCCGGCATTTTTAATGTCATTAGATATACAACCTCCTAAGCAAATCCTCGCACATGGTTGGTGGAAAAATGAAGGTGAAAAAATGTCTAAGTCATTAGGCAATGTATTAGATCCAAACGATATTATAGATGAATTTAGCCCAGACTATATGCGTTATTTTATGTTGCGTGAGATGCAGATAGGTCAGGATGGGAATTTTTCAACCAATGCTTTGATGCAAAGGATCAATGGTGAATTAGTGAACAATATAGGGAATTTAGTACAAAGAGTTGTTTCATTTGCATATAAAAATTGCCATGGCATAGTTCCTGAAGGGAATGATTTTACTGATGAAGATACAGATTTATTAAATCACTGCCATAATGCAATTGATAATATTAGAGAATTAATTGATAATTATAAGATCAATGATGCTTTAAATATAATCTTAGAGCTGGGACATAATGCAAATGCTTATGTTGAACAAAATGCTCCATGGAAGCTTAAAACTGAGAATACTAAAAGAATGCAAACTGTTATATTTACTCTTTTAGAAAATATTAGAGTTATATCGATTTTATTGCAGCCATTCATTCCAGATGGAGCATTAAAAATATTAAATACCATTTATAAGTCTGGTAAAGATATACCATTTGCAGATATAAAAGGATTAAATATTAGTGGATTAAGTATCAATCCAATAGATCAAGTATTTAGGAAATTTGAGATTTAAGTTTTTTATTCTGATAAATAACTCAGTTATTGTAACAAATACTTAATATTTATATGCTATAAGCTTCAAAAATGTAAGATCATATATCCAGATATCATTTCAAATGATCAGAAATCTAAATACTTACCTTTAATTGAAAGGCTTATGGTAGAAGCACAAGGATTAGATACTGATATTCCTTCAGATGAATTAATATGGATTGATCGCACGGTTACATGAAACTCAATAAAACGTATACAAATCATTTAGTGGTGGTCAGAAGAAGAAACTGGCATTGGTTGGACTAACATTTAATGCTATTTATAAGAGTGGAATGATAGATGTATGTTTTGATCAGATTTCTCAAGGTAGATCTCACAATGAATCTTTTTCTATTGCTAAAAGCAAAGGATCTACAGCCCTTTTATTACTTGATGAAATTTTTATAATGGATTAGATGATATATCGAAGCAAAATGCTATAAAGTTAATAAAGGAATTATATTCCCAATCAAGCTGTGAAAGTTGCTATTGAACATCAACCTAAACTTGATTGCTATGACTATAGAATCAATATAAATGATCATATTAATTTCTTTGATCTAAAGACTGGTAGTTGTATAACTTTAAATTCTGAATTTGATGACACTGTATGTGTAGCTGAATTTTCACAGGAATATTAACAACTATAAAAAAATGGAGCTTTGACTCCACTGCCTAAAATGATATATAAAAACTAGACTGAAACTCTAGTCATTTCTGTGTATAATTCTTCTGGCATTGCTTCTTGGAAAAGCTGAATTTCATCTTGATTGCATTCTAAATCTAATGATTCGATGTCATTTAACCATCCTTTTTGATATAAGCAATAATTTAAATATGGCCTTAAAGCATATACAACACCAACCTCAGCACATGTCGAGCCAAAATTACTATAATCCTTAACACCCATTTCAAACTTCACTGCACCTCCTACTGCTGGAGCAGTATCAAGTCCTAGATAATAAGGGTTGGAAGTACTACGTAGGTAATCATGTACAAAATATTTAGTCGATGAGAATTGGTTTTCGTAATCTTCTTTTGCACTATTTAAAAAAAATCCCTTTATCCAACTAAACCAAGGACTTTCACCAACAGGATCAACTTTATATAAGTTATAATTTGTTTCTACAGGATTGATTGTACCAAAATGATTTTTTACAATTTCTGTTTGATTTTGAAAGTCTTTTTCTGTGACTTCAGTTTTAGTTGTAGTTAATAAAATACGGCTACCAGCAACACTCCCTGCAAGTCCAAGAACAACATTTAAGATTGGATTGTTACCAAGCTGCCAACCACCTAATAAAATGCCAAGACCAGCGCCTATTTTAGAACATGAAGTTTGATTGGTTAATTTTAAATAAGACATATTAATATTATTAGTTATTTTGCTCTGAAGAAATAAATGCTACACTACAAATATTAAAATTTTATTAAGATTTAGATCTTTTTAGTCTTTTCATATAAATTGCAACTGACCATCTTAAAATTATAAATATAGATGATGTAAATATTAGATAAAAAGCTGCACCGATCTTACCGAAATATTGGAATAAAAATGCGCAGATCAGAGGGGTGGTGCCACCAAACAATGCATTTCCAAGGTTCCAACCTAGTGCTATACCTGAATACCTTATTGCTGGAGGGAATGAGTTAATTGCATGAGGATATGCAGGTGCTCCCATTGCAGCCCCCATTATAGATATACAAAATAGACCTAATAACTGTGTAAAGCCACCTGTATTAACTACAAGCGACCATGCAGGTAAGATACCAAAGAATGTACAAAAAGCTCCAAAGTTCAATATTGCATTTGTACCAAAACGATCTGTCAGCATACCAAAAACAGGTAAAAGTAAAGTAAGACAAGTGAGAGTAAACACAGTTAACTGTAATGCATCTTGGGTGTTATAATCCATACAGTCTGTTAAGAAAGCATTCAAATAACCTCTGACTAAATATGTTATAGAAGTTGCACTTGCTGCAATTGCGAGTATAGAAATAACCGCATATTTTTTATTTTGTATCACGTTTGCTACCGGCATTTTTTTATGCTGATGGTTTTCCGCTTTTAACTTTTCAAATGCAGGTGTCTCTTTATTTTTTATTCTGAAATATAGTCCGAATATTCCCATTATAGCACCAAGGAAAAAACAATATCTCCATGTATGGTCATTGATTCCAATTGTTAAATTTAAAATCATAGCTACAATATTTGCAAAGAGAGTACCTACAATATTTGATGTCATAATCAAACTACCCATCAGACTGATCCTTGATCTTTCCATATGCTCAATTATGAAAATAGCTGATCCTGTACCTTCTCCTCCAATACATAAACCTTGCACCATTCTTATTAAAACTAAAATGATTGGGGCAAATATCCCAATAGACTCATAGGTCGGTAATAAACCTATACATAAAGTTGATATTGACATTCCTAACATTGAAATTATCAATGCTTTCTTGCGACCAAATTTATCCCCTATGTATCCAAAAACGATGCCACCGAGTGGTCTAAAAAGAAATCCGATACTGAAAACAGAAAATGCTAGAATTAACTGCATTGTCACATCTTCTGATGGAAAAAAAAGACTTCCTATAATCCCTGCAAACACAGCATATATTCCAAAATCATAATATTCTACAATATTACCTGTAATGGCTGCTGTTATTATTTTATATTTTTGCATATTTTTTTTATACCTATTATGCAATAATAATTCACCAAAAGCACATATTTTGCAAATGTTTTCTGATATACTGGTGTTTTTAAATAAAATAAAAATTAATATGTCATATTCTACTTTTAAATCTTGGCCATTTGTACAAGCACATGCAGTGTTAGAAAAAATCAATCATAAAACACCGAAAAAGGGATATGTTTTATTTGAAACAGGATATGGCCCATCTGGACTCCCTCATATAGGTACGTTTGGGGAAGTTGTAAGGACTATAATGATAAAGAAGGCTTTTGAGAAGATATCTGATATTCCCACAAAGTTAATATGTTTTTCTGATGATATGGATGGTTTGCGTAAGGTGCCTGAAAACATACCTCATCCAGCTGCATGCAAGCAATATATAGGAATGCCTCTGTCAAATATTCCTGACCCGTTTGAAACTCATGAGAGCTATGCTCATAATATGAATGCTAGACTCTGTAAATTTTTAGATAACTTTAATCTTGAATATGAGTTTATGAGTTCAACTCACTGTTACAAAACAGGCATCTTTAATGAGATGTTGATGAAGGTCTTGGAGAGATATGATGATATAATGAATCTAATGTTACCAACACTAGGAGAGGAAAGACAAGGTACTTATAGCCCATTTCTACCTATTTGTAAGAGAACTGGTAAAGTCTTACAGGTCCCAATAGTATCTCATGATTTGAAAGCTGGTACGATCACATATAATGATCCAGAAACATCTGAAGAAGTTACAGTGAAAGTAACTGATGGACATTGTAAACTTCAATGGAAGCCAGATTTTGGAATGAGATGGGCAGCATTTGATGTTGATTTTGAAATGTTTGGAAAAGATGTTGGAATGAATGCTGATTTATATACAAAGATATGTCAAATAGTTGGCAATAAAGGACCAACTCAAATGATTTATGAGATGTTTCTTGATGAAGAAGGTAAAAAGATTTCTAAATCAAAAGGTACAGGTGTGACAATTGATCAGTGGTTAAAATATGCACCATCTGAAAGCTTGAAATTATTCATGTTTGCATCACCTCAGAAAGCTAAAAAACTTTCATTCGACATAATTCCAAGATATGTAGATGATTATATAGCTTATGCAAGGCAGTATATTGCAGCTGAGTCTGATGATAAGAAATTCGATAATCCTATCTATCATATAGTAGGGGAAAATGATTCTGATGTCAGATCGTTAGCTGAATCTGGAATATCATATAGTTTGATTTTGAATTTAGTAAGTGCTTGTAATACAGATAATCGTGAGATGGTTTGGAAGTATATAGATGCATTTTCAATCGATGCAAAGAATTGTGAATTCATTGTGAGAATGGTTGATGGAATCATAAATTATCATAAAGATTTTGTACACAAGAAATATATAACTCCAAATGATTCTGAAAGAGCTGCAATCCTTGAGTTAAAACATTCATTGCAGGCAATGGATCAAGATGCATCATCAGAAACTATTCAAAATGAATTATACAGGATAGCAAGAGAAAATGGAATTGAGATGCGTGAATGGTTCAAATTACTTTATCAAGTTCTTATAGGTTCTGAGAGCGGCCCAAGGTTCGGATCGTTCGTAGCACTTTATGGAATCACAAATACAATAAATTTAATTGATTCTAAGTTAGGAATAGTTATGTAAGAGAGAAGTCAGAAGTAATTCTGACTATATTCCTAACTGTGGCCCACCCCTCTCTTGATTGTTTGTTTGAAGACTTGATATCTGCCTACTTAATGCTTCCATAGTTCTACTGAAATTACTCTCCATACTACGAAGTTGTGTCTGATGCTCTCTTGCAGTCTCTGCATTCTTCTCCTCCATACTACGAAGTTGTGTCTGATGCTCTCTTGCAGTCTCTGCATTCTTCTCCTCCATACTACAAAGTTGTGTCTGATGCTCTCTTGCAGTCTCTGCATTCTTCTCCTCCATACTACAAAGTTGTTCTTGCATTGCAAGAATCTTATTTTCTAAACCATTAATTTTCCAAACACAATTTTCAAGAGTTGATTGTAAAATAACGGCTAATTCATCTTTAACTTTTGATTCCATAATTCCAATATTTCTATCATCAATAGCCAATCCTAACATTCCAATAAAAGGTGTAGAATGTAATATCCACCACCATTTCGAAGGAGTTCTTTCAGGTATTTCTTCTTCAAATGCCCTTCTTAACAAATGAATTTTTCTCATTGCAGCATCTGTATCAGTCGGATCTATTCCAAACTCAACATTCTGTTGGCCATTAACTTTGCGACGAATAAGTTTTTTATATGTATCAATTTGTACGCGTTGCTCGCGTGTATATTCTTCCGCATTGATTGAAGGCCTAGCATTAGCAGAGGATCTATTACTATTATTGGGCACAGCATTACCAGAAGGTCTAGGGTTATTATTAACTTGACTTGCTGATTGGTTTAATTCAATATTTATTTCTGATCTATTTTGCATTTTATTTTGTTGTTTATTTTGTCATTGTTAAGTGTTAATACTACACTAGATATATTACAAATAAACTACATAAATCATCATGTCAACGAAAAAAATATTGATATTTGAGAGATAGAACTCAAGAAATGAGTTCTAATTTTGGATTATAAATTTAGGTCTAAACTATGCATCAGTTCTTGCCATTCACGCTTTGACATGCCGCTTTCTTCTTGTGTGATTTTTTCACCACCAATCAATCTTTTGATGACTGATTTCCCTTGAGATGATACCTTTACTGAATTCAACTGATAATTCTCAAAAGCTTCATATGTATGTGGCAACCACAGCTTAAGAATTTCAAGCATTTGTGTTGCATACACTCTGATTTCAAACTGAGCATGTGAGTCAGCACGAAGTCTAAGGAAATGCATCAAATTATGTAAATCTATTTTCCAATACATTTGAGTATAGTAACTTAAATTCAAATTAATCCTTGCTAATTCGCGTGCTATTCCTAATCTATCAGGATCTCTGATATCTTGCATACCTTCAGATACACCAACGTGAGTTGCATGTTCAATATTTGTATCGGATGAGTTATCAGGTAAGTTTAGCATCTCAAGATAATGACTGTAACACTGATTTGAATCACTATTTAGTATTTCTAAAACTCTATTTAACTCCTCTTGTGAGAGCGATGCAGTATCTCTTCCCTGTTTATTTATTTGAGACTGTGGAGTTATATTTTCTATTGCAGGCACATAAAACTCTTTATCTAAAATCGAATATCTAGCTGAGTATTCATTAACATTTGCAGTTCGATGTCTAATCCATTGCCTTGCAACAAACATTGGCATTTTTATATGAAATTTAATCTCACACATTTCGAAAGGAGTTGTATGTGAATGCCTTAATAGATAATTTATAAGCCCTTTATCTTCATTCAACTTCTTGGTGCCTTTACCATAAGATACTCTTGCTGCTTGGACTATTGCACTGTCATCTCCCATGTAGTCAACTACTCTCACAAAACCATGGTCTAGGATTTTAAATGGTTTACCTAGAATTTCTTCCATTGCAGGAACAGTAGAACGTCCTGTACTAAAAACTTCACTCATTGTATACATGTATATAATTAATTTTAACTATCAGAACCTACCACTTTATAAAATACAAACAATATAGTAATTATCAACTTACATGAAAAATTTTTTTAGACTAGGTCCGACTGCTAAAGTTAGCATAGTAATATTCATATCTAGGATGACTGGATTTGTAAGGGATATGTGTATTGCAGCCTTTATAGGTGCCGGACCTTTAAATGATGCATTTTTAGCAGCTTTTAAATTAGCTAACCTGTTTAGAGCAATTTTCAGTGAAGGAGCTATGAATTCAGCTATAGTACCAACAATATCTCAGTCTATTGCATCTCATGGAGAAAAATATACAAAATTAGTAAAATCCCATGTTTTGACAACGCTTTTAATAACACTAATTTTATTTACATTATTTATATTTTTGTATATGGATTTTGTAATGTTTATTACTAATCCTGGATTTTCAGACAATCCAATCATTTTTAATTTAGCAGTTGACTTAGCATATATTACATTCCCATACCTGACTTTCATATCTATTGCAGCATTCTATGGCTCTATATTACAAATAAAAGGAGTTTTTGTGCCATTTGCCTCAACATCTATTATAATGAATTCAGTATTGATCAGTTCATTTTACGTTTGCATCAGAGCAGGAAATTTTTGCACCTCACAAGTTCATGCCCTATCCTACAGTGTATTAATATCTGGCGTATTAGAATTGTTATGGATGATTTATTGGGGATATAAATATAATATTAGATTACATCTTAGAAAACCAATTCTATCAAAGTATGTGAAAAAAATTCTTAAAAGAATATTACCAGGCATATTTAGCTCTGGTATGGTACAGATAAGTGTCTGGTGTGACATGATAATCTTGTCATTTTTTTCAGGAGGAATATCATATTTATACTTTGCAGATAGAATCATTCAATTGCCATTAGCACTTTTTAGTACTGCATCAGCAATTACATTATTACCATTACTTAGCAGAGCATCCTCAAATAAGGAGTTGAAAATTGAAGCTTTTAATAAAGCATTACGTGCTATTTTATGTTTTATAATGCCTGCAGCAGTTGGTTTGTTTTTGATAAGTGATGAAATCATCACGGCATTTTTTACAAGAGGTAAGTTTACAACTGAAGCAGCTGTAAATACTGCATTAATGTTGAAAATCTTGTGTTGTGCTTTACCTTTTCAAGGAATATCTAAAATATACAATGCAACATTATATTCTGTTGGTAATACAAAAACACCAATGTACATAGGGATAGTGAATCTTATAATAAACATCTCAATGAGTTTTTTACTTATGGACTATGTTGGATATTCCTGTGTGGCAATTGCTGCAATCTTTTCAAATGCTACGCAATTTTTACTACTATTTTTGAATTGTGATGCTATTGCCAAAATTTCTTCAGATACTAAAAAGGATTTTTTTAAATATATCTTTGGAGTGTTTTTTATGGCAATAACAGTTATAATTCTCAAAAGCTTTATGATCAACAAATCTAATTTGATAAAAGTATTATTATTTATATCATGTGGAGGATTTTCTTATATAGCTATTTTAACAACACTAAGAGTTAAAGTTTTGAAAGATTTTTTTAGTAGCCATTGAAGATTTAGTAGAATTGCATAATTCTTATGGTATAAATTAATGAAGTTAAATCATAAAAAACAATAGTACATATGAGTTCACTCAACATTTCTGCAACTGGAGCACAAGCGTACGCTAAATCAATTGATAACATTGCAAATAACATTGCAAACGTAAATACTACATCATTCAAGAAAGGTTTTTTAGCTACGACTGATCTTCAATATCAAACTGAAAGAAGAGCTGGTGGTGCAGTTGATGCTAGTAGTGATATTACAGTCCCAACAAGCATTCAATATGGTGCAGGAACTGCAGTTTCAGCAATTATTAGGGATAATAAACAAGGAGATGCAATAAATACAGGAAATAAGTTGGATATTCAATTAGATGGTAATGGATATTTTGTCTTAAACATGCCAGATGGTTCACAATCATTTACTAGAGATGGGTCATTTCAAATTGATCCTACAACTAATCAAATAGTTACAGCATTAGGCTATGTTGTAAGTCCAGGGATTGAAATTCCATTGAATCAAGAGAATATTCTAGTGAAAAGTGACGGTACAGTACTTGTACAGCTTCCAGGCAATGATACACCACAAGTACAAGGGCAATTAGATATTGCTATTTTTGCCAATCCTACGGGTCTTGAACTAGTAGGTAATAATATAGCACTACAAACTGATGCATCAGGCGCACCACAGGTTTCTGTCGCAGGACAAGACAATTATGGGACACTAAGAGCTGGATGGTTAGAGGGGTCAAATGTTAATGCTATCATGGAAATGACAGATCTAGTTAAAGCTCAAAGAGGATATGAAATGAATGTCAAAGTGATCACAATATCTGATCAAATGTTAGAAAAAGTTATAAACTCTTGATTGTGCTGAGATTAATCTTTTTCTTTTTAGTTGTTATTAATTCACAAGTTTTTGCATCACAAGAAACAAGTGTGTTAGTTACAACTAGAAATATCAAAAAAGGTGAGGCAATAAATGAAGCAGATCTTGCTTATGAAGAAATGCAATTAAAATCAAATAAAAACTATCTTTCTAAAATGGATCTCAGCAATTCAGTCGTGAGAGCTAGTAGAAATCTTGAATCAGGAAAACCTTTGAGAAGAAATGATTTATACGTCGATTCTGCTGTGGTGCATAGAGGAGAAAATGTTACAGTTAAGTTTATTAAAAAGAATCTCTCAATAGAAATTCCATGTGTTGCTCTCAATAATGGAAATGTTGGCGATATTATAAAAGTCAAAAGCATTGATACAAATAAGATTTTAAGTGGAAAAGTGACAGAAGATGGTTCAATCTTAATTAGCAATAGCTGAAGTTGTGTCTTTAATATCACATTTAATCTTGCATAAATCACTTAAAACTATAATCTTCTTATTAGACTTGCTAGATTCCAATATATAATATAAAATTAACCTCATGGTCTAAGCCTCTGTGGCGGAATGGTAGACGCGACAGACTCAAAATCTGTTGTCTTTCGGGACGTGCTGGTTCGAGCCCGGCCAGGGGCACCAAACAACTCTTTAAAAATTATATTTAAACATTATGTCAGTTAACAACAAATTAAAACTTATTTTACCACTTTTTGCTATGCTATCACTAGCTGCATGTGAAAACAAAAAAGAGGAGAGCGCTACAAGTAATAGTACTACTGCTACTACTACAACCACTGAAGCTCCTACACAAGAAAATAACGTAAAACCAGCTGAAGAAAACAAAGCAGAATAATTTTATTATCAACTTCTAGTAGGAAAGGCCTTATAGCAGAGAGGGTATAAAAAGGTGTAGTTTTACTGAGAAGTTAAAACAAACACTTTTTTATAATGTACTTTTATGCTTAAAAATAAAAATCTCAAATTCTTTTTGTTAACATTATTTTGTACTTTTTATTTGTTAACTGGCTGTAGTGAGAATGACAGCAAGAACTCAACAGCTGCTGACACACATAATAATGAACTCCAAACAAGTGATGACGATAATGATGATATGAGTCCTGAAGAGGATGTATTAATCGTTGGCACATCAGCAGATCATCTACCATTTGAATTCGTGAAGGACAGTCAAATAGTTGGTTTTGATATTGATTTGATCAATGCAATAGCTAAAAAACTAAAAATGAAAGTGATGATTAAGGATATGCAGTTTTATTTAATAATCCCATCACTTCAAAATGGCGACATAAATATAGCGATATCAGGTATCTCAGAAACACCTGAAAGATCTCAAGTGATAGATTTCTCTGTGCCATATTATTATAACAATTTTGCAATACTTAGTATTGATACCTTAGACCCAAGTAATCCTATACAACCAGGCATGAAAATAGGTGTGCAAACAGGATCTTTAATGAATCAGTGGATAACAAAGCAAGATGTAAAAGTCGATGTTATGTCAATGGACAATGCTTTAGTATTAGTCGAAGAGTTGAAAAATAAAAACTTAGATGGAGTGTTATTTGATCAGATAACTGCAAAGGACATTGCAAAATCTAATCCTGAAATACCAATGAAAGTTACAGAACTTCAAGGTCTTAAGACAAAAGGGATTGCAATCGGAGTGCAAAAAGATGATCCAATTTTAGATAGGATCAATTCTGCTATCAATGAACTTCAAGAGAGTGGAGAGCTTGATAAGATAAAGCATGCATGGGGTTTATAAAACCCTTCATGCTCTAGACGTAACCTCCGTACTTCTATTAACTTTTTCCTCACAAAACTTACTCCAAGCATTTTCTTCAGTAAATTTAACTTTACCTGATGATTTGACAAGTTTTGGTAATTCTTTTCTTACATCACATTCTGCTATTGAACCTGCAAATAAATCTCCTCCCCAACATTTACTGATTACATTTAAAAGTTGCTTTATTTGTTGTCTAATCCACTCTAACCAAGTTGGTTCTTCTACCAACCTTTCTGCAATCGTTTTGAAGGTCTGTAAATCTTTTGTTTCGATTTTGGAAGCTATTTTATTGATTGCCTTCCCGAAAGTAGGATCATCACATTCATTTGTACCAGCTTCAACTAACTTTGATATTAAAAAATTAGTGATATTTGATTGAACTTCTACTGTATTTCCTTGCTTTTGATAGTAAATAGCTTGTAACAAAGAAAATGATTGTATGCTTTGATGTTCTGCAACTGATACATCATCATTTATAGATCCAGATGATCCATTTGTATGAGTTAGATTTCTAAGGACAAAAATATTACTTGAAACTGGCAAATCATCAGAAGATCTACCGCTTTTTATTGCTGCAATCATTTCTGCAATACCTTGATTCAACTTTTCAATTCTCTGTTGGGGTGTTTCAGACTCTGTTCTCCAGAATCTTTGTGGAGCTTCTGCAAAGAAACCCATTCTACTTCCTATAGGACCACTACTGCCACCCTCGCCGCTCAAATGTGTAGCCAAACTTCCTGCACCTCCTCCTCCACCAATTCCATGTCTAGCTTCAGATGATATTCTGCGTCTTTCTTGTGCTGATGCTCCTCTTCCTGCTAAAACTTCTTCAGTTCCATGTGGTAGGAGTGGTACATCTAAACTAGCAAAAGCTGCCATGCGTGGATCTTGTGGTATGTGTCCTTCTTTGCGTCTTGTTTGAAGATGCTCCATAAGATCCTCACCTTTTGCTTCTTTTCTTGGACTTGAAGGTGATGAATGAAATGTATCTGAAGGTGTGCTTGATCCTGAGCCTCCTTCTAACTTAAATTCTCCAGCTTCTAAATTTGCTTTTTCTTCTGCTTCTTCATCCATTTCTCCTGCAAGGCCAACTCCTCCAGTATGATCGTGCAAAGTTTCATGTCTTACACCACCACCACCTGTTGCTGATGTTGCTGCAAATGCTCCCAACAAACTACTGTCTGGTGTTGTACCAAAAGCACTCCCTGGTCTAACTTGACTCCCTGGTGTTACTTCCAAACCATCAACTCCTGGGGTTGGTGAATATATGCCGTCTTGGTTTCCTGCACTAATTATACCACTTAAAATACCATTAAACATATTTCCTCCTTTTTCTATTTGTTTTTGTTGTTCTACTTTTGCTTCTTCTTTAAATCTTCTCCCCTCTGCTGGCGATCGACCTTTTTTTCCTGTGCTATTTTTTTTAGCTTTATCTTGCTTTTTTTCAGCAGTTTCTTCAATCTCACTGTCTCCAAGTAGTAGATCAAACTTGCTTAATGTAGGATCACCAGGCTCAGATTTTCTCGCTGAATCTGGTCCTTTTGGATTTCCTTTAGTTTTTACTTGAGGACTTAAAAATCCAGTACGTTTTTGATTATGACCTTTTATATTTTTTTATCTTGGTTAAAAAAACAACTCACAGTATATCATAATTATTTTACCAAGCAACAACTTTGAGTTTTCAAGCTAAAAAATTGTGAATATATAATAAGTTGTTAATCATATTTTTATTTCTAATTTAAAAAGAATTAGACCTCTCACGACTTGCAGATCTTTTTTCTAATCCCTCTGTCCATGAAGCACTTCTATAAGGTGTATTTGCACCACTTACCTCAGGTGATGAAACTGGTGATGTCCAATCACTTAGTGTAAACTCCATTGTTTTCTTGAGAAGTTCTTTATAGCCTAAAATATCATCTGCAATATTTTGTAAATCCTCTCTGTCAAACCCTAAACCTTGTAATTCTACTCCTTTTTCACACCAAATTGCATCTACTGTCTTTCCTTGCTCCAACATACTTTCAATCTGATGAAAAAAACTTTCACCTTCTTCTTTCTTTACTGATTTTAAGAACCTTACAGTTTTTCTTGCAGTTTTAGTTTTTTCAATTCCTGATATTTCCTCTTGTTTTTGTGGTGTTTTAAATCCTGTAGCATTAGGTTCTACAGCAGCAGCACCACCACTGCTAGATTCTTTTGATGCTTCTACATCTCTTACACCTGGTGGTAATCGCACTGGGTCAAAACCTCCAGAATATAGTAATTCATTCATTGCCTTAACCCAAGCATTATCAGGAGAGTTTGGTGTTTTCATATTTCCTATTTATTTTTTTTGTTTTTGAACATTCCTGAAATATCACATCAATCATCTATCTGCAACAACCTGAAATAAAAAAAATACAACCAATTGGTTTTGAAAATCATAATTAATCATTGAAGAAGTCATTGTACAGCAAGGTAATTAAAATCTAGTTTATTTTTTTGAACGCAATGTAGTTCCTTATGACTAAATACGGTGTTACTATTTAAGTTAGATAGAAATAAAGCAATAATCTATATGGGTACACTAGTAACAACTGCTCTGGCTGGATCGACTGGAAAGATATTTGGAAAACTTATAGGGAATACAATAACAAATGCTGTATTTGGAGGAAAGCATTTAGTATCTGGACAGAGGTTAGGTAGCATTCATCAGCAAAAAATTAAGTATGGAGAAAGCATTCCAAATGTTTATGGAAAGATGAAAATCGCAGGAAATATCATTTGGATGTCGGAAGTTAATGAGCATGTCAAAACAAGTAAAAAGCGTGTAAAACTCCAGGAAGAAATACACTCTGAATATTTATATACAATATCACTTGCAATAGGTTTATGTGAAGGAAAAATATCATCTATTGGTAAAATATGGGCTGATGATGTTTTGATCTCTGATTTGAACAATATAAGAATATATTTAGGAGATGACGCACAAGAGCCAGATCCTTTACTAGAAGCGCTTTTGAAATCTGAAGCTCTATCGTATAAAGGATTAGCATACGTGATGATTCAAGATTTTAATATCAGTAACTTTGGAAATAAAGTACCTACTTTTACATTTGAAGTATCTAAAAATGGTATAGATGAGAATTCACCTGAGAATTTAGTTGAGTCACTTATAATTATTCCTGGCTGTGGAGAGTTTGTATACGATACTAAGATACAATACAATAAAAGTGATAATGGCAACACAACTGCAATCAATCAACATCATACTCCAGGTATTGCAAATTCAGTTGTGGCTTTAGATCAAATCAAAAACGATTTACCAAATGTACAGTGGATATCTCCTGTTGTTTCATGGTTTGGTACAAGTTTAGATGCTGCAGAGTGTTATATAAAACCTGGTGTGGAATATGATAATGATGATGAGCCGAAGTGGAGCGTTTCTGATTTCACTAGAAATAATGCACACCTTATTTCAAAAAATAATAATCAAGTTAATTATGGTGGTACTCCAAGCGATGAGAGTATAGTGAGATACATTGAGTATATAAAAGACAAAGGTTATAAAGTAATGTTTTATCCGATGATGTTTGTAGATTTTGATGGTAAACCATGGCGCGGTAGAATAACAGGATCGTCAGATAGCATTCAAAAGTTTTTCAATGGAGAAAATGGATATAATAAATTCATTATCCATTATGCACAGTTAGTCAAAGATCACGTAGATGCATTTTTAATAGGGTCTGAAATGCAAGATCTAACTAGAATTCAAGATAAAAATGGTAACTTCCCTGCAGTTGATGAATTAGTGAAATTAGCTGATAAGGTGAGAGAGATTGTGGGTGATAAAGTAAAAATATCCTATGCAGCAAACTGGAATGAATATCATAGCGCAAATAAAATATATTATATGGATAAGCTTTGGGCTTCTAAAAATATAGATTTTATTGGAATAGATGCATACTTTCCTTTAACAGAAATTAAAAAATCTGAATATAATATAGAAAAAATTATAGAAGGATGGGACAGTGTGGAAGGGTATGATTTTTATTATGATGGAGATAAAAAAATACCTCTAGATCAAAAATATGCATTGAAAAACATAGAGTTTTGGTGGAAAAATCAACATATAAATCCAGACGGAAAAATAACTGAATGGAAGCCTCAGATGAAAAAGATTTGGTTTACTGAATATGGATTCCCATCTGTATCATGTGCTACAAACCAGCCTAATGTCTTTTTTGATGCATTTAGTTCTGAGTCAAAGTACCCAAAGTTCTCAGATGGAGAGGTTGATATACTTGCTCAAAGGTCTGCGATTAAAGCAACTGAGATGAGGTGGAAGAATTCAGAAATGGTTGAGAGAAAGTTTTTGTGGACTTGGGATGCAAGGCCCTATCCTACTTGGCCACAACTTTCAAACATATGGTCAGATGGATGTAATTGGGAAAAAGGACATTGGGTCAATGGAAAAGTTGGGGTTGTTGAACTCAAGACAATTATACAAGATATTTGTATCAAGGCTGGATTATCACAGGATGATATAGATGTAGGAAAATTAAATGGCATTGTTGAGGGGCTTATAGTTGATAGTAGTCAATCTGCCATGCAAGTAATTCAAAGCCTGCAAAAAGTTTATCAATTCGATATGTTTGAAGCTGGTGGAAAAATACATTTCGTATCAAATAATAATGAAATCTCTGAGATAAAATATGATGATATCCTTGTAAATCACAGTAGTTTAGACGCAATCGATACGGGTGATGTGAGAGGTCCTATAAGTATTGAATTAGGTGATCCTGGAACACTTCCATCAACTATATCAATTGATTACATTACAAATGATTTTAATGTAAAAAGATATGAAAAATTCCTTGAAGAAACAAACAACAAAAAAGTTTTTGAATTTGATCTACCAATAGTGATATCTGATGAAAATATTAGAAAGGTTGGAAATAATGTAATGCAAAATGAATTACATTCTCAAAATACTTACGAGTTTTATATCCCTATACATTTTCTATTTCAAAATACAAAAAGAAATGAAAGTGAGATTATTGGTATTGTACCTGGAGACATTATCATAATTGAATATCAAAGGAAAAAACATGAGATAAAAGTTACTAGCATTGATATTAAAGAAAACAATTCTGCAAAGATAATTGGGAATACTTTTTCAGAAATTTATCCTATCGAGACTTCTCCATCAATCAACTATAATAATAAAAATATTGATCAGATAATCCCTAATACTAATATAGAAATATTCAAAATACCTGGTAAAAAAGCAATCGGAATTGCTGCATCAGGATATAATAATAAGTGGTTTGGGTGTACTTTAGATTTTACATTGAAAGCTAATGATATAAAATTGCATACTGAATCAGTTTTGATAACAAAGCAGTCTGTAATTGGAAATATTAAGTCATTTTCAGATCATAAAAATCAATTCACAATAGATAGAAATAGTCAATTCACAGTTAAACTATACAATGGACAAATCTTCAGCATCTCTGAGGAAGAAATGTTTATTACAAACAGAAATCTTGCAATGATAGGTAATGAAATTGTGAAGTTTAGTAAGGCAATCCTTCAGCCAGATGGTTCTTATATAATTAGTAACTTATTGAGAGGTCTGTATGGAACTTCAAGTGATCAATATGATAGATTTATTCTATTAGATGAAGAAACAGTGACAGCAATCAACATAGATCTTCCTGCAAAACAATTTGAGTATTCATTCAAAACACATCTTGATAAACATCTTGTTAGAAGTACAGATAAATCTCAGACAGTTATAGTTGATTTGAATAATTCAGATTTGATATCACCTGTGATGGTTCAAAAAACACAAGATATAATTAGTTGGACTCCCAGGGTTTTATCAAATGAATTGTTTGATGATCATGTCAAAAATTCTTTCTATGTAAAATTTACTGATTCAGAAGGGAATATATTACATCAAGACTATACATATGATTTTGAATATAAAATTCCAGAAAGCCTAGGCAATGAACGTTTTATATTTTCAGTAGCTGCATTCGATAAAAATGATAACACTAGTGACTTCACAATTTTTAGTTAAAAAAAACGTTGCACTTTAATTTTTTTTGTTTAACATTAATTTAGCTAGCATAAAAACTAGTTTCAAATCAACGAACAAAAAACAAAAAAACAATGTCAATAAAAGTAGATGATATATTAAAAAAGGTTCAAGACGCTTTTAAAAACAGGAAGCAAGGAACTTTCCCAGGCACACATGCAAAGGGATCGGGTGAGGAAGCAATAGCAGGGTATTTCAAGAATACTCATGGAATAGAAATAAAGGTTGATAATGAAGCATTAAATAAAATAGCATCAAAAGACACAAAAGTCACAACAGAAAATTTAAAAGCTTTGCTTGATAGTCCAGAATTTAAAGCAGCAGAACACAAAGCAGCAGAAAAACAAGCAGCAGCGACAAAAATACAATCAGCAGCGACAAAAATACAATCAGTATTCAGGGGCAATAAAGGAAGAGAAGAAGCAGTAGAACAAAAAAAAGCAGAAGCAGAAAAAGCAGAAGCAGAAAAAGCAGCAGTAGAAACACTAATAGTAGAGGCATATAATGCTTCTAAAGGTAAAGGTGCAGATGAGTTTGTGAAAGAGTTGTTTGGACCAGAAGTTCTACCATCTGAGCTTGTACAAAAAGCAAAAGAAATCTTTGAAGATATAAACCATTACTATAGAGGCAGTACAATCAAAGATTTAAATCAAATCATGAGTGATAAGCCAGATTTTCGTGAAAATCTTCAGGACTTCGCAATTAAATGTGTTAGAATTCTACCTAACTTGTTTGGAGCTGGCATCAAAACAAATGCAGAAGTTAGATCAGACTTTAAAATCAAAGAAGGAGCAATAGATAAAAAATCATTTTTAGAGCATGCTGCTAAAAAAGATCAAAATCCTTTAGCAAAATAACACTTCTAATTGGGTGCCATGTTCTTGGCACTCATCTCTCAGTTAAAAAAAAACGTTGCTCTTTGAAATTTTTTGTTTAACATTAATTTAGCTAGCATAAAAACTAGTTTCAAATCAACGAACAAAAAACAAATAATATAGCTGAATTAAATCAAGAGAAGTTCCAAGAAATTTTTGGATCTGAACATAGAGAAATACAAATTCTTATATCATTGAATGTGGAGGCCAAACCCGGAGATCCTATACTAAACCTTGATTTACCAGATGAGATAAAAAAAATGGATGAACAACAATTATTCAACTTTTTACGTAGTCAAAAAGAAAATTTAGGTATTGATAGCATCACAGGTTTAGGTGAGCTTTTAGCAAAATCTTTGGAACAAGAACAACAAGCAGCAAAACAACAAGCAGAACAACAAGCAGAAGTAAAAGCGAAAATAGTAACAGCATACAACGCTTCTAAAGGTAAAGGTGCAGATGAGTTTGTGAAAGAGTTGTTTGGAGCAGAAGCTCTATCACCTGGTCTTGTACTACAAGCAAAAGAAATCTTTGAAGATATAAACCGTTACTATAGAGGGAGTACAATAAAAGATTTAAATCAAATCATGAGTGAGAATCCAGGTTTTACTGAAAAGCTTCAGGACTTCGCAATTAAATGTGTTAGATTTCTACCTAACTTGTTTGGAGCTGACATCAAAACAAATGCAGAGGTTAGATCAAACTTTAAAGAAAATAAAAAATCATTTTGTGAAAACCTTAAGGAGGAAAGAACAAAAGTACAAGGTCTACAAACTAGTCAAGGTTTTTAAAATTGGGTGTCATATTCTTGACACTCGTCTTTCGGTTGTAAAAAACCACTTGCGCTTGCACTTATTATCATTCATAATATAAATATAAGTTAATTAAAAAACAACTTATAAATATTAACAAAAAAACCAAACAAATTATTATGAAACAAGAAGATATACAGGAAATAAGTCCAATTATAATTCAAGCTTACAATCAAATGGTTGCAGAGTTTACAAAAGATGGCAGGAATTTTTATGATGCAACTCAACAGAATAATGGTTATAGTGAAAAACTTGCAGTGTTTTGTGAGAAAATTACCTGTGATTTAAATCAAAAATTGGAAACAGCAATAAAAGATTTTTTCAAAAAACAATCTCAAGCTTTTGGAGCTTTGTTTTTTATTATGGGTATGGGACCTGAAATGTATCAGGAAATGCAAAAATCAATTAGCAAAATTAGTATCTCGTCAGACCAGGAAGGCGTTAAAGAAATTTTCAGTATTTTACATTCTATGTACGGCAAGAATAAAATAGATGATAATTTTGAAAAACTCGAAGAGAGTAATAAGGGTTTATTTGGCAAGTTGCAGGATGCAATTATAGAATTAGTTAAAAGTATTGGAAAACAAATGGGTTTTGAACATAATCTTGATGGAATGAAAACACAACAATCTAGATTCAAAGAGGCACAATCTAAGTTTGTAGATAAAGTAAAGTTAGAAATTTCAACAAATCCGATATTAAGGCTTTAAATCAATAAAGAAGATCTTGCGTATGGTTTTGCAATTAACTTTTTTTTTTAACAAAAAAATAAAATAAAACTATTTTGTAGAGCTTTTTATTATGTTAGTTTTTGTCTAGCGGTCAAAAACACAAGCTGTAAACTATAATGATTAATAATAACAATATTTTAATACCTCAGTCAAACAACTTTAGTTCAATTAAACCTGAGATAATTCAAAGAATAATAGATATAGATTCACAACTGATACCTATAATTAACCTGAAGATCAAAGAGTTGATTGATTATTGGGAGGAAGAAATTAAATTGCATTATGAGAGTATAGCAGATCTAAAATTGCATTATGAAAGCATATCAAAGTCACATATACCTTTAGATTCAACAGAACATATAATGTCATTAACTGCAGATGAAATCAAAACCCGTATGGAAGCACTTTATTCAAATTTGATAGGAAAAGACAATGAAGTTCAGCAATATTATTTGTATAATATTATATCTCAAATGCTTTCAATCAGAAGGCTTGAAGGAAAGATTCAACAATATACAAATATTCAAAAAGAATTGAAAGGCTTTTTCAAAGATAAACCTCAAATAGATTTAAAAATGATATTGTTCTTAAAAAACAAAAAAGACATAGATATAGAGTTATTTAAAGTACTTAAAAAAGAATTTGAAGATATTAAAATAAAGTATCAATCAGACAAGTTACTTGGAGAGACAATGCTTGATGACATAAAACTTGATAAACCTATAAGGGATTATTTATTACAAAATAATAAACTTTTAGATGGACAAATAGTTAGCTGTAAAAAAGCAGTAAAGTTAATAGATGAAAAGAATCAAATATACGAAAATTTGAGAACTTTTTTAGATTTATTTGTAGATCAAAAACAATCAAACATGATTGAGCTCACATAAACTAATAGATTATAATAGTAAATTCTTGAAGTAAAAAAATTGCTAAATATTGCTTTGTTGTGTATAAGTACTTAGTAGGAACAAATAGAATAAAAAACAACCAAAATACAAATGTTATCGCTTTTCGCAGATGCAATAAAAACAATAAACAATCAAGGTAAAGAACACAGTACAGTAGCTTCAATAAGAGACACAGGTCCATTAAGAAAGCAAATTGCAGTAATCATCACATCAGCATATAATAATAATAAAACTGATCAAGATTCTTTCGTAAAATCAATATTAACTGAAACCGATAGTAATAATAAAAACAATGAGTTACTCAAGGAGCAGCTTAATCTTTTATACAATGATATGCAAAATATTGGTATTCAAATTGAAAGTTTTGAAAATAGTGCAATACTAGTAAATTTCTCAATAAGACTCTTGAGTTTGTTATCACAAAAACAAGAAACTTATGCACAAAAATTATTGAAACAATCAAAAAACAAACCTACGCAAAATAACTTCAGTATAATGAAATAGATAATAAAGCACAGGTTTTTTTATTGCACATTACCATTATAGAATGTCTTTTTATCAACTTTTAGATGTATCTAAAACAAATATTAATAACTTTCATCACTGGAACACAGCATCAGTGATCAAAATGAGAGTCATTCCATTTAAGTTTTATCATTTACTGTCTTTAATTCCCCCACCCTACCATTGTTATATAATATAATAAACCTCAGTCAGTATATCAATGTAAGGCTGTAATAACTCTTGTTTTGTAAATTTATTTTGAGTGATTAGAAACAACACATCTGAAAACTCTCTGTTATATCATGCTATAATTTTTTCTTGCATTTAAAATTTTATATCTTTATAATTGTATACATAGGAGGAAAATATGAAAAATTAACAAAAAATAAAACCAAAAAATGAAATCATATCAACTGATTGCTTTGGCTCAACTAAGTGCTCCAGCTCAACCAAGTCCTCCAGCACCAGCACCATATCAACCATATCAATATGTTGGAATTAAACAAATAACTAATATTACTCTACTTAACACCACTCAACCTTTAAAGAAGGTTTTTTTAGGTAAACTTGATGTACTAAACTCTTTAATGCCATTTCCTTCACAATCTAATTCTCAACATCAGAATATTTGTGTAGATCCGTTATGTGATGACTTGATAGGAAAATTTAATTTTACCTCTTTTAAGCAATACTTTAATAGTACACCTAATGCTAAATTTTTCAACAAAGGTATAACAACTACTCTCAACCCATTCTATCAGTCTGTTGTAGTTGAAAAAAATCCAAATCTTCTCAATATACCTTATATGAATCTTGGCAATTCTGTAACTAATTTAATGAATAAGATTATAGATTCCAAATCACTTGGAGGCTATAAGAACCCTAACCCTGTTATAAATATTTTATCAGTAAGAGAGGACCATATTACGTGTAGAGACTATATAAAAAATGAACTAAAGAATATTGGGCGTCTTGTAAATGATAAAACAACAGTTAATACAATAATAAATCATTTAACCGATAATATTATTAATGAGGCTTCATTACAAGGCATAAATACTGAAATCATTAGTGCTAATGTATATTTACATACCGTAAATGCGTGTATTGGTTCCAGTACTACAACACTACAATGCCCAGCATTATATGCAGACATAATTGATAGTACAATCATATCTATGAACACTTGTTTGACTGCGTATGGCGACGCTGCTAACTAACTTTTTCTGTAAGAGAATTTATCAATAAGATTTAACATCTTTTGATCTCTCTCTGCAGCTGAATCACTTCCCATAACAACAGCTACGATATTTGTTTTTTTATTCTTAACTGATGTTACTAAGTTGAAACCAGCTGCATTTGTAAATCCAGTCTTCAAACCATCTGCATCACTGCATTTCAATAAAACTCTATTGTGTGTTTGAATTGTCTTCCCTTTGAATTTGAATTTTTTATTTGCAAACAACTTATAGTATTTTGGATGATGTTTCCTAAGTGATATAGCTAACTTTGCCATATCATATGCTGTTGTGTATTGCTTTGCATTATGCCAACCGTGTGGATTGATAAAATTGGTATTACGCATCCCAAGAGCCTTCGCTTTTTTATTCATCATCTTAACAAATGTATGAACATCACCTCCTCCAAGAGATTCAGCGACTGCAAATGCTACATCATTTGCTGATTTTATTATCAGAGCATTTATTGCATCTCTTATTGTGATTGTTTCACCTGATTTTAATCCAAGTTTAGATGGCTTCTGTTCACTTGCTTCTTTTGAGACCTTGATTTTTGTATCCATAGTGATCTTATGTGCTTGTAGTCGATCAAAAATCAAATGCAAGGTCATTAACTTCGCTAAGGATGCTGGATATGTTGAAACCTTCGCATTGTGTTGATGTAGGACTTTCAACTTATTGACATCTACTACCAGGCTTGCATGTTGTTTCTGAGCTGTAGCATCTGCTACTGCTGTCTGAAATATTATAATGACAATTAAAATTAGTATATTTCTCATAAAAACAATGCTTTCATTAAAGAATATGGATTTATATCCACTGTATTTAAATTAATTTTCAAAGTATCACCACTATCATCAATGTTACCAAATAATTTTCTTGCTCTTGTTTTAAATTCTTCTGTAAAATTTACATCACTTTTGATCTTTAAATCAGCTTCAGTGAAATGAACTGATTTTCCATAAGCTGCTGATATATTCTTTACAATCATTTTTATCTTTTGTATATTATCTCCTAAAGTCAATATATTTTCAGCGCTGAAACTTATGCTACAAATCTTGTTATCAGGTGTATGATGTGAGTTTATATCAACACCAACTTTAAATGACTCTAATAACACTTCATTTCTTAAGTCATAAAATCTATCTATATCATATTCAAAAGCTGTGTCACTTATATTATTGAAAGTGAATCCCAAAACAACATCGAATTTCTTATCACAATGTATTTGCGATAGATGAGATCTATCATCATAACAACTCCAATCGTATAAATTAACAACACTACATAAAATACAATGTGTGTGTTGCACAGAGCATGGATCAGTAAAGCTTGTATGATGATCTGGTAATAAAACTAAATTTTTATTTCCCTGTATTCCTAAGATATCTAATATTTTTTTTAAATCTAGATCATTTTTGGAATTTAAAGATTGAATTTTAGATGATAAGACTGTGATGCTTTGAATTTTCCCTTCTGTATCTGCAAACATAAATCTCACGATTGCTGAGTTATCTGAGCTTAAGAATTTCTGTATAGCTTCAATATTTACTATAAAACTTTCCATTGGTAAAAGTACTTCAAACATAAATTTCGATAATCAATTTGTTGTCTCTATTTATTAACAAATAAAAAAATATTTCAAAAGCCACTTGAAAGGCATTTATTTAATGCATATATGTTAATCTGTATGGTTTGGTGTATTATTTTAACCAAAAAAATAAAAATTAATATAAATTATAAAAATATGACAAAATTTAGACCATTGCATGATCGTTTGCTTGTAGAAAGAATAGAACAGGAAAACAAAACACCAGGTGGCATAATAATACCTGACACAGCAAAAGAAAAGCCAATGGAAGGTAAAGTAATCGCAGTTGGTAAAGGAGTTAGAGACGATAATGGCAACGTTAAAGCTCTTGATGTAAAAGCTGGTGATGTAGTTTTATTTGCTAAATGGGGTGGTACAGAAATAAAGTTAAACGGTAAAGAATACCTCGTGATGAAAGAAAGTGATGTTCTAGGCATCGTAGAATAAAACATAAGAAAATATAAAATAAATAAAATAAAAAATATATAAAATATGGCAGTAAAAGAAGTTCTAATTGGTAATGAAATCAGAGAAAAAATGCTAAAGGGCATTTATACAACAGCTAAAATCGCAGGAGTTACACTAGGACCACGTGGTCGTTGCGTGATAATCGAAAAAGCATATGGTGCTCCAAAAATCACAAAAGATGGCGTAACAGTTGTGAAAGAGTTAGAATTAGCAGATAGATTTGAAAACCTTGGCGTGCAACTTTTAAAAGAAGCAGCTAGTAAATCAAATGACAATGCAGGTGATGGTACAACCACAACAACAGTACTTGCAGCTGAAGTATCACGTGAATGTGCAAAAAAAGTTGCAGCAGGATTCAATCCGATGGATTTACGTCGTGGAATCGAAGCAGCTACAAAAACAGTAGTACAAGCAATCCAAAAACATTCACGTAAAATCAAATCATCTTCTGAGATAGCTCAAGTTGCAACAATATCAGCTAATGGAGATAGTGCCATCGGTAATATGCTTGCTGAAGCTTTTGATAAAGTAGGTAAAGATGGAGTTATAACAGTTGAAGAAGCAAAGAGCAGCAGTGAACTTGAATTAGAAGTAGTTGAAGGTCTGAATTTTGACAGAGGATATCTCTCTCCATATTTCGTTACAAATTCTGAAAAGATGACTTGTGAGATGGAAAAGCCTTATGTTCTTATCTATGAAAAGAAAATCAATAACATACAGCAGATGTTGCCGTTGCTTGAAGCAGTCGTGCAATCTGGCAGACCTCTATTCATTATAGCTGAAGACGTTGAAGGTGAAGCTCTAGCTACATTAGTAGTAAACAAACTACGTGGTGGTCTAAAAATTGCTGCTGTTAAAGCTCCTGGCTTCGGTGATAGAAGAAAGTCTATATTAGAAGACATTGCTGTTGTTACAGGTGGTCAATTGATCAGTGAAGATCTAGGGCATAAACTTGAAAATGTGACAATAGATCATCTCGGTACAGCTCAAAGAATTATCTCAACAAAAGACGATACAACAATAGTAGCTGGCTCTGGTGAGAAATCTGAAATTGTTGCAAGATGTGCTCAAATCAAAAAACAGATGGAAGATACAACTTCAGACTATGATCGTGAGAAACTTCAAGAAAGACTTGCAAAGCTTTCTGGTGGAGTTGCAATAGTGAGAGTCGGTGGAATAACAGAAGTTGAAGTGAAGGAGAAAAAAGATCGCGTTGAAGACGCATATCATGCTACAAAAGCTGCGATTGAAGAAGGTATTGTACCTGGTGGTGGGTGTGCATTGTTATATGCTATGCAGTCTCTATCTAATATCAAAGGCAACAATCCTGATGAATCTGCTGGAATCGAAGCGATTAAAAAATCTCTTTCTGCTCCAACACGTAAAATTCTTGAAAATGCAGGAATAGATGGCGCTTCAATAGTAGAAAAATTACTTGAGCAGAATGATCAAGAACAAATTTATGATGCTCAAAATCATGAGTTTGTTAATGCTTTCAAGAGTGGGATAATAGACCCTACAAAAGTTGTTCGTACAGCTTTAGAAAGCGCTGCATCAATAGCAAGTTTACTTGTGACAACAGAAGCAGCTCTTGTTGAAAGACCACAACCTAAGAAATCTCATGCCGGTCATAGTCATGGTGGTGGAATGGGTGATATGGATGATATGGACTACTAGTAAAGAGGTGTGCGAAAGCACACTTTTTTAGCAAACACTTATAGGTCTAGGATTTTGATTTTGAATCTTTTCAACAAATGATTTTGATCCTTCAGCAGGCTCTAATTCTTTAATCATTTTATCTAAAGTGTCTTGAAACTTTTTTTCAAAATCTGCACTGCGATTATTGCCGTAGAACACATAATTAATGATCAAACTAAAAACATTCTGAGATTTAGAAAAATCTTCTACCATTTGTAGTATTTGAGGTTGACTATGTCGTAAAGTCTCTTTTATTTTTTTATCATCTTTCAAAACTTCACATAATCCACCTAATGTAAGTTCTTTCATTCCTTTTAAAAATATGCTTTTTGCAATCCTTGCATCTCCTAGTACTTGTTTTTCTTGTTGTGATACCTCAGATGATAAAGCTTTTGCAATTTTATGATCCATTTCTTCTTGCATTAATTTCTCCTCTCTTATCGCTTTTAATGTGAAAAGTACTTCAAAGTCTGTACTTTGAGATTGCTTATCAGGATCTATAGATTGTAATATACTTCCACCAAATGTCTTTAAAAATTGACTTTTACTTAAACCACCTACAGATTCACCCAAGATCATTAAATTATCTTTATCATCAAGCTGATAAAAAACATTATTAGATAGTTTGTTTTTGAAACTTTCCATATCAAACACACCATTTGCTTTAGTGGGAACTTTTGCGTCTTCAAAGTTTTGTAATGTTTTAATGATAGATGCTGCATTCATAGCAGTAGCCAGTCCACAGCAATTGTCTGTTTGTTGGCCTTTAACATCAAGTTTATGAATCTCTGCATTTTTATAACCATTAAGAGATCTAATTTCTGTTTCTAATTTAGACTCCATAGACTTACAATGAGCTTTTTGCTTTTTATCTGCAGGTATTGATTCATCATATGAGTTCATACTGACAACTGTAACTCCATTCTCGCCTCCTGGTAATAAACAAGTTGTGATCCAGTGATGTCCATTACAAACCTGCATGATTATTGGTTTTTGTTCAGTTTTAGCTTTATTTAATAATGATTCTAATAATAGCTTTGGATCTTCTTTATTAGATTCAGATACATTAAGGCTATAAATTTGCTCTTCATCCAAAGTAACACCAAACTTTTTTAATAACAGATCTGTTGTGTAAGACACATGAGCTTCTTCAAGCATCTGACCAAGATTATATTCATTATTTCGCAATAACTCTTCCGTATTTATTGTATCCAATCCAATGTCGAGGCCTTGAGATCTTTGTGTTTTAATTTCTTTGAAGCTTAGCATTTTATATATTTTTTGTTATTTTTTTACTTAAGTGTCTTTATAACATAAGTTTATTAAAACTATATTACAAAACTAACAAAAGCCTTTATAAAGTGTTGTTATGTAACTTTTGTGCTTGTGATCTTTTGATTATTTCATCTAAAGCATTCTTTGTAGGTAAATATTTGATTCCTAGTTTTTCTAAAACTTTTGCAAAAAATGTTTTCAATATATCAATAAAACCTTTATCTGAAGATAGTTTTGCATTTGTTTCTTCACTAATTTTATCATCTTTACCTGCATACTTTTTTAGAGCTTCATGCAATTCAGTACCATCTACAAGATATTTTGTTTGTATTGTTTCATTGAATGTTTTTGAAGACTTACATTGATTGAAAATCTTTATAATGTTTTTTTTATTGCTTTCAAAACATTCATCTGGAAAAAAGTCGTATTCGTATTTTATAAATTTTTCTATTTTGATTTAATGTGGTTGTATTTTAGACAACATTATACATAATAAAGAGAGTTAAAAAATAAATCAAATAAAAATTATTAATGACTTTAATGCATAAAAAAATGCTGTTATTTTATATTATTGGATTGAATTTTATTCTTCATAATGCTTCAGCACAAACAATGCATGATTTAAATGATCATCTGAAATATCTTGCAGCACGTGAGATGATTTTATCTAAAAATTTAGCAAATATTGACACTCCAGGATATAAACCCAAAGATTTAAAGAAGCCTGGTAATCCGAGGGAAAGCATTGCAATGACAATAACCCAGCCAGGACATATACAAACTGATCAAATTTTAGAATATGATGTTGTACAAGGAGATATAGTTGAAATAAAACCAAACGGCAACGCAGTTACTGCAGAGCATGAACTAGGTAAGAAAAACGATAATTCAATCAAGTTTTCTGAAACCAGCAACATCATCTCAGCAGTCAAGAATATGACTAAGACTGCTATAAAAGGCGGGGGATAATTTTTAATTATATATTCTTAAACCAGAAGACTTTCTATTCCTGTTGCACCTTCTTCAGTGAAATAACTTGAATGTAATATACTATAGAAGTTTTCTTCTGTTTGATGTCCATATAATATTTTATCAGGATAAACAAGACTTTCAGCCAGGTATATTTGTATGATTTTGCTTATTTTTTCAGCATATGGATGTGTTAGTTTTTTACTTGGATCAATTTTTGTATTGTATTTACTAACAGATGTAATTGCATAATTGATCTCATCAACCACAATATCCAACCTAGCGAGGCAAGGTGCTATGTTTATCAGTATCATACACTTATCATAAGTTTCAGCATACTTTAAATCCTCTTTATAATCTGGATTTCTAAGAGTATTTTGTAAATAATTATTAATTATGTCTATATTATCTTTCAAGTTTTCAGAATTTAATGTGCTTAGTTCTCTACAAGCACTAATAAATCTATCAAAATCAGGACAATTATCTTTCAAATCTATAACATATCTTCCTAATACTTGCATTGCTCTAAAATTTTCACTTAAAAACGAAGTCGTACCATATTTAAGCTTTAATTTTTCAAATGTTTGTTCTGTAATTGGTTGTATTCCTATTTTTATTTTGCTTTTAATTTATTTCATTTTATTTCCCGCCATAAAAAAAATATACATATGAAGAATTATTTTTGCAATAAAATTTTTAACTAATGTACTTCCAGTACTTTTCACTAGCTGTTAAAATTAAATCTAAATAGAAACAAATCAAATAGATTAAAAATTATGGTTCGTAAAACCAGCTATTCTAAAAAATTCTCCACTGCTTTTAAGTCTCTAATATGTTTTGAAGGTGAATATTCAAATGATAATCTTGATCATGGAGGTGAGACAAAATTTGGGATATGTAAGAGAAGTTATCCTGATTTAGATATTAAAAATCTCACATTAGATGAAGCAAAAAAGATTTATTATAATGATTATTGGAACGGATATGGATATGATCAAATAAAAAGTATTCTAGTTTCATCAAAGGTTTTTAATACTACTGTCAACACAGGTCCAAGACAATCTCACAAGATATTGCAAAGAGCCCTGAGAGCCACTGGTTTAAACAACTTAGATGAAGATGGTATTTTCGGACCAAAAACACTTGAAGCAACAAATACTGCTAATCCTAAGGCATTAGTGGCTGCATTAAGATCTGAAAATGCTGGTTTTTATAGAATACTGGTTGCCAACCAGCCATCTCAAAATAAGTTTATAAAAGGTTTGATGAAAAGAGCATATAATTGATGTATATTCAAAGGAAAAAACCTTAAAATGTATAATCATAAAGACATAGAAAGTAAGTGGCAGTCAGTTTGGGAATTTAAAACTGATGAGAAAAAATCTGGTGAGAAATTTTACATTTTAGAGATGTGGCCATACCCTTCAGGTAAGATGCATATGGGACATGTTAGAAATTATACCTTGGGTGATGTTATAGCAAGATATAAGATGATGCAAGGCTATAATGTTTTACATCCGATGGGTTGGGATGCATTCGGTTTACCTGCTGAAAATGCTGCAAAGCAATTCGGAATTAATCCTAGTGTTTGGACTGAAAATAACATTGCTGAAATGCGTGCTGAAATAAAGCGATGTGGTTTTTCATATGACTGGAATAGAGAAGTTAAAACATGTGATCCAGATTATTATAAACATGAACAAGAATTTTTTATAAAGTTCTTAGAAGCTGGTTTGATTTATCAAAAAGAATCGCTAGTTAATTGGGATCCGGTAGATAAAACAGTCCTTGCTAATGAGCAGGTAATCAATGGAAGAGGATGGCGCTCTGGAGCTGTTGTAGAGAAAAAGAGTATGAAGCAATGGTTTTGTAAAATTACAGAATTTGCAGACGAATTACTTACAGGGCTAGAAAAGCTTGATAAGTGGCCTGATAGTATCCGTACAATGCAATACAACTGGATTGGTAAGTCGGAAGGCGCGATTATAAAATTTAACTTAATTGGTAGTGATGAATTAATAGAAATTTATACTACTCGTCCAGATACAATATTTGGATGTGCTTTCATAGGCATAGCTTATGATCATAAGATTTTAGATTTAATTGAAAAAACTCCAGAGCTAGAAAATTTCATTAGTGAGTGTGCTGCTGATTCTGTCTCTGAAGCAATTATGGAAACTAAAGAAAAAAAGGGTTTTAAAACAGGATTATATGTACAACACCCATTTGACTCAAAAATCAAGATACCAGTTTATATAGCGAATTTTGTATTATCTACATATGGAACTGGAGCTATTTTCGGATGTCCTGCACATGATGAGAGGGATAATGAATTTGCTAAAAAGTATGATTTACCAATAAAGATAGTTGTAGATGAAGGCATTATGATCAATTCAGAATTTTTAGATGGGATGAATAGTGATGATGCTAAAAAAGTTGTCATAAATTCTTTAGAAGAAAAACAAATTGGTTATTCCAAAGTAAACTACCGCTTGAGAGATTGGGGGATATCAAGGCAAAAATATTGGGGATGTCCGATTCCAATCATTCATTGTAATAAGTGTGGAGTATTGCCGGTTCCATTAGCAAACCTACCAATTACACTTCCTAATGATGTAGATTTTACAGTGCAAGGCAACCCACTGATATCTCATCCTACTTGGAAGCATTTGAAGTGTCATAGCTGTGGAGGTGATGCAGAGAGAGAAACTGATACATTAGATACGTTTTTTGATTCATCTTGGTATTTTGCAAGGTTTTGTACGACTGATATCAATAAGGCAATTGATAAAGAAAAAACTGACTTCTGGATGAATGTTGACTGCTATATAGGTGGTCCAGAGCATGCTGTAATGCATATGCTGTATGCGAGATTTTTTACAAAAGCTTTAAAGAGATGTGGATATTGGGATTTCGATGAACCATTTAACTTATTTTATACACAAGGGATGGTTTGTAATGCAGCATACAAAGATAAAAATGGTGTATGGGTTGAGTTTGGTGATGTTGATGTGCGAGATGGTAAGTATTACAAAAAGAGTTCAAATGAAGAAGTTTTCTTTGTAGGTTCTGAAAAAATGAGTAAGTCAAAAAAGAATGGTATTGAACCGAGGGATTACATTAATCGCTTCGGAGCCGATACTGTTAGAATGTTTGTATTATCTGATTCACCTCCAGATAAAGACCTTGATTGGAATGACAGCGCAGTTGAAGGGATTTACAAGTATCTTCAAAAGCTTTACAGGATCTCGCAAAATATCACGAATACAAATGATAATCATGATGAAGGACTAGAGAAATTGCAACACAAAACCATTAGTGGAGTAACAAATGATTATAATAACTTCCATATCAATAAGGCAATCGCTAGAATTAGAGAGCTCAACAATGCATTTAATGAAGCAGTTAGTAAAGGTATTTCAAATCAACAACAGAAAGAAATAATCAGAACTATAGTGCAACTATTAAACCCTATAGTTCCTCATATTACAGCAGAGATATGGGAGTTTATTGGATCTAAAGATAAAATGTTATGGCCTGTAGCTGATGAGAAATTGATAATTGATGATGAAGTAACAGTTGTAGTTCAAGTTAAAGGTAAATTACGTGGTACTTTATCTATAAAACAAAATCTAGATCAAAATGATATTGAATTACTTGCTCTCGAGATGGTACCTGTAAAGAATGCAATTGGAGGTAATAAAATTCTAAAGGTTATATATATTAAAAATAAGATAATAAATTTCATATGTTGAGATCATTTACAGCATATGATACTAAATATTGAAACAATAATAAATCTATTGGTTAAATAATGAACAAAACTAAGAGCTGGACAGTTATTCTAACATCTATAAGCATGGTATTTGGAACTTTTGCATTTGCAGAACAAAATGAAAAAGATTTAAGTACAAGAATGGACGTACTTGAAAGAACTGTAAATAGTATGCATAAATCTTTTTTGAATGCATTCAATGGTAATAAAAATCCTAACAGTAATGATACAACAAAAGTTTTAAATGAATTGACTGAAGAAATTAAGATTTTACGGGGAGATGTAGAGAAGCTTGAAATGAAGATTAAAAAATATTCGTATGACTTTCAAGGCTTTCAAGATTCAGTTGAGACTAAGTTTAATAATATTAAACAGAATTCTATAAACGATGAAAAGTCCAACATGAAGGACAGTTACATTATAAGTAATATTTCTAATGAAATAGAAAATAATAATATTGCTAGTAATGTTGAAAATTCAAGTTACAATAAAGTCGAGAGTAATGTAAAAAATGATAATAAAGCTGCATTAGAATATCAAAATGCATATTTACTTTTAAAGAAAAAAGATGACGCTGGGAAAATTCAATATGATAAAGCACAAAAGGCTTTTGAGCGTTTCATCTCAAGCTATCCACAAAGCCCACTTATAGGTAATGCACACTATTGGATTGCAAGTATTTACGTTCAAGAAAAGAATTATAGTAAAGCTGCAATTGAGTTTTTAAGTGGTTATAAGGTTAATCCTAAATCTGGAAGGGCAATTGACAATCTTTTAGGTCTAGCTGATTCTCTTTTTAAAATCGGAAGAAGTAAAGAAACGTGTTCAACTTTAAACAAACTATTTGATGAGTTTCCAAATTTAAATAGTGAGAACAAAAGAGCTACTGATGATCTTTTTAAAAATGCTGGATGTAAAAACTAAAAATGATAGTAGAAAGAAATGATTTATTGATGAATGCAATTGTCAGCAGATCAATTTCTTCTGATACTCAAATCACTAATGATTTTCTAAAAGTAATTCAATATCTTTACAAACATAATATCTTTAAAAATATATTAGACATAGTAGTTACGAAATGTACAGTTGGTCAGCTTACTTTTAAAGTACAGCATAGTAAGTTCTTTGACCTTGATGCTGGTAATTGTTTAACTATGATTGATGATCAAGGATACGCAGATATCAAAACTCATAGGAAAAAGTATATAATCACTATAAAGAAAGTTGCTTCTGATGTCATAATGCATGAGATTGCACACATGCTCGAACAGGAATTAAATCACATTATAAATCTTAAGGACTTTGCGAATACTTTGATGTATGAAGTTTATAGCATTGGAGGTCAACAATTACACATGAACAGCATAGTGCAATCACTCTTTGTAGAACAAGTGAAGTCTTATCCAAACTCTCAGCATCTTTCTGAACTATTCGCAAGGTTTTTTCAGTTTTTTGCTGCTGCAAATGAGTTAGCATTCCAGTCATCGTTGAGTGCCAGATATTCATTACAAAATGCTATATCTATATTTCCTAGGACTCTTGAATTTTTAGATTCCAAGCTATCAGATAGTTGGAAAGTACTGATAGATCCTAAGATTGCTGCAGAATCAGCAAAATACTCTCAAGACTCATTTAATAACAAACCAGAATGGGCTGATAAAAGAATTAAAGCATCTAACGTTGGTTCTACAACAGGTAGTAGATGGAAGGTTAAGTCAAACAAAGAAGATCCATTCAAATAGTATGGATGGGAATCTCTTAATACATTTGTCTTGCATCTTTTTTTGTATAGCTTTTTTATCAATCATCTCAAGTATCATTATAAATCACCCAAAATTAAAATTATTAGGCATCGGATGTACATTTATTGGATGTGGTGGGATCATTATAAGTTTTTTATCATTAGTACATGCATATATTGTCTCTGACATCTCACTGATCAATGTAGCTATGAACTCAAACAAAATAATGCCTCTGCACTACAGGATAGCAGCTGTTTGGGGAAATCATGAAGGTTCTATATTGCTTTTATCTATGTATTTTTCTATTGCTTCAGTTGTGTCTTATAAAATGACTTCTAAGGAGCGATTCGCATTAAATGCACTGCTGGTACAATTATCATTCAATATAATCTTAATAATTTTTATAATTAAAACATCAAATCCATTTATAAGGGTATTTCCAATGCCTCAAAATGGTATGGGTTTAAATCCAGTATTGCAAGATTCAGGACTCATAATACATCCACCAATATTATACTTAGGACATGCAGGTTGTTTTATAATATATTCACTAATAACTTCATGGTGTAGGTACAAGGATTTTAATAGAAATTGGTTGTTATATATAAAACCATGGATATTTTTCTCATCAGCATTTTTAACCTTAGGTATAGGTTTAGGAAGTTGGTGGGCATATAAGGAAATTGGTTGGGGTGGTTTTTGGTTTTGGGACCCAGTCGAAAACATATCTGTATTTCCTTGGTTAATGCTGTACGGACTTCTGCATTCATGTAGTACAATGGAGAAAAGAGGTAATATGCGTAATATGACTTTTTTCCTTGGGATTTGCAGTTTTATTTCCGTTTTATTAGGTATTTTCATTGTTAGGGCAGGTATTCTGAAATCAATTCACTCATTTGCAGAGGATCCTGACAGGGGTAATGTCCTATTTTGTATATTCCTTGGATATTCTGGATATGGATTTTGGCAGTTTAGTAATAGCATCACATCAACTCCGAATTACAAAAGCATAACCAATAAGTTAATCTTTAGTAGTAATTGGATTTTTATCAGTTGTTTTTTAGTGATATTTTTAGGTACTTTTTACCCACTTTATTATGAATTTATACACAACAGATCTATCAGCATTGGAGCAAGTTACTTTAATTTCTCCTTCAATACCTTGATGGTGTTAGGATTAATTTTGTATATAATTATGATATCTATTCGAAATAGAAAAAAACTTTCTTATATACCATTAGGTATTTCTGTATTAATCATTATTTCTCTTTTCAGTTATTTACCACCGTTTGCTAGAGATACTATAGATTATACTGATATACTTGCCATTGTGGGTAGCTTCTCAGGGATTTATGTTATTTCGAAGGCTTGCACTAACATCAAAGGGAATTTTTACGTTATTGCATCGCATGCAGCTTTTAGTCTTGGTGTAGTATCAATTTCAGTCTGCTCTCTTCTATCTCATGATGATCAGTTTTTAATGAAAATTGGAGATACTAAATCTTTTTTGAATTTTGAAATGAATTTAGAAGATATAAAACATCAATATATTTCTAATTACCTTACAAAAACAGCTGTAATCAAGGTTTTTAATCAAAAAAACAATGCAGAGATTTTTATGCCTGAACTAAGAATCTTTCCAATAGAAAAGCAAATGACTTCTGAGCCATCTATATCAAGGAATATCTTATATGATTTACACATTAATATGAATCAAGTAACTGATGATGGGTTCCTATTCAGTTTCTACTACCGTCCAATGATGAATTTTCTATGGGCGTCAATATTTATAATGTTTTTATTACTGCTTAGTAGAACTGTACAATCACTTGATATCTTAAAAAAATACCTTGATTTAAAAGTTTGAAATATCGCAAAAAGTTTTGATATCTATTTCTTCAGGCCTTGTTTTTAAATCAAGTTGAATCTTTTCTAAAAATGGTAATAAATAGTTCAAATGTGAGTTATTTTTTACAATACTTCCAATTGTTTTTCTTCTATATAAAAACAGACTGCTGCAAATTTTTTTCAAATTTTTAATGTTATGTGGAAAAATGACTTTCTTTGGTTTTAAAGAAAAAACGCTAGACATTACTTTTGGCTCTGGTGTGAAAGCACTTTGCGGAACATCAAAGAGAAAATCAACATCACATAAAAGTTGCGCAAGGATTGTCAGCCAGGAATATGCCTTTGAGTGATGCTTCGCAATTATTCTGTTAACAAATTCCTTTTGAAGCATCAAGGTTATGTTTTGAATATCTTTAAGAAAATCTTCATTCAACCACTTAAAAAGCAACTCAGATCCAATGTTATATGGTAGGTTAGCTATGATATACTTTTTTTTATGTGAGTGTTTTTTGGCCCATCCAGCGTAATCATATCTCAGAGCATCACATTTTATAACTTCAAGCTGACTGTCTGTATAAAAGTTTCCAATTTCATTTAAAATATCAACAAATCTAGCATCTGCTTCAACTACGGTGAGATTTACTCCTGGATGCAAGGCTAAAATAGATTGAGTGAGGCTACCCATTCCAGGACCAATTTCCAAAACAGCACTATCATTTAAATTACCGCATGATAAAGCGATTTGATCACATATCTGTGGGTTATTTAAGAAATGCTGTCCTAAATTTTTATTAGCTCTAAAGTTTTGTGTGATTAGAGATTCTATTTTTTGTTTTAGTTCTGCTGGTAGAGACTTTGAAAGATTTAACATTTATTTGCTGATGTAGTTCCTGATAAATAAATATTGTCTTATAATGAAAATATACAGATAACAATAGCAATATTTATATATGGTCATTAAAAAAAATAAATCATATGGGGAATTTAAGGATTTTAACATTGTGGAATTAGTACGTGATGAGGTTCAAAAAGCATTAGAAAAAGAAAGACATCATCGAAAGCATGAGATATCTACCCAGCATCAACAATATTATAATAAAGCTAAGCGTGAGATTCTTTCTGATTTAATAAAAGCACCTATAAAGCAAACTTTTCAAGATAATTTTGGTAAAAACATCGCATCACAAATAGTAAAATCAATCATAAGTAAAATTTAATAATTGATAATTATCCCTAAAAATGCCACAATCTAGAGACTATAAAAACAATAATTCTACAACATGTCACAATATCAAAAACAAATACTGAACTATAACTATTTTGACATAGAAGCAGCAGCAAAAGAATCAGAAATAAAAATAAATCAGCTCCCTTTTTGCATCAGGGTTATATTGGAAAATTTGGTTAGAAATAATGATGGGAAAAACACAATCAAAAAAGATCTTGATTCAATAGCGAAAAAATATAATTCAGGTGATTTATCAGAAAACGAAATATTCTTTTTCCCAGCAAGAGTTTTAATGCAAGATTTTACAGGAGTGCCAGCAATAGTAGACCTTGCAACAATGAGAGATGCAGTAATAAATTGTAATGGAGATGCAAAGACAGTTAATCCTAAAATACCTGTAGATTTAGTAATTGACCATTCAGTACAGGTCGATCAGTATGGGACTAGTAACTCTTTTAAACTCAATACGGAAATAGAATACAAACGCAATAAAGAAAGATATGAATTTTTAAAATGGGGTCAGCAATCTCTCAATAACTTCAGAGTTGTACCTCCAGGAACAGGAATATGTCATCAGGTTAACTTAGAATATCTTGCACAGGTGGTTTTTGTTAATGATCATACAGTATATCCTGACACATTAGTTGGAACTGATAGTCACACCACAATGGTTAATGCTTTAGGAGTCCTTGGATGGGGTGTAGGTGGTATAGAAGCAGAAGCTGCTATGTTAGGTGAGCCACTATCAATGCTGTTACCAGAGGTGGTTGGAGTTGAATTAAAAGGCAATCTATCAGAAGGCATCACAGCTACAGATTTAGTTCTTACCGTTACACAAACTCTCAGAAAATTAGGTGTTGTTGGGAAATTTGTTGAATTCTTTGGAGATGGATTAAAAAATCTATCACTGGCAGATAGAGCAACTGTCAGTAATATGTCTCCTGAGTATGGTGCTACTTGTGGGTTTTTCCCAGTCGATTCTGAAGTAATAAAATACTTAAAACTTTCCGGTAGAGATGTTTCAAGAATTGAATTATGTGAGAAATATTCAAAAATACAACATCTTTGGTATGATGACTCCGTACAACCTGACCAAATAAAATATGATCAGAAAGTAACTATAAATTTGGATGAGATAGGTATCTCACTTGCTGGTCCAAAGAGACCACAGGATAAAGTTCTATTAAAAGACATAGTAGAAAATTTCTCTGAAAACCTCAGCAGTTTAAATAAAAATCCTGACAATTTAGATAAAGAGTTTATAAATGGGGATTTGAAATTAAAAAATGGTAGCGTTGTCATTGCAGCAATTACAAGCTGTACTAACACATCTAATCCATTTGCAATGATTGCAGCAGGTATAATTGCTAAAAAAGCTGTAGAAATAGGATTAAGTTCAAAACCATGGGTTAAAACATCATTTGCACCTGGCTCTCAGGTTGTGACAGAATATGTAGAAGCAGCTGGATTACAAAAATACCTAGATGAGTTAGGTTTCAATTTAGTTGGATACGGCTGTACGACATGTATAGGCAACTCTGGTCCATTAAAACCAGAAATTGAAGAACTAATAACTCAGAATCAACTTGTAGGAGCTAGTGTTATATCAGGTAATAGAAACTTTGAAGGAAGAGTTCACCCATTAGTGCGTGCAAACTATTTAGCTTCTCCTTTCATGTGTGTGGCTTATGCAATAGCAGGTGATATAAATATAGATCTCTTGAAGGAACCTTTAGGAGTAGGGAAAGATGGTAAAAATGTTTATCTGAAAGATATAATGCCTACAAATGCTGAAGTTAATGAAGTGATTGAGAATGTTATCAATCAAGATATGTTTATAAAAAAATATAAAACTGTCTTTGAAGGTGATGAACATTGGAAAGCTCTCAGAAGTACAACATCAACAGTTTATGATTGGGATAAAAACAGCACATACATAAAAAAACCTCCATATTTTGAAGAATTTGTAGCTGTTAAAAATAAAAAAAGTCATAATGATATTTCAAGACTTAATGATTTAAAAGATGCTAAAATCCTGGCAATTTTTGGAGATAGTATCACAACTGATCATATAAGCCCTGCAGGAAATATTGCTAAAAACTCACCTGCGGCACAATATTTAGTTGAACACAACATACCAAATAGTGAATTCAATTCATATGGAGCTAGACGTGGTAACCATGAAGTAATGATGCGGGGAACCTTTGCAAATATCAGAATTAAAAACAAAATCATGCCTGAAGTTGAAGGTGGATACACAAAGTACAAAGGAGAGGTAATGAGTATTTATGATGCGGCAGAGAAGTATAAAAAAGATAAAACTCCACTGGTAATATTTGCAGGTAAAGAATATGGCACTGGTTCATCTCGTGACTGGGCTGCAAAGGGTACAAGCTTACTTGGTGTATACGCAGTAATAGCTGAGAGCTTTGAAAGAATTCATAGGTCTAATCTTATTGGTATGGGTGTTATTCCATTACAACTACAACAGACAATTGATTCATTGAATCTAAAGGGAGATGAAGTAATTGAGATAATCGGACTAAATTCAAATATCTCACCGAAGCAAAAACTCCAGTGTAAGATAAATGATAAAATAATTGAAGTGATAGCTAGGATCGATACAGAAATAGAAATTGAATATTTAAGACAAGGTGGAATTATGCAATATGTGATTGGTAAAAATCTTAAATAAACAATATTAAGTATTAGCAGTTTGCAGATTATGCTGCTACTGCAGGCAATATCAAATCTTTCGCTGCTGCAGCGATTCCACTATCCATATATTTCTTCCATGATGTACACTTACTCTCTAATTCATTAACTTCTTTTGCAACAGTCACAACTTCACAGCCAAACCACTCAACTATGTTCCCAATCAAAGGTAGGTTATATAGGAAAAGCATAATAGCATCCCAAGTCGAGATTTCACATGGTATTGCCTCATCTTTTTTGGCATCCTCAATTACTTCTCGAAGTTTTTGCATAACTTCATCATCTATATGTACGATCCCTTTCAATTGATCGCGCATTTCAATAAATTCTTTTGTACGAGGGTTTTTACCATTTGTAAAAGCATCTTGTAATATCTTTTTAAATAAATTTTTACCTCTTTCAGTACTCAAAACTTTATCAAGAGCTCCACCATTTAAAACTGCCTCTAGGCCTTGCCAGTACTCAACATTGGTGATTCGTTGATATTCTTCTTGAGAGATATCGTAATACTTCTTTCCATATAATACTCTGATTTCACCTGCAGTTAATGCAGCATCTGCATTTTTACTTTGTTTGCCTTTCAATACACCTTCTAAAATACCTTTCTCACAAATTAAGTCTGTTTCCTGTAATTCTCCAGCAATGTTATGCTTCAAAGAACCATCAGCATCTGCTTCTAGCTTTTTTAATTTTATAATTATAGCTTTTGACAAATGTTTTTGTTTAGACTCTTTAGATGCAACTTCTTGTAATACAAGGCCTCCAAATTGCTGAACAAAATCACACATTGTTAAGTTAGATTCTTTATTTCCATACAATTTTGTTTTGCCATCTTCTTGTCTATAAAAAACATTTGGTAAAAGAGATTGGCGGAATGCTTTTTCATCAAATCCACCATCTTCTGTTTTAGGCAACTCTCTATTTAAACCATTGTATGTCTTCATTATAGCCGCTGCGTTGACGGCTGTAGCAAATCCACAGCAATTACCCTTTTGCTGATCTACCACACTCAAGTTATGTAAATCAGAGATCTCAAGATTCATTTTTGAACCTAAAACCTTCAATCCCATATCTACAGGATCTTTACTCTCTACAAGATTTGTACCCAAACCACAATCACCCGTTGAATCCATGCTGACAACTGTAACTTTTTTAGAATCCTTTTCAGGCAATAAACAAACAGTGATCCAATGACCACCATTAGCAATCTGTAGTGCTACTGGTTTACCTTGTGCAACTTGTAATAAAGCATTTTGTTTATTTCTTTCTGCTAGCCTTTTTGCATTTGGATTATTTTGAGCATTAAGATGCACAATACAAACTTCAATATTTGGAACTTCTAATCTTTTTAATAAGTGCTTAGTAATAGCACTCACATGACCTTCTTCAAGCATCAATTCTGAGTTATATTTTCGCTTGATCAAGAAAGGTTTTGGACTTGAAACTCCACCAAAATTCCCAGTCTCTAAAACTGCCTCACTTGCATTCTGTGCTACCTCTGCATTTAATGTTTTGATGTCAAAACCATCTATTATTTGTGTTGTAGACTCTAAACCATGCTTCCAAAAGAAATCCATAGTTGTTTTAGAATATGCAGCTTCAGCTTTTGTCAGAGCAGAACGTAATCTAGAATTAAACAATTGATCTTGTCCATCTATTATTGTCAGAGCACTTTCAATCTCAGTATGCTGAGCAATATCATTTAAATTCTTTCTAAAGCACAATACTTCTGCATAATACTTCACATCATCTGATGTTATTTCAACGTCTTTTACTTTATCTGCCTCAGCTGCAATTATTGCTAAACTATTTATATTTATACCTTGGATTTTTGCAAAGAAGTCTTTTGCTGGACCTTCTAATCCGCTAGTATAAACTTCATCATTCAATTTGCTAATATCAATATTTTGAGCTCTAATTGACCTGATAAGTGCTAATTTTTCATTTAGAGATATTTTTTCACCTTTTGTTTTTAAGCGCTCTATAACCCCTTTTGTTTCAGAATCTTCTTCTACCTCTAAAGGACATGTTTCTGTTTTGTAATAGACTTTTTTTAACCATTCTTTATCTAGATCTTTTAAAAGTTCATGATTGAAGTATAAATAACCTTCTACAGGAACATCTTCAACATATGACTCAAAAGATCCGTATGTATGTCTTATGAATGCAAACAGTATTTTTTCTTCATCAGATTTGAGTTCTTCTTGTTTAGAACATTTCTCAATTATACCTTGTATTGGAGCTAATACAGAGTTAAATGCAACAGCAGATTCAAATACAGCATCTAATTGACTTTGAAGATATTCAATTGTTAATGCTTCAATTCTTTTTTGCTCTTGCTGCTCCTCATCATCTCGAGCAGCGTCATCAATAGCTTGCAGTTCTGCTCTTTTATCTAGTTCCCGTGCAATATTTAGATCATCCTTTTTAACTATAGCTCTAGCAAGATTAATCCCCATAAGACATGTTGCAATCAAAGTATCAACTTGAGTTCTATCTTCTGCTGATAAATCCGCAAGTAAATCTAATTCACCTTTTTTTTGAACAATTAATCTTGGATATTGAGTACTCTTACCATTTTCTGTTTTATTAATGCTAACTACTTTTAACTCAAGATCTTTTTCTGCTAATAACTCATGGAGTTCCTCTATTCCTTTCACTTTCCGGTCAATATTGTAGAAAAATTCTTCATCTTGACCTCTTGTTACAATGGTGCCATCATCACTTTCACTTATGCTTTGATCTTGATCATTACGGCTTGGCAGAGCATATAGTTGTTCTATAAAATTTGAAACTGGCATTATTAACTCTTTTAATATATTTGTGCCTATAATATCATTTATATATTACAAATATATTACAGACATATTAAATTCAGTTAACGACTATTTTGTGGAATGAATTTTCTCAGATTCTCTCCATAATACATTTGTCTTGGTCTGCCTATTCTTTGATCTGGATCTTCTAACATTTCCTTCCATTGAGATACCCATCCTGCAGTTCTAGCTATTGCAAACATGACTGTGAACATGCTAACTGGAATGCCTATAGCGCGGTATATTAAACCGGAGTAAAAATCTACGTTTGGATATAGTTTTCTCTCAATAAAATACTCATCATGCAATGCAATTTTTTCTAATTCTAATGCTATTTTTAATAGATCATCATCTTTATTTAAAGTTTGTAGTACTTCCATACATACATTCTTTATGATTTTAGCTCTCGGGTCATAATTTTTATAAACTCTATGTCCGAAGCCCATCAACCTAAAAGAATCATTTTTATCCTTAGATCTCTCTATGTAATGAGGTATTTTATCTATAGAACCTATCTGCATGAGCATTCTTACAACAGCTTCAGCAGCACCACCATGAGCTGGGCCCCAAAGCGCTGTCACACCAGCTCCAATAACTGCAAAAGGATCTGCACCAGATGATCCGCAAAGTCTCACAGTTGAAGTTGAAGCATTCTGTTCATGATCAGCATGTAATACAAAAAGCAAATCTATAGCCTTTCTAATAACTGGATTGACTTCATATTTAGCAGCAGGAGTTGCAAACATCATCCTAATGAAATTTGAAACATAATCCAAATTATTGTCTGGATATACAAATGGTTGTCCAAGCGAATACTTATAAGTCATAGCAGCTAGGGTTGGCATCTTAGCTATCAATTTTATTGCTACTTCTTCTCTATGCTTGGGATTCTTAATATCAATTTCATCATGATAAAAAGCAGACAATGAATTCACAACACCAGCCATCATAGCCATTGGGTGAGCATTTCTTGGGAAACCTCTATACATTAGCTTGATTTGTTCATGTACCATTGTGTGTTCACTAATCTTATTGCAAAAACCTTCATATTCAGAGTTTTTTGGCAACTCTCCATTTAATAATAAATAGCTAATTTCCATAAAATTACAGTTTTCAGCAAGATCTGCAATATCGTATCCACGATACCTTAAAATACCAGCACTACCATCTATGTAGGTAATATTTGATGAACACGCTGCAGTTGACATGAATCCTGGATCAAATGTAAATAATCCTTCTGTATGAAGTTTTGATATATCTACAAAGAGTTGATCTTCATTGTCCTTGTAAAGTGGCAGAGTGATATCAGATTTTAAGGCATCTGAAATAAGTTTAACATTTCCAATTGTGTTTCTTTGGCTACTCATTTTTACTCCCCTTATTTACTTTATTATTTTTATTATTTACAAATTTAATTATATCACTTATTCTGTTACGACTGCAAGAACAATTCTCAACACTCAACTGATCTTAGTATGATTTTAATGTTTTAATTTTTAAAAAACATTACATAAAATGTAGTTTTTACATACAAATTTATATATTAAATAGACATTTTTTACTTTATGAGATTTCCTGGAAATAGATAGATCTATACTAGCACTATAAGGTTCATATTAAAGAAATATAATTTCAGATAAAACTTTTGTGATATCAGATTCTGCAGATCCTAATTTTGTCAATTCTTTCAAAGCGTTTTCAGAATATTTTTTGGTAAAATGTTTAACTGCAGAATCTATATCAAACTTTTTCAACATCTCAGAGATCCTTAACTGATTTAAATCTGCACCTTTATATACATCTTGTATGTAACTTATTTCATCAGTATAATTAGCATCTCGCAGCTTCTGGAGAAGTAAAATAATTGGGAGTGTAACTTTGCCTTCTCGTATATCTTGAAATGTCTCCTTGCCCATCTGCTGTGGATCTCCTACATAATCTAACCAATCATCATTGATTTGATAAGATATACCGAAGTTGATCCCAAAATTCCTAGCATGATTAACAATTTTGTCATCACAGTCATTTGTAATTGCACCTACAGCACATGCAGCACCAAACAAAATGGCTGTCTTGTCAGTCACTAGCCTAATATATTCTTCAATTGTTGTATCTAGTTTATGTAAAATCTGCAACTGCCAAACCTCTGCTGCGCTTATTGTAGATGATGCTTCAGCTAACTCTTTAAATGCTCTTATTTTATTACTTTTCACAATTAATTGAAAAGCTTTGCTGAACATATTATCACCCACAAGGATACTAGTTTTATTACCCCAAATGCTGTTTGCTGTTTTCATATTCCTTCTCATTGATGAATTATCTATTACATCGTCGTGTAGGAGAGTTGCTGTATGTATGAGTTCGACTGCAGCAGCAAGGTATATTTTACTTAAGTCTTGCGTATCTTGATTAGCCTTTGTGATTTTACTAACTGCCAATGTCAATAATGGCCTCAATCTCTTTCCACCGGCATTAAAAATATGTTTAAAAACATCTTGTAAGATAGTGATATCAACTGGAAGATCTTTTTGTAACTCAATATCAACATCAGAGACTTCAGATGTAAGAAAATTGTAAAGTTTTTTTATTGCACTCATCTTATACCTACTTTGCTATTCCTGACTTTTTAGTGAGTTTTAAAGATAGAATTATAATCAATGCAAATATCAATTTAAAGTTAATTGGATTAATTTCAAGTAATATAAGTAAATTAGTGATTCCAAAGTAACAAAAAATACCTAAAAAGCACCCTAATAACTCTGTAGGAGTATTGTGTTCTAAAAGCTTAACATTGAAAACTTTTATCTTGCCGTGAAAATGTATTCCGATTACGAGTGCTCCTATAGTCGTTATTGCCATCCCTATACCCATATTTATGTCTGTATAACAATATATTTGAGAAGTCATTGATCCACAAACTGCAGCCATACATCCACTCATCCCAAGACCTATAACTCTATAAATTTCTGGATTGAAGCCAAGATTTTGCATAAGATTACTGTTGTCGCCAAAGGCTCTCAATTTCAAACCGAATCTTGAATGCATTATTAATAAACATAATGAAGTTATAAAGACTCCACTTATAAAAAGTACAATAAATTTGCGATGCTCATTATTTAATTCTGCAGCAAGTTTTACAATGTTATTTGTATGCATAATGACGAGGTGTGGCTTACCCATTATATTCAAATTTATACTATATAAGATGAATCCCATAAGCAACCCAACAATAACATCATCAATACTATTTTTATACTGTATGAATCCTACGCAAACACCAGAAATAAAGCCACCAAGCATTGCAATAAAAATTGTGACAATCGGATCAAAGCCATTTAATAACAGCTTTGCTGTAATTGCTGAACCTAAAACCATTGTCCCATCAATACTTAAATCAGTAATTTTCATTACTGTATAACTGATGTACATTGAGCATATCAGAGGGAAAAATAATAATGATTGCTCTAAGATATTTTGTAATATTGACATCTATTTTTTGGAGAAGAAAATTAAAATTGGTGCAGAAACGTATATTGATGAATATGTACCAAATGCTATGCCAAAAGAAAGCCCTGCACTGAATCCCCTCAAAGCCTCTCCTCCAAAAATAAGCAGAGCAACACAAACAACTATTGTTGTAAATGATGTCATAATAGTCCTTGAGAGAGTCTCATTAATGCTTCTATTAATCAAATCACAAAACTTACTTCTATTAATTGCACTTACTTTATTGCCGATATTTTCTCTGATTCTGTCATATATGACAATACTATCATTGATCGAATAACCCACAACAGTTAAAACAACTGCTATAGAAGTTAAGTCAAATTGGAATTGAGAAAGACTAAAGAACCCTAGTGTAATTAAAACGTCATGCAGAAGAGCAACAATTACACCTAATCCAAAGGTCAAATTGAATCTAATCCAAACATATATCATCATTGCTATAAGTGAGAATACAATTGCTTTAGTTGCATCAGATGCGAACTCAGCTCCTATCTTAGGCCCTATATAATCTACCTTAGTTATCTGAATATCATTGAATTTTTGCTTTAAGCTATATATTAATTTATCAATATCTTGAGAAGCACTTGCGCCCATCTTTAAATTATAAGTGAATTCAGAATCACTAATTTTATTAACTTCAAAGTCTTTATAATCTTTATCTAAAGCATCTTTCAACTCAACTGCAACATTCTGCTGTTCAGTCTGAAAATCTATTATTGTACCTCCTTTAAAATCTATGCTGAAATTTAATCCATTGAATAACAAAAGTACTATGCTGAGGATTGAAAGTAATAAGCTAAAACCAAAAGCGTAATGTTTTTTGCCTATAAAATTTATGTGAGGTATTTTTTTTGACATCTACTAATTTTTAATGTTGTAAGTATTATGGTATATCCT
>CALPOD020000004.1 GCA_943325105.2 Candidatus Fokinia solitaria | reverse complement strand
TGATAAGTTTTGGAAATACCGTTACTTCAATAGATTCGATTGAAGCGTTATGATGTGACATGCCATGTGTATCTTCATCTTCATCAACATCAAGATCTATATCATCAACACTTTTACATGATTTACACATATCACTGCTGTGCATTGCATCAAGATCAATGATCTCACGCAATGTCATGGAACCATCAACAAGGCTTGTATGCCATTTGCACATTTGCTTTAAAACATAAGGTATTGAGAAAAGATATTTCATCTTTTTTGTACGCTCTTCCTCTATTTGTTTAGCAACCTCAACCTCACCATCTCGAGTTAGGAGATGCTTACCTCCCATTTCCTTTAAATACATTCTGACAGGATCATCATTTCGTATGATGACTTCTTCACCATCTTGTGATTCATTTGGGGTATTTTCACCATTTATGCCAATATTATCTTCATGATATTTTTCACCTGTAGTTAATAGAATACCCATCTCATTAAATAATGATACTACTGTATCTATCTCTTCTGCTGTGGTGTCAGGTGAAAATAATTTGTTTAATTCATCATGTGTTACAAAGCCATTTTCCTTACCTTTATTTAATAAGAACTGAAGTAGAGAATCATTTAAAGTATTTTTTTTTCTTTGAATTCTAATGTTATTTGGTTTATTACTAGTTTGAGAAGTTGACATGTTTTTTATGTGTTTTAATTCTAAATCAATATTGATGATAATTTTGTTTTTAGTTGCATTTCATATTGTTTCAACTGCAAAAGCCTTAACTCTGCAAGCTCAGGAGAGGTATTTTCATTTTTTAATTCTGATATCTCATTTTGTACATTTCTGATTTCTAAGGACAGCAATAAAATTTCTAAAGTTTTTTTATTTTTTTCAACTGTATTATTATTATTTATACAGAAATCACCAATAGTTTTTGTGATCTCTAATCTCATTTTTTCAGCTTTTTTACTGACAAATTTACATCTCATAAAATCATCGAGAATTGTTTGATCTAGTAAAAGTTCTTTGTGAGTATTCAGTATATCACATATTTCCTCTTCAATATCACTATACTTTTTTTGTGAAATTGTACCGCTTAAAACTGCAACCTCTGCATTACGCAGTTTGTCTTGATATACATTTTTCTTGTCATAGTTTTTAAAATTAGAACTCTTTTTACTGTAGAATAGTTTATTAAAGTGACTTTTGTATGCATTACGTAGTGCATCATTCGTTATTTCATTGCAAATTGTTGCAAGTCGTTGACGTAAAACAACAATTTCATCAGGATTGTCAATTGACAAGTCAGATGTTTGAGTTTGATAAACATAATCAGCTAATGGAGTTTTTTTCCTTTGAAACATCTTCAGGAATTCCTCTGATCCATATTTTTTTATAAATTCATCTGGATCTTTACAAAGCTCCATCTCTAGAAAGAAAATTGTTTTACTTGGTTCTATAAGAGTTAGTGACATTTTAGATGTTTTCTCCATAGCAAGTTTACCTGCACTATCACAATCTAAGCAGATTGTTGGTTTATCATTAAATTTCCATAGCTGCTTCAACTGTATCTGAGTTAGGTTTGCACCTAATACACCAACGACATTATTTATACCATTGTTTGCCAGCGATATTACGTCCATGTACCCTTCTACAACGAATATAGTATCTAGCTGCTTCATTTTTAGATCTCCTGAGATATGTTCTATTCCATACAATAATTCAGATTTATGAAAAAAATCACTATCAGATGAGTTGAGATATTTTGCCTTATCTTTTTCATTGTTTATTATCCTACTTCCAAAGCCGACATTATTATTAAATGTATCAAAGATAGGAAAGATAATTCTACCAACAAATGGAGAGTATAGACTATTATTTGAATTGACTTTCAGTATTCCACTCTTGATAATATCTTCCTGTGTAAAGTCGCTGCTCGTGAGCTGTGAGACAACTATTTCAAATTTATTTACAGGTAGATAGCCGAGTTTATACTTTTGTATTATTTCATCCTTTATGCCTCTACTTTTTATGTATTCTAATCCATAGTAGCAAGTTGGATCGTAAAGTAATTCATTACAGATTTTTGTAAAAAGTGCATTGATTTCTAGAAATTTTTTATTTTTTTCAAATTTACTATTTCTTTGACTATCAACTTTGATTCCGCATTCATCACCAAGTTTCCTGATTGCTTCACTGAATGTGATGTTATCAAATAGCATGGCAAATTTTATCACATCACCACTTGCCTTACATCCAAAGCAATGGAAGAATCTTTTGTCAGTACTTACTGAAAATGATGGTGTTTTTTCACCATGAAACGGACACAATCCTAAATATTGACCGCGTCCTTTTTGCTGCAGGCTTACATATCTATGAATGTACTCATATATGTCTATTCTAGATATAATTTCTTCTCTCATGGATTTTTATTTCTTACCAGAAATCAAAGTAATTGCTTCATCTAAAGTGAATGCAAGCACAGCACTCATGTCTTTGTTTTTTATTGAATAGAACTTCTTTTTGTATAAAATATACGGACCATATCTTCCAATGCCTATTTTTATTTCATTACCATCTGTATGTTTACCTATAGTAAATGGCATATCAAAAAGCTTTCTAAGTTCTTGGAATGTAAAGTTGAAATTCTCAACATCTACTCCCTTACTAAGTGAGAAATTCTTTTGAGCTAGACCATCTTTACAAAGGGATAAATAATGTCCATATTGTCCTTGATTTAACATTATTTGCTCATCGCCATCTTGTGCAACGACTCTTATATTACCACTATGAATCATGAGATTGTCAGTGCTGTCTTCAGTCTTTAAGAAGTTCTCAGCAGTTGTTTCACTTTTTGAATCGCTGCTGTAAAGTTTGAACTTCTGTGCGTAATCGCATTCTGGATAGCTAGAACATCCTATAAATGGTGAATATTTTGAATTCTTAAGCTTTAAATCTCCATTTTTACACTTAGGACACTTATGATTTTCTGGTGTTTCAAATAGAAACTCACTTAAAATTGTTTGTATTTGCAACAAGATGTTAGATGTTTGCATCTGAGCAATCTCATCAACGTTTTTCTTAAATGGATCCCAAAAGCTTCTCAACATATCTAAAGCCTTCTTTTCACCACCAGCAATATCATCTAATTCTTCTTCTAATGATGCTGTGAAGTTATATTCCACATATCTTGAGAAAAAACAGTTTAAAAATGTACTTACTAACTCACCTCTATCTTCTACAAAGAATTTGTTTTTAGTTAGTAGAACATATTGTCTTTCTTGTAAGATACTGATGATTGTAGCATAGGTTGATGGTCTACCTATACCTAAGTCCTCCATTTTTTTCACCAGTGTTGCTTCTGAATACCTAGAAGGAGCTGTTGTTGAATGCTCCTTAGAATTCATATCAACTACGTTTACAATCTCTCCTTCAGACATTTGAGGGAGAATTACATCATCGTCACCTTTATTCTTTTTTTTGTCATCTTGTATGTCATTAACAAGCTTCTGGAATCCATCAAACAATATTATTGTGCCTATGACTTTAAATGATGCTGAGGTGCTAGTTTGATCTTCAAAAAACTTCTGAATTGAATCATCAAGTGTTTTTATTGGCTTATCTCCTTTACCAATGATTTTTATTGTAGTCTTAGCAACTTTCACAGAAGACATTTGACAGCCTATAAACCTTCTCCAAATTAAATCATATAATTGAAATTCATCATCTGATAAGAACTCTTTTATTTGAGATGGTGTTATCGATGGATCAGTAGGTCTTATTGCTTCATGTGCTTCTTGAGCATTTTTTACTTTTTTCTTGAAAGCCCTTGGTTCTTTTGGAAGATATTTATCTCCATATATTTGTTTTATGACATTTCTTGCTTTTTCAACTGATTCTTCTGATACATTTATACTGTCAGTACGCATATATGTTATGAGACCTATCATCTGATCATTTATCTTCATACCTTCATATAGCTTTTGCGCAACTTGCATAGCTTTTTTAGCAGACATTCTCAATGAACTTGAAGCTGACTGTATTAGAGTTGATGTTATAAATGGCGGCTCAGGGTTTCTTTGTACCTCTTTCTTTTCAATTGAATCTATTGAATATTTTAAATTTTTTAAGATTTCTACAATTGATTTAGCTGATGCCTCAGAAGTGAATGAGAACTTTTCAACCTTTTGTGTATTTATCTCTGATAACTCAGCTGTAAACTGGTCAGATTTTTTATCTAATCCGAAAAATGAAGAGATTGTCCAATAATCCATTGATTTAAATCGCATGATCTCATGCTCTCTTTCACATAATAACCTTAATGCTACAGACTGAACCCTTCCTGCTGATTTACTGCCAGGCAATTTTTTCCAAAGCAATGGTGATATTGAAAATCCTACTAAATAATCAAGTGATTGCCTTGTTCTTTGTGCAGAAACCAAATCCATATCAATCTCCCTCGGAGACTTTAGAGCTGATTTTATTGCATCTGGAGTGACCTCATTGAATGTTATTCTTTGAACTTTATCGTCTAATGCAACCTTTCTATCCTTTAATACTTCTACAACATGCCAAGCTATTGCTTCACCTTCTCTATCAGGATCTGTTGCCATGTATATGTGTTTTGCTTGCTTTGCAGCATCAGTAATTGCATCTAAATATTTACCTGATCCAACATTTATTTCGTAGGCAGTTTCAAATAGATGTTCTGTATCTACTGCGTTACTGCGTGATGGAATGCTGCGGACATGCCCTCTAGATGATAAGACTGTGAATTTATTTCCAAGGTATTTTGTAATGGTTTTGGCTTTGGCAGGTGATTCAACAACCAACAAGTTTTCTGCAGACATCTTCGTAGCAATTATTATAGTTTAAATATAGGCAACACTTTAACACACACATTAAGATTTCATCAATCCAAGTGATTTATTTTTTTGGAGATACACTAATTGTTGTAGTTTTTTCAAGTGGCTCTATATTTTTTTCATAAAACCCAAGACATACAATTACAGTGATTAATGTAATAAATACAATTGTTAGTAAAATTATTGCTTGTTTTTTCAAAAAACTTTTTGCTGAAGACTTCATATATTAAATTTTATCTGTTGTATTTTATTCCTATTACATCTCTTATTTCTAGCATCTTATTAATTACAAGATCCTTTGCAACTTTTGTACCATAAAATAATTTATCCATTAATTCATCTTTTTTGAGATGATTTCTTATTTCTCTAACTGGTTCAAGAAAACTTTGCAATGTTTGATTTAGAATATTTTTAATTGTCATATCTCCAAGCCCACCACGCTTATAATGAGCTTTTAATTCTTCTAACTCTTCTCTGTTTTGATAAAATGCGTCAAGATAGTCGAATACAACATTTCCTTCTACTGTTCCAGGGTCTGAGACTTTCAAGTGATTAGAATCTGTATACATCATGAAAATCTTTCTTTTAATCTCTTCAGATGTGTCAGATAAAAAGATCGTATTGTTAAGTGATTTACTTGCTTTTGCTTTTCCATCTATACCAACTAATCGACCAACATTACCTATGAGAGGCTTAACTTCCTTTAGACATTCTGTATTATATGTGGAATTGAATTTTCTCACTATTTCATTTGTTTGCTCTATCATTGGCAGTTGATCTTCTCCTACTGGTACAAGATCTGCACTGAATGCTGTGATATCAGCTGCCTGACTCACAGGATAACATAAAAATCCTATCGGAATCGAATCATTATATCCCTTCTGCTGCATTTCAGTTTTTACTGTAGGGTTTCTTTGGAGGCGACCGAGGGTGACTAAATTCATGTAATACATTGTGAGCTCTGCTAGCTCATGTACTTGTGATTGAATAAAAATAGTAGATATCTCAGGATCTATCCCCACTGATATGTAGTCAGCCATTACTTCGCAGACATTTTGTGTGACTTTAGATGGATCTTCAAAGTTATCTGTTAATGCTTGGATATCAGCAATCATGATATATTGCTTATGTGTGTGTTGTAATTCGACTCTGTTTTTTAAAGAACCGACATAATGTCCGAGATGTAGCCTTCCAGTAGGTCTATCACCAGTTAAAATTATCTTTTGCATAGTTGCTCTAATATGTTTTGAAATAGTAATGTTTCTGTTATTGATGATGTTTTAAGATCACATTCAATTTGAATTGCTGCATTTAAAAGTCTTATGTTATTTTTGACATCAGATTTCTGTACTGTATCGATAAAATCACTTCTTTGCTTTCCAAATAGTGGTGGTTTTAAAGTATTCATTGCATTTTCTATACCTATTTTCCACAATTGATTCTGCACTGATATTATTCTCACAAGAAAGTTCTGATAAGCTCTTATTATAAAAATGTCACTCAGCTGAGATGTCTTTTTAAATTCATCTACAAATTCCTTCTGCTTATTGAAAATAATACTGATGAATAATTTATCAAGAGATGCTTCAGAGTTTACTGATAGTATCTCTATGAGAAGCTCTGATGTAAGTTTTTTATCAAGAGAATCAGATAAAAACAAAACGATTTTTTGTATTTCATTTTGAATCACTTTGCTGTCGGTAGATATTAAGTTTAGCATCATGTGTGGGATATCTTTTTCAAATCTAATTCCGTTGGCTCTTAAGTCTTTATCTATACCAGCTATGATTGCATGAGAGTCAAGTTTATAACAATTGAGTGCTGCTGCTATTTCATGAGTTTCAAATAATGTTCTGAGCTTAGAATTCTTTTTCAGCTCACCTCCACATACGATCAGATAGTCATTTTGTCCAATAGACTCTATTGCGTTTTCAATTGCCTTTGCAGAGGCGTCAGAAGCATCTTCAACTACTACGATTTTATTTGTTTGGAATAGACTCCTTTCAAGGAATATCTGACTGATATTTGCATCAGTATTTACTTTCTCAACTTCATAATCATCTGATTTAACCTTATCTATGATCTTTTGAGTTAAAACTCTAACTTCCCCTTCATCTGCTCCGAAAATCAACCAACATTTGCTGATATTTTTACCAGAATTTATAATATTTAAAGCCTTATCTCTATAAAGTATCATCTTGTTTCAAAAAATTTGCATATAAAAACTAAACGTATAATTAATGAATTTTAATATAATTTTAATATTAGGGCAATTTTTATAAAAACTCAGCAACTTTTTCATAATTAATATCTTTACATTGATATATTCAGTAAGTAGAATTAGATTGATTATATAAAAACTAATAACCAAGAAAAATGCAAGGTCAGAAAATAAAAGATGAATTTAGGGGACCGATGGGTCCACAGATAATAATAGCAAATTGGATTATAGGACATTTACATCAATCTAATACTTCTTTTGCATCTGATTTATTTACAGATACAAAAAATGGCATTATATCTTGGGAAGACTCTGATGAAGATACTATCAATAGTCTGATATTGAAAGAAGTTGATATTTCAAAATTACTTTCAAGCTTTCCTGACAAAGTGTTTAATCAGAAGAGTGCGAACTTTTTCCTAGCTTTAAATGAAAAATGGGTAAATCAAACAGGGATTACTGCACAAAAGAAAACAGAAAGACTTATAGCACTTACAAATGCTTATAAAAGTGGTAAATCTGAGCTTGACCCTAGTACTTTGTCACAAGAAATGGATATTTCAATCCAAGATGCTTTGCTTAGTATACCAACTTCAATGAATATAGATTCTTATGCTAAATTTTTAGGTGAAATTGCAATTGAAGGAATATTTGAAGATGCAAAGATCATTGCTCTTAAAAATTGTCTGGAGCTTGAAAACCATTTAAATTCTAAATTGGAAAGGTTGGATGTGAAAGGACATCGTGAAATCAAAGTTACTAAGCATCATCTTAAATCAATACAACGTGCTGCAGCAAATCTTAGAAAGAGTCTGTTAGGAATCACTGACAAGGAATCATTACCAGCACAGCTGCAATTAGATGTACTAAAAAAAGTAGCTACTAATAGTAGATTAAGAAGAGCTTTCACAAGAGATATAACACAACAAATACTTGCAGAAGAAAATAAATTAGATGCAATATCAGCAGTTGAAGGCTCTGAAGTAAAAGATACAATGATTAAAATGATGTGTGTATTAGATTCTAAAGATATGGGTCACTTCAAGGAACTGATGTCAGATGTCATGAAAGAACTGCAGTCACAACATAATTTAAGTCCACATTGGACTGCGGGTGTGAGTAGGAATTATAATTATGTAATGTCTTATCCGGTTGGTCTGTTCTTTTATGTGCTTGATTGCTTATCTGCTGCAGCTGAGTTCCTTTGGGTGTATGCTCAGAAAGCTGGATATGGTGTATATGACTATCTTGCAGGCAATACAGCACCAAGAGATATAAAATTTGAGACATATAGTAGCTTGAAAGAGGAAGCTGCTGGAGAAATGGAAGCGATTGTTAAGGCTGTTCATGCAGTTGAAATTCCACCAGCGATCTTTTCACCTAAGATTCAATTAAGAGACAAAATACTAGATGCTTTAAAAGCTTATAGAAAAGATCATACAATATCATTAGATGCTCTGAAAAGAGACTTGCAAATATTGGATTGTGAAAATATAGAACTAAGTACAAAATTTGAGGCACTTAAGGCTCTTGAGGATCCAAAAAAGTTTGTCCGTGCTGCATATGATCTGCTAAAGGATCCATTAATGAATCAAGGCATTGATACTGCATTAGATTCTTGGGCAAATGCTGCAAAAGGATTAAATTCTGTAAAGAAAGGCTTAGGTCTATAGGTACTTAATTCAATATTGTAGAAATCACAGTTTCTGCTATAATGCAAAGCGGGTAGTAGAGGTTGAACCATTATGAACCTGGTCAGATTCGAAAGAAAGCAGCCATAGTAATCAAGTTCTTGGTTCTACTACTCTTCTACGAAGTTGGTTGTAAAACTTTTGTCCCTGGATGGGTCACTACAACAGATCCTTGCGAAGCTTCACTATTAGGTACGTTCTTCTGTATTTCACTGAATTTTGGTAGTGCCACAGGTATTTCCTGTCTTTCATTGAACACACAAATGACATCTTTACCAGATCTTAGAGTAAATTTAGAAGTTACTCTCTCAACCACAATATATCCATCTGAGACTCTGTAATTGATTAGAGATTCATCCTGATGTTGATCAACTGTGAAAATCGATGGAATGTCAGCATTTATATCTTTAAATTTAAAGTAAGTAAATCTTCCATCATCAAAGACCAAGATTGGCTCTATGTGACTTGCCTTACCACTGATTTTATACTGAAAATTATATTGGGTAGGTTTTCCTAAATCCAATCCACTACTATTACTAATTGATTGAGGTACGCCTAACTGTCCATCTGGATACATAAATTTTGTAATAAATGCGAGATTATTATCACTTATGCTTGTGGCATATTCTGCATGCATTTCGAAAAAATATGTACGTTTATTGGTTATTACAGTCATATTTGTTGTTGCATTAAGCCCTACTGGTTTTAAAAATATTCTATTACCACTTGGGTTCATTTGCCAAGAAGTGGAATCGCCCATTGTAATAGTTTTTATCTCTTCATCGATACTAAATTCTATGATTGAATGGTAGTTATAATGGCCTGTAAAGCTTATAACAGAATTTGGTACATAATTTATTACTCTAATTCTGCTTTCATTCCCTACTGGCCTTGAAACAGAAATTGCAGTTGCATTTCCATATTGAAATACAAAACAAATGATTAATAACAATCTAACGAGATTTATTTTCATGTGATTTTTTTCGTACAGCTTTTTTACATAAAATTAATAACATATCTGCAATAGATATTAAAACCATTATATTGAACTTTTTCTAATAAGCAAAGAAGATTAATCAATATCTTAAAATTGTTGCAGGTGATGTCTTAGAAACCCTCCATGCAGGATATATTGTTGCCAAAAAAGACAATAATAAAGAAATTAAAATTATATAAATTACTTGCTCTATATTTATATCTGATGGGAGGGTTGTCAGGAAATAAATCATTGGATCAAATATCTTAACTCCAGCAATGCTTTCTAAAAAACCCCTAATTCTCTCTATATTTATGCTGAATAGAACTCCTAACAAACTGCCAATTATAGTTCCAATAATACCTACTAAGCATCCAGACATTATGAATATTCTCATTACTGATATCTTCCTCATGCCAATTGTTCTAAGTATTGCTATCTCTTTCATCTTATCATGCACTAAAAGTATCAGGCTAGAAATGATGTTAAAAGCTGCTATGAAGATTATTAAAGATAAAATTAAAAACATTACGTTTCTCTCAATTTGCAATCCATCCGTAAGTTGTTTATTTGCCTGTTGCCAATCTACTACTACCATTTTATCATTCCCAAAATTATTATCTCTTAGGAGCTTAATTATCTCATTTTTGACTTTGAAGGTATTGTATAGATTCTTGAGTGTGATCTCTATTCCTGTGATTGATTTTTCTAATTGAAATAGCAGTTGAGCATCATTTAAATCCATGAAGACAATTCCATTATTGTACTCGTACATACCTATATCGAAGATCCCACAGACATTATATGATTTCATCCTTGGCATCATACCAACCATTGTTTCGTTGAATTTTGGAATGACTATTTTAACCCGACCATTATTTTCATAGTCTATGTTGAGATTTTGCTCTAGAGAAACACCTAAGATCAATCCTTTACAAGAATCATCAGAAGAATTTAAAAAACCATCACTTAACGAAATTTTTTGCTTTATATCTTCTTTGAACATTCCCTTTACAATAACTCCGCTCGTGCCTTTGTCAGTAATTGCTAACGCTTGATTTTCTACTACTGGAAATACTGCAACTGCTTCTTTGATATTTGTTTTGATGATATCTTGTATTCCTTCCCAATTGTCTAATTTCAGATCTCGTGAGGTTATTGTTAGATGTCCTTTTAATCCCAGGATCTTATCTAATAAAGTTTTTTCATAACCATTCATCACTGACATTACTATGATGAGAGTTGCAACACCTAATGCCATGCCAATAATTGCAAAGATGTTTATTATGGAGACAAATTTTTCTTTATATTTTGTGAACGTATATCTTTTGGCTATAAGGAATTCAAGCTTCAGTTCACTTAACATATTCTCATCAGTTCATTATATTTAGCAACTCTCTCTGACCTGCATGGAGCTCCAGCCTTTATATATGATGCACTTAATCCAATTGCTAGATGTGCAAGAGATATGTCTTCGGTTTCACCTGATCTGTGTGACACAATCACATCATATTTGTTTTCTCTAGCGAGTTTCACTGCTTCTATTGTTTCACTCACAGTGCCTATTTGATTAGGTTTTATAAGGATTGCATTAGCAATTTTATTTTTAATACCTTTTTGTAAATTTATTGTATTAGTAACGAAAATATCATCACCAACTAACATTATCTTATCGCCTAGTTTTTCTGTAATCTCCTTCCATCCTTCTATATCATCTTCTGCCATTGGATCTTCAATAGATATTATTGGGTATTGACTGATGAGTTTTGAGTAATATTCAACCATTGCAGAAGAGTTTATTGGTGCTGATCCATGATCCAATGTGTATAGTTTTGTATCTGTATCATAGAAAGTTGATGCTGCAACATCTATAGCAATTTTGAAATCATTCTTGTACTTACTTTTTGTCATTACATCCATCATCATATCTAAGGCTTCATTTGCAGAATTAACCATTGGTGCGAAACCACCTTCATCTCCAACGTTTGTACTATTGCCTTTTGATTGTAATACCTCTCTTAAGTCAGCAAAGAACTCGCAACTAACCCTTATTCTGTCATGTATAGTTGCATAATCATCCATAATTGGCACTATCATGAATTCTTGTATCATTAGATCATTATTAGCGTGTTTACCACCATTGATGATATTTAACATTGGAATAGGTGCTTTGCATTTGAATTTTGATCCTTTAAAAATCTTTTGATACTCATCAGCAACTATTTCAAACATTTGTACTTTTCGTGCTTTTGCAATGCACTTTGTAAAGGCTAATGATAGTGCAAGGCTTGTGTTAGAACCAATTCTAGATTTATTATTTGTTCCATCTATTTTTATAATTAAATCATCAAACTCCTTTATTGAATTAAACTTTTGTTTGATTAACTCAGGTTTTATAACTTCTTCAATTATCTTGATTGCTTTTAGTACTCCCATTCCATTATATCTTTTTTCATCACAGTCTCTTAACTCAACTGCTTCGAGTGATCCAACAGATACACCACTTGGTACTGATGCATATTGTGTTATATCACCCTCAATAGTAATTTGAGCTTCAAGAGTAGGGTTACCCCTACTATCTATAATTTCTCTAGCAATGACATTTTGTATACCAAAACCTATCATGAATTTTTTTTTTGCTTTGTTGTATTTAAAAGAACTATTATAAAATTCAGATCTCAGCAATCAAAGCAATTCATATCTATTTGAAGAAGTCAAAAAAAAGGTTAACATGAGTCATAAAAGCAACAAAGATTCGTTACTATAACTTTAGATCCTTAGGTTTCGCTATATCATACCATAATTCAATTAGTACCTTTGTGAATATTACAGCTGTTATCATTGAACATATGATGCCTATGATGAGAGTTACTGCAAAGCCTTTAATTGTACTACTGCCAAAAACATATAAAAGCAAAGCTACAATTACTGTCGTGATATTTGAATCAAGAATTGTTCTGAGTGCCTTATCATAACCTTTTTTAATAGTTTGCAGTACACTCTTTTGACTTTTATAATGCTCTTCACGCATCCTCTCATATATCAAAACATTTGCATCAACTGCCATGCCTAGCGTTAGAGCGATCCCAGCTATCCCTGGTAATGTTAATGTTGCTTCTATGAGTGATAATACAGCTAACATCAAAGTAAGATTACAGATCAGTCCTATACTTGCAATAAAACCAAGTGCTCTATAAAAACCTATCATTATTAAAATTACAGCTAAGCACCCTATGATTACTGCATTTGCACCACTGCTCACAGCTTCTCTTCCTAGTGTTGGGCCTATAAGGTTTTCTTGAACAATTTTTACAGGGACTGGTAAAGATCCTGAGCGTAAAAGGATTGCTATTTGCTTTGCTGATTCAAATGAAAAGCTTCCTGATATTTGCCCAGACCCTGTTAAGATTACTTCATTTATAATTGGCGCTGTGATTATTTTATTGTCTAAAACTATTGCAAGGGCATTACCTACATTATTTTTTGTAACCTCTGCAAACTTCCTTGTACCTAGATCAGTTAATTTGAAATTCACTATATGCTTGCCCATGTGAGTTGTATTGTAAGCATCAGCAATCATTTCACCTGACATGACAGGCTGGATCATTACTGGGACTTGTATTATTTGTGATTCACTTGATTCATCTTTGTCCTTCATCATAGGTAATACTTTTATTCCTAGAGGTAAATTATGATCTATTATATCTTGGTTTGTAATGTTCATATCAACCAGATGTATCTTTAAACTACCAGTTTGAGAGAGAATGTTTTTGATTGCACTTCTATCGCTTGCACCTGGTATTTGTACTAAGATACTGCTCTCACCTTGTCTTTGAATAGTTATCTCTTGCACTCCAGTTGCATCAATTCTGTATCTTATGACTTCTATAATTCGTTCTATGAGGCTATTTTGATTATTTTTAAAAAAAGCTTTTTTTATCGTTAAAACTATATTTTCTTCAGATATATCTATTTCATAAAATTGACTGCTAATAATGCTATCTAAAACAGATTGAATTTTTGCAATTAATCCATGTTCATTAGATTCAAAAGTTATTGAATTTCCTAAGATTTTTGTTGTTAAAGGTTTTTTTAACTCTAATCCCTTATTGATGCTATTTACAATCGACTGCTTTATGCTCAACATTTGTTCTTGCTCATGTGTTGAAAGGTCAGCTTCAATAACTAAAGAAATGCCTCCACGTATGTCTAATCCTAAGTTTAATTTATTTGATAACAGATAATCTTTATCTTCCACAAAGTTTGGCAAAGATATATAAACAGATAACAAAAAAGTCATCATAACAAATATCAGCTGCAGATATATTTTTTTCATACAATGTTAATTTATTTTATTAGGATTCTTTATAGCATCTTATTCTTTCTACAGCTAGATTTTAATTGATTTGTATTACAGTGATTGATATAATTCTGCGAAAAATTTCCAAAAATAAAAAATGAAATATAGTTTCGGATCAAAGCTTATCCATTGGGTTATGAGTGTAATGATAATTGCAATGTTGTGCGTTGGTTATCTGATGCAAAGCATGCCAGTCCCTCAGAAGTTCACAGTATATGATTTACATAAATCATTTGGCATCCTGCTGCTAGTGTTCTTCGTAATCAGATTATTGATGCGTTTGAAAAATAAATACCCAGAGATTCCTGAAGGGACACCTAAAATCATTAAAATTTTAGCAAAAACAAACGTGGTATTCCTATATTTAGCAATGCTAATGATGCCACTTAGTGGGTTTTTAATGTCCATTTTATCTGGTCGTGCTGTGCCATTTTTTGGTATCTTTGAGATCCCTAGTTTTATAACTTATAAACCATTAGCAAATACTTTTTATGAAACCCATGTGATCTGTAGTTTTATTTTTATAGCATTAATTATAGCTCACATCGCAGGTGGACTTTTCCATCACTTTATTCTAAAAGATAATGTTCTAAGAAGAATGTTATAGATCAAACTAAAAATGCATATTTTTAACATAGTAAAAAATAGAATAAAGTCAGCAACTAAAGAGCTTTTAGGTCATGTTAATAATATAGAAATTTCCGTTGAGAGTCCTAAGAATAAGTCACATGGTGATATTGCTACGAATGCAGCAATGGTTCTCACTAAACCACTTGGTAAAAAACCTTTAGAGGTAGCAGAAAAACTAGTATCAATCCTTAAAAAAGATAATCAACTGTTAGAATATGTTGAAAGCTTTGATGTTGTAGAACCTGGATTCATAAACATATCTCTCAAAAAATCATGTTTATTTAAATTCCTTTTAGAATTAAATAACGAGGGTTTAAAAGCATTTGATGATGATATTAGAATTGGTAATAACAGAAAAATAAACATTGAATTCGGATCACCTAACCCAACAGGTCCAATGCATATAGGACATGCAAGAGGTGCAATATATGGAGATATTACATGTAGGCTTCTCAGAAAATGCGGATTTAATGTTACTGCAGAATATTATATAAATGATGCTGGCGCACAGATAGATAAGTTAGTAGGATCTCTTTATATAAGATATAGACAGCTTTTAGGAGATGAGATTGAAATACCTGAAGGTTTTTATCCAGGAGAATATCTAATAGATTTAGCTAAGCAGTTGCTTAGTGAACGAGGCAAGAAAGTTCCACAAAATGACCCATATATTAGGAAGTTTGCAGTTTATGAAATGATGCAATTAATCAAAAAAGATCTTAAGGCACTGGGTGTAGAACATGATATTTTCACATCAGAAAATTCTCTAATTGGACGTGGACTAGTTGAAGAGGCAATAGAAATATTAGAATCAAAAGGTCTGATATATCATGGAGTTTTAGAAAAACCTAAAGGTAATGCTGATGATGATTGGGAGCCACGTGAACAGCTTCTCTTCAGATCCACAAAGTTCGGAGATGATTCAGACAGAGCAATTATTAAATCAGATGGTAGTTACTCATACTTTGCATCTGACATTGCACTACATTTAGATAAACTCAGAAGAGGATATGATGAGTTATTTCTAGTACTGGGAGCAGATCATGCAGGTTATATCAATAGAATCACAGCAGCAGTTCAAGGGCTTAGCAATAATACTGTGAAAATGAATGTTATAGTTAACCAGCTCGTAAACATATACAAAGACGGGAAGCCTATCAGAATGTCAAAAAGAAAAGGTAACTTTGTAACTGTAAATGATCTACTTGAAGAACTTAGCCCTGATATCTTGAGATTTGCGATGTTGATGCAAAAAAATAATACAATTATAGATATTGATTGCGATAAGATGCTTGAGAAGTCAAAAGAGAATCCTGTGTTTTATATCCAATATGCTCATACAAGAATTGCATCTATCATAAGAAATGCACACAAAAGCAAAATTTTTACTGCTGAAGAAATGTCGATAGATCAGATAGATGAGAGTATAGTGTATAATTTCAAACCCAATGATCCAATAGATTATACTTTGTTGGAATCAGAATTAGAAACAGATTTAATTAAAGTTTTGATACAGTTCCCAAGGATTATAGAACTAGCTGCTATCCATAAAGAACCACATAGAATTGTATATTACTTGTATGAACTGGCAAATCATTTACATTCAATATGGAATGCTGGAATTTCTGAAAGTGAAATGAGATGTATTATTGATGATAATTTAAAACTTTCTAGAGCAAGAATTGCATTAGTTTATGGTGTGGCCCTAGTAATATATTGTGGGCTTGATATTATTGGCGTTAAGCCTCTGCTTGAGATGTAATAACTTATTTTTGGAGTATAAGAAATGAAAAAAAATAACGTTTATGAAGTGAAAGAACCAAGTGTCTTAAGTTTTTTACTCTTCTTTCTTAAAAGATATAAGTTAAATTTCGCTATTATAGCATTTATGGCAATGATAGTGCAAGTTTCAAGCAACACTGTATGGCCGTGGCTTTTGGGCGAGCTAGTAAATGCATTTGAGTCTTCCAAATCAATTGATGCAATTATGCCATTGATGATCTTGGTAATCTTATATTGGGTAATAGCAACTGGAGCTCAGAGCATAAAAGGTTTTATGTTCGGCATTACGAGGCCAAAATTTTGTGCTGATATCAGAAGTTCACTTTTTAATATTATCATGCATCACAGGCATACATATTTTGTTAACAAGTACATAGGTAATATATCTCAAAGAATTTCTGAGCTACCAAGGAGTGCACAAATGATTTTAGATAATGCACTTACAGTATTTGGTCCACTTATAGTATCAATTATATCATCTGTTGCAGCATTTTTTTATGTGCATGAAATTATTAGTATGATGTTTAGTGTTTTTCTCTTAGTATACATAGGCATTACAATCATTTTGGGTAATCGCGCATCAAGATATTGTGATGAGTCATACAAGTCCTTTGCTGAGTTATTCGGATGTATTGTGGATAGTATTCGTAACCATTTCAGTGTTAGAATTTTCAGTGGTCTACAAAATGAGAAAAGATTTATTCAAGTAGCACAAAATGTTGAAATCAAAAAATCAAGAAAAGCTTTTTTCTTTTTGGAAAAACTTAAATTATTATTAGGTGCATGGGAAATAATTAGTGTTACAAGTATTTTATGGGTATCAGTAATGCTTTGGCAAAATGGTGAATTAAATGTTGGAGACTTGATGTTCATTGCTAATAGTATGTTTAATATAATGTCATCTATGTGGTTTGCAGTAGATGAAATTACTTATACTTTCAATGAAATAGGGATTTGCAGACAAGGCCTTACTTTACTGAAAGATGAAGATAATAATCAAATTAATCAATCAAGTGAAAAGAACAACTCTATTATATCAATTACTGATGGTAAAATTGAATTTCAGGGTGTTAGTTTTAAATATAGAGATGGAGTCAAGATTTTTGACAGTAAATCAATAACAATTAATGGCAAGGAAAAAATTGGTTTAGTTGGATTTTCAGGTAGTGGCAAAACAACTTTTGTTCATTTAATAATGAGATTATATGAATTGGATGGAGGTAGTATATCGATAGATGGGCAGGATATAAAAGATGTTTCTGTTACTTCTCTTAGGAGAAATATATCATTTATTCAACAAGACCCTATTCTATTCCATAGAAGTATAATGGATAACATAAGATATGGAAGATTAGATGCAAGTGATGAAGAGGTTATAGATGCTTCAATTAAAGCACACGCACACGATTTTATTGTCCACATGCCTGAAGGTTATAATAGTGATGTTGGTGAGATGGGTACTAAACTATCAGGTGGGCAGAGGCAAAGAATCGCTATAGCAAGAGCTATTTTGAGAAATGCTCCAATTCTCATAATGGATGAAGCTACATCAGCTCTAGACTCAGTGACTGAGAAGAAAATACAAGCGAGTCTTGATTATTTGATGCAGGGTAAAACTGTAATCGTCATTGCTCACAGATTATCTACTGTACTGCATATGGATAGAATAATCGTTTTCGATAAAGGAAAAATAGTAGAAGAAGGCACACACACACAGCTTTTGCAAAAGAATACTCATTATCAAAATTTATGGCAAATGCAACAAGATGGAATATTGCCCAATGAAAAATGTGAGGACTAATATGTTTGTTATTGGTAATTGGAAAATGAATGGCTCATTGGAGTTATGTGATGATTTTATAGAAAATATTGAGAAAAAAGACAATGTAGAGCTTATAGTTTGCCCTCCACTAATCTATGCACAGTATCTATGTACAAAAGCTAATTTCAAAGTTGGCGCTCAGGATTGCAGTCAATTTACAAATGGTTCATATACAGGTGATGTGAGCTGCAAAATGATAGGTGAGATAGGTTTGGAATATATTATATTAGGGCACTCAGAAAGATTGAAATATCATCATGAGTCACACGATATTATTGCACAAAAGCTTGAGAGATGTAATGAAAATTCAATCACTCCTATCCTATGTATTGATGGTGAAAATAAAGAACAAGTGAAGAGGCAGATAGATTTTTTTCATATAAAAGCTAGAAATGCGATCATTGCATATGAACCAGCATATTGTATTGGAACAGGTATTATACCAACAAATGATGCAATAGATGAAATACTAACTACAATAAAAGAGTTCGGTGATTTTAAAACTCTTTATGGTGGATCTGTAACCGCAGATAATATAGAAATATTAAAAGAAATTCCATCACTTGATGGTGTTCTTGTAGGTGGTGCAAGCTTGTTTGTAAGTAAATTCAATAAGATAATTCAGGTACTATCGACTTGATTTGTGTTATTATCCAAGAAAATTCACTAGTAATGTTTTAATTTATGTCAGAAAATAACCCTTTTTATACCCCTGTTGATTCAAATGTAAAATTTCCTGAAGTAGAGGAAAAAATAATTAATCAGTGGGATCAAAATAAAGTATTTGAAAAATCCGTTAATAAATCTAGTAAGGATGACTTTGTATTTTATGATGGACCTCCTTTTGCAAATGGATTACCTCACTATGGACACCTTCTGACAGGTTTTATAAAAGATTCATTTGCACGATATAAAACAATGTCTGGATATATTGTACAAAGGAGATTTGGTTGGGATTGCCATGGATTACCAGCTGAAATGGCAGCTGAAAAGGAATTGCAAATTTCAGGAAAAGTTGCAATAGAAAAGTTTGGTATTGATAATTTCAACGCACACTGCAGAAAATCAGTCTTACAATATACACAGCAGTGGCATGATTACGTAAAAAGACAAGGAAGATGGGTAGATTTTGAGAATGATTATAAGACGATGGATATCTCATACATGGAGAGCGTTCTATGGGTTTTCAAAAGCATCTACGATAAAGGTCTTATATACAGATCTAGCAGGGTGATGCCATATTCATGGGCATGTGAAACCCCAGTTTCAGACTTTGAAACAAAAATGGATAACTCTTATAGGGAAAAACATAGCAAAACAGCTACAGTGGCAGTTAAGTTATCTGAAAACTCTTTAGGTTTTAAAAATTTACATCTGTTGATTTGGACAACAACTCCATGGACATTGCCTTCAAACTTAGCTGTTGCAGTCGGTAAAGATTTAGAATACTCAGTGATACAAAATGGTGAAAATCATTACGTGATAGCTTCAGCGCTAGCTCCAAAATACAAAAAAGAGATCGGAGAGGAAGTAGTTGGGAATGTACAAGGAGAGCAACTAATTGGTTTAAATTATATTCCAATCTTCAATTATTTCACTGGACATAAGAATGCATTCAGAGTTATAGCAGGTGATTTTGTTACAATAGAGGATGGTACAGGTATTGTTCATATAGCTCCTGGTTTCGGTGAAGATGATCAGAAAGTCTGTAATGAAAATAACATAGAAATAGTTTGTCCAGTAGATAGTAGAGGAGCATTCACAGAGCCTGTAGTTGATTTTATAGGAATGCAGGTATTTGAAACGAATGATCTCATCATACAGAGGTTAAAATCTGAAGGTAAGCTCATTAAAACTGATATGTATGTGCATAATTATCCATTCTGTTGGCGGACTGATACTCCTTTGATATATAAAGCTGTGCCTTCATGGTATCTGAGAGTTACAGACATTAAAGACAAGATGATTGCAAATAATAAACAAATAAATTGGATACCTGAGCATATAAAGGGTGGTTTATTTGGAAAGTGGCTAGAAAATGCTCGAGATTGGTCAATATCAAGAAATAGATACTGGGGATGTCCTATACCTATATGGGAAAGTACTGATCCTAAGTATCCACACACTGAAGTTTATGGCTCTATTGCTGAGATTGAAAAATCATTCGGAGTTAAAGTTGATGATTTACATATGCCATTCATCGATACCCTAACTAAACCGAACCCATCTGATCCAACTGGGAAGTCTATTTTAAGGAGAGTGCCTGAAGTACTTGATTGTTGGTTTGAAAGTGGTTCAATGCCGTATGCTCAGGTTCATTATCCATTTGAAAATAAAGAGTGGTTTGAGAAGAATTTTCCGGCTGATTTCATTGTAGAATATGTTGCTCAGACAAGAGGTTGGTTTTATACGCTTCTTGTACTGGCAACTGCTTTGTTTGATACTCCACCCTTTCTGAACTGTATATGTCATGGAGTTATCTTAGGTGATGGTGGGCAAAAGATGTCTAAGCGACTACAAAATTATCCAGATCCTAATATGGTTTTTGATCAGTATGGATCCGATGCATTGCGTTGGTTCATGCTATCATCTCCTGTAATGCGTGGGCAAGAGCTAATAATTGATAAAGATGCTGTAGGAATACAAGAGTCCATCAGAAAAGTTATAAAACCTCTCTGGAATGCTTATAACTTCTTTATATTGTATGCAAATATAGATGCATTTAAATGTGAATTTTCCCTTGATGGCAAAACATTACTTGATAAATATATAATCTCAAGATGTTTGCTTATGGCTCAAAATGTAAAAAGCTCAATGGATGCTTATGATACAATCTCAGCTACAGAAGAAATTGAAGGGTTTTTAGATATTTTAAATAATTGGTATATAAGGCGTTCTAGGGAGAGATTTTGGAAAGGAGAAATTGACACTGATAAGTCTTCTGCATTTAACACATTATATAGTGTCCTAACATTAATCTGTAAAGTTATAGCTCCGCTCCTACCAATGATTTCTGAGAAAATATATTTATCATTACATTCTGATTCTGAAAGCATTCACCTAGAAGCATTTCCTGAGTTTCAAAATACGATAGATGAAACTCTTATCGATAGTATGGAAAAAGTCAGAGAGGCATGCAGGGCAGCTCTAAACATAAGGCATAATGCTGGAATCAGAGTGAGGCAGCCTTTACAGTCTGTGACTTTTGTTGGCTTAGGTGTGAAAAACCTATCAGATGAAATGCAACAGCTAGTATTAGATGAGATTAATGTTAAGGAGTGGATAAATTTAGATAAGAATCTCATATCTCACTATGGAAATTTTAAGTTGCAATTACATCTACCAATAATTGGTAAAAGAATCCCTCAAAATGTGAAAGATATAATTTCTAATACTAAGGCTGGGAATTGGAAAATACAAGACAATAAAGTTGTTGCAGGTGATATCGATTTATTCCAAGGTGAATATACTCTAAAACTTGAACCAAAAGAGTCAACTTTAAATAATTGTTGCGCAATAGATAGCAATGATGGATTGGTTGTTTTAGATTTAGAAATTAATAATGAACTTCAACTTGAAGGCATAGCGAGGGATATTATAAGATTTATACAACAAACAAGAAAAGAAGTTGGATTGAATGTGACTGATAAGATAGAAAGTATTGTTATAAGTAATGATAAATTGATATCAGAAGCTATAAATCATTGGAAAAAGTTTATTTGTGAGCAGACTCTTTCAAATGATATTCTGATTTCTAGTGAAGCTTTAGAAAGCAATTATATAGCAAAGCAAGAATTTGAAATGGAATCTTCAGAACCAATAAAAATTTCACTGCTAATTAAAAAATGGATCATATAAATCTTGCTGAGAAGCTTGTGACAATTGCAAAGGAGAAAAATTTAACAATAGCAACTGCTGAATCATGTACTGGTGGCTTGATAAGTAGTGCAATAACATCAATATCAGGTAGCTCATCGGTTTTTGGTTATGGATATATTACTTACGCAAATGATGCAAAGAAGAAGCTATTGGGAGTAAAGAGTAAAACTTTAGATAAGTTTGGCGCTGTTAGCTCTGAGACTGCAAAGGAGATGGCTATGGGTGCAGTTAATAATAGTGGAGCAGACTTCGGAATTGCTGTTACGGGTATAGCAGGTCCTACTGGAGGCACAATTGAGAAACCAGTTGGTTTGGTGTTCATAGCAGTCTCAGACAGATACAGTTGTTTTGTAGAAGAATATCGGTTTGATGGTTATAGGGATAGCATAAGAATGCAAGCTGCTTGCGCAGCAATGGAGTTATGTTTTGAAAAAGTGTTGGAATATTAAGAAGCTTCTGTCTCTTCAGTTTTAGCTTCTATTTTTTTAACTTGTTTGCCATTGTAATAACCATCCTTTAGTGACATGCGATGTGGCAGTTTTGGCTCACCTGTTGTCTTATCAAAAGATATGTTCAGTGTTTTTAAGCCTTTATTCGCTGATCTCATTCCTTTTCTTGAGGGGGTTACTTTACGTTTTGGTACAGCCATTTTGATATACTTTTTTTTAAAATCTTAAAAGACTATATCATTGAGATATTCTAAAAGCAATATTGCTTTATAAAATCGATAGATCTATTACGTTTGGAATTTGTTTTATTTTATTTATAATTGCATCTAGTTGATGTGATATAACTAGCTTTAGTGAGATATTGATTATAATTAAGTTTTCATCAAGTTGCTTTATGTTGATTGTATATTGACTGATTCCAAATGTTGTGAAGATATCAAATACATCAATAGCTGCACTATATTGATTAATTGTTAGATTCATCTGTAAATTTAACAATTCATAAATTGTCTCAGGTAATGGGATTTTATATATATTTTGTTTTTTATTTATTTTATTTATATTATTGCAGTTATCAGAATGTAAAGTTACTGATTTACAAATTGGATCATAAATTGCGACTGCCATACTTTGAGGGTTAACATTGCAACAATATGGAAATTGTATTGCCGCATAATGTTTTAAAGTTGCAAGTTTTGTAATATTTTGATTTTTAGCTCTACTAAATGTGAAGTTATGTTTAATCCAAATTTTTATTTTACTTAATAAAGAATCTTGAGATAATGTTTCTATGATTTGACTTACTTCAAACGTTCCTTTTCCAACATTAAAAAGCAAATCATTGATATTTGTATTGTAATAATCCGCAATTTTATTCAATTTATCATAATTTATATATAAGTTTTGTTTGTCACATTCATCTTGAATGCTTAAACTACCTGATATAACAGTTGATTCAAAAAGCTTTTTTTCTAGGTAAACTTGTATTTCATTTTTTGCCTTGATTGTACATACTATGTCAAACCAATGATATGTTATCGTTAAGTGATCTGATGTTAATATCTCTACTTGATCACCATTTTGAAGCTTAGTGGTTATGCTTACATATTTACCATTCACAAGTGCTTTTTCATAAAAGTGACCTAAGTTTACGTTTACTTCGAATGCAAAGTCTAATGGAGTAGAATTTTTTGGTAAAGCTATAACATCTCCTTTAGGAGTAAAACAAAATACCTGATCTGCATACATACTAAGTTTAGTGTGAGACAGAACATCATCTACACTATTTATATTGTCTATGATAGATCGTATCTTTTTCAACCAAATGTTTTGATAGTCATTATTATCACTATTATTACTTTTATAAATCCAGTGAGCAGCTATACCAAGCTCTGCAATATGATTCATCTCACTTGTTCTGATTTGAATCTCAACTTTAACAGTATCATGAACCATGATCACAGTATGTATAGAGCTGTAACCATTTTGCTTAGGGGTGCTTACATAATCGAAAAACTCCTTCGAAATTACTTTATAATTTATATGTATAATACCTAATGCTAAATAGCAGTCAATTGGGTTTTGAGTTATGATTCTTACAGCTAAAATATCAGATAAATCTTCAAAATATATCTTTTTTTTCTCCATTTTTTGCCATATGGAAAATGGTGTTTTTTCTCTACCTTTAACAACTACATCTAAATTGTTTTTTTGCATTACAGATATTATTTCATCAACAATTTTTTGGATATCATTGTGACCATTATCTTTAAGTATTCTGACTTGTTCTATTATTGATAGCCTAACATATGGATATAAAACATCGAATGCTAGGTCATATAAATTGTTTTTAAAGTAGTGAATGCCTATTCTGTCTGCAAGAGGAGCGTATATATCTATTGTTTCTTTAGCAATTCTCATACGCTTTCTATGCTCTGGGATTGATGACAATGTAAGCATGTTATGAAGTCTGTCTGCCAGCTTTATAAGTAAAACCCTTGCATCTTCTGCTACTGCTATCAATAATCTTCTCAGATTCTCAGCTCTATCTTGTTTTACATGTTTTGATTCAATTTTGTTGAGTTTAATAAGTCCAGCTACAATATTTGCTTCTTGCTCACCAAATTCCCTTGATATGTCATCTAAAGTATATGTAGTATCTTCAACAACGTCATGCAATAAACCACAAACTATTGTGCATGTATCTAGATTGACTTCTGCAAGTATTTTTGCAACTGCTATTGGGTGTGTAACATACGGGTCACTAGATGCTCTTTTCTGATCCTTGTGAGCTTCAACTGCAAAGTCTATAGCTTTTTTTACCTGTGTGATACAAACATTTGGTAAAAATTTTGCAATGTAATCTAATAAATCATTAGAGACTTCGTCAATTCTTTTTTTTGCAGAAAGATCGATTACATTTTTTTTATCATGCATTTTTGTTGTTATAGACTTGTTCATCAAATGTACCTTCCATCTTGTCAACAATTAAAGTTACTGTACAGTCACCAGTAATATTAATCATTGTACGTAACATATCAAGTATTCTGTCTATTCCTACTATAAGTGAAATTCCTTCAACTGGTAAGCCAATAGATGATAAAACAATGCCCATCATTACAATGCTTCCACCAGGAAATCCTGCGGCTCCTATTGATCCTATGGTAGATGTAATTACAATAATTAAATAATCATGTAAAGTTAGAGTAATGCCCATCACCTGAGAGAAAAATACAGCTGTTGCACCAAGATATATTGCTGTAGCATCCATATTCATTGAAGCTCCAAGAGGTAAAATGAATGATGCAGAGCGTTTTGAAACACCTATATTTCTATGCAAACGTTGCATAGCTGTTGGTAATGTTGCTTTACTGCTTGATGTAGCAAATGCTAAAGCCTGGACTGGCAGCATCTTTTTATAAAAAGGCAATGGATTTATCTTAGCAAAAATAAATAACATCAAGCCAAAGACTACATATTGTAAAGCAAGGGCAGCTATTACAACCATTGCGAACTTCATAAGAGATGCCAAAACATCTATGCCATATTTGGAAATGACTCCACTCATTATTGCAAAGACCCCATAAGGTGCTGTTTTTAATACTAATTCAACCATTTTAAACATGACCTGAGTAGTAGAGACTATAACTAATTTTAAATCTTTACTTTTCTCACCTGCTAAAATAATGCTCACTCCAAGGAAGAAAGCAAAAACAACAACTTGCAATGTGTGTGTGTCAGCCATTGCCTTTATTGGATTTGAAGGAATAATATTCAATAACATATCACGTAATGAAGTATTAACACCTAAATCTGGAGCATTGTGCAATGTTATCTTAACGCCTATACCCGGTTCGAAAATCAGTGTAAAAACAATTCCAATTGTCACTGCAAAGATTGTTGTAATGCTGTATATTGCAACAGCTTTACCGCCTAATCTATTAAAGGTTTCTGCATCATCGATGCTAGTTATGCCATATAAGATTGCACAGAAAATTAGTGGTACTACTATCATCTTGAGCATATTACTGAAAAGAATTCCTATTGGCTCAACAATATCTACTATTTTATGGTCTAATACAGAAGGATTAATTGCTCCTAATAAAATCCCAAGCAGCATTCCTATCATGATTTTTTGCCATAGCTTTAACTTAAACTTTTTTGCCATAACTTGTTGTTAAATACATAGAATTTTAATAAAGACATACTGACACATTCAAAATGAATGTCAATAAAGCACACTTTTATTGTACATCTAAAGTTCTGAGAACCTATATTAAAATTTCATTATTACTATTCTCTAAGCCTTGAAGTGGATTAAAAATTTGATAAATAGCTTGAGAATAAAGATATATTTTTACCAGATAAATACATAATCGCAATCTTTATAGCAGTTGCTAGTAATTATTATTGATTGATTCTTATCAGATTGCTTCGAAAATTTGATGTTTATATGAGAAAAAGTAATGGCGGGGGCGACGGGACTCGAACCCGCGACCTCCGGCGTGACAGGCCAGCACTCTAACCAGCTGAGCTACGCCCCCTAAAACTTATATGGTGGGTGGTGACAGGGTCGAACTGCCGACCTCCTCGGTGTAAACGAGATGCTCTACCAGCTGAGCTAACCACCCAAGTTATATGTGGTATATTACATCAAATAATTGCGACACACAAGAGGTGTCAAAGGATGATAGAAATTTATTTATAAAACTTTATCTCTTTTCTCAATAAAAACACACCTGTGAGGTTTATTATCATCAAAAGACCTCCAGAAATACTCATGATTAACATAACATCAGCTTGATTATGAAATGAGAATACAATGAATGCTATGATTGCATATGCAATATAAACTATTTTACCAAATTTTTTACTCAAAAATTGTGCGCATTTCTGACCTACTACAAGATACCCTATTATTGTTGTGAAACCAGCTATAAAGAAAAGAAACGCTATATATAAATCACTCCTTGGAAGGTATTGTGAAATTGCATGGATTATGTATTCGGATGATTTTATACCCTCTAAATTTACGACGCCAGTAATGAAAAGGATTAGTATCGTAATTGTACAGATTACTGTATCTGAAAATAGAGCAAATATTGCCAATCTTGCTTGTCTTTCGGGATGAGTTGTTTGAGTTTCACTTTGAACTATTGAATCATAACCGATACCTATATCTCCTGAATATACAGCTTTTGTGATCCCTTGGTGCATAGCTAAGAGAATATTTCCACCTATCACACCTGTAGCAGAAGATTTAAAAGTGAAGGCATCTGAGAAAATCTCATGGAAAATTCCTGGTATAAGATTAGCATTTGTAAAAATAATCCATAAACCTAGCATTACATAAGAAATCATAAAAGGTGGCATAAGTATGGAGCATATTAAAGAAAGTCTTTGCACCCCACCTACAGCACTCATTATCACTAGAATTAGTAGAACTCCTATAAAAATTATTCTATCAATATCAAATGTATCGACAAATGTATCTGTAATAATTAAAAACTGAGATACTTCAGCTCCATATATACAAAGCAATAAACAAACAATAAGTGGGAGTATTTTGTCGAGTTTTAATTTATTGCCTTTGAAAGCTTCTTGTAAAAAATACATTGGGCCACCATCATATCCGTCTTTTGTCTTAACCCTATATTTAATTCCAAGGTATATTTCTGAGTATTTTACAATCATACCTATGAAAGATGCTAACCACATCCAGACAACCCCTCCAGGCCCTCCTAAAGTTACAACTGTTGTTACTGCAACAAGATTACCTAATCCAACCATCCCACCAACAGATGAAAAATATAGTTTTATAGGATGAATGCCTTGTTTCCCTTTTTCTACACAGCTTAAAAGTTCCCCTATATATTTTCTAGGCCTTATTAGAATTGAGACTTGAAAGAATTTATTCTTGATTGTGAAATATGAGCCTATCAGTATAATAAAAAATATTCCAATATAATCCCATAAAATTGAATTAATTTGCTCAAGTATTCCAAAGAATTCTTTCATCTCTACATTAAATTTGTTTATTTTATTATTTTGATCTTGATATTAGAAATTACAAGCAAAATCGGAGGGATAATAATACCATAAAAGCAACTTAGTTCAAACATTGATGATTTAAATACGAGCTGTTGTGAGATTATTAATAATAATATTACTAGTGCAGATAAAAAGTATGATTTTAGAGTTTTTGATTTGTGAGTTATTTCTAATGGTATTTTACTTACAATCTTATTTTTATAAAAAAATGAGTTTAATACAAATCCTAGGTTTAAACCCAAATTTAACCACATCCAATTGAATTTATATGTTACACAGGGTGATTCTATAATATATAGAGTAATGAGTTGTAAGGTAATACTTACAGAGTTTAAATTTAGTAGATTATTCTTACTGAGATCAATTGTTTTTAATGAATATTTATAGAGAAATAAAATGATTGCTGCAGCAGGCAATGCACCCAGCATTTCAAATGCGCTATGATAATTATTACAATTCATCGCTATGCCACTGCTAACAAGTAATACAGAAAACAATACAAACAGCCTCTTGTTAAAATTACTGTTAATCCATAACATGCCCCAGAAAACTATTCCATATTGCATATGTCCACTTGGAAACGCATACCAACAATGATTATTTAAAGAATGATTAAGTGAGACTTTGAAAATAAATTTTAAATATGTATTAAGACAACCACTAATGAATATAAAGACAAACATGAGATTAACAAGTCTCTTTTCATATATGCCATACAATACGTAAAAAATTGATAGCATAAGTGCTGCAATCTTAGGGTCAGTAACTAATAGCAGAGCTTTTATAAAATCCATCGAATTACATTAGGAAATGTTAAATGCTTTTTTTAAAGTTTTAATTTTTCTTTGCAATGAAAGGTCTACAATGTACATCTCATTAGAGATTATCAATCCACCTAGGATTGCTTCATCTGTTTTGAATTCTGGAATTACTTTGGTCTTGAATATATTTTCACACTCACTCATTAATGAATCTTTCATTTTTTCATCGATATCACAACTGATCTTCACAATAATCTTTATAACACCATCTTTTTCATTTAAATATTTTTCAATAAAATAAATGATGTCATACAGAATATTCAATCTATTATTTGTTATCATAACATCGATGAGGTGTGATACATCCTTGTTTATTGAGATACAATTTGATATTTGTTGCCATAAGGAGACTTTTTCTTTGATAGATGTCCATCTATTAAGCAAATACTCACCCATTTTAGACCCTGAGATAAATGCATTATAAATAGATTTTAACTGGTCAATTGAGCTTTGTAAAAGCTTTATATCTTTGTTTACTGCTAAGAAAGCTTTAGAATATGAATGTGCGATTTTTGAATATGAATTTGACATGAGTACTTGCTGCGTCGTATACTGAAAGATGATAATTTTTTGTACTTTTATTTATATATAGAAATTATCACATAATGATAAAAAATGCAAAAAAGTGTAATATTATGTCAGGTAGAATAGGTGAGCTAATTTTAATATTATTTCTAGTATTAATTTTATTTGGAGTTGGTAAGTTACCAAAAGTTATGGGTGAAATGGGGAAGGGATTAAAGGCCTTTAGAGATGCTATGAATGGGGGGACTCAGGATGTACATGCAAATGATTTATCGACTCCACCACAAAGCCCCGACAAAAAAAATGAATTATGAGCTGATTGTCATTTCAATGCAGACCTTAAACTATATATTCCTTTTATTTAGTATAATTTTTCTATATTGGTGTGCAGTAATTGCATATGATAAATCTGTAAAAATTATTCCATTAGGAGAGCTTCCATTATTTACAAAACAAAGCTGTGCTGTAAAGCATATTGAAATAAAGAATGAAGATAGCTCTCTACATGACCTTAGTATATATTATAGTGGAATTAAGAAATTTGAAATTCCTGTGGAAGAAAATATAACTAATAGTGAAAAGACAAAAGATAAAGGTATTCAGGAAGAAATATTAAAAATAGTTAAAAGTAAGCAACAAGTAATTGAGAAGAAACCTCAGCAAAATATACAGAAAATTGAAAATATTTCTGAAAAGAATTTGAAGAAAGCACCTGAGCCTGTAAAGAAAAAGCAGATTCAAATACCACAAGTTGATGATGATGCATTCACTAAAAAATCATCAAAAAAATCAATTAATAAAAAATCTGGCAGTATATTTGACGTAATTGAATAAAATGATTAATTCTGAACAAAATATTGAAACAATTACTGGTACGATTGAAATCATTACTTATAGAAATAATGAAAATGGTTTTTTTGTATGTAAAGTAAAAGTCAAAGGGCATAAAGCAAATGTTCCAGTTACTGGAGCTACACCGATAAATTTGAGTGTGGGTGAGGTTATAAGTGCATCTGGAATTTGGCAGCAGAATCCTAAGTATGGAATGCAATTCAAAGCCAATGAAGTACAAGTAATGCTTCCTAAGAGTATTTCTGGAATTCAAAAATATCTTGGTTCAGGAGTAATAAAAGGCATAGGTCCTAAGACTGCTCAAAATATCGTTGAGATGTTTGGTGAAAGAGCAATAGATGTCATAGAAAAATCTCCACATGAGTTAACTCAGATCAGAGGAATAAATCAAGACAAAGCAGAAAGAATAGCTAAAAACTGGGAAGATAGCTTAAAAATCAAGGAGATGATGTTATTTCTACAATCTCATGACGTCACAGTAAATTTAGCAGCAAAAATATATAATAATTATGGAGACTCAGCCATAAACATATTACGTGAGAACCCTTATGCCATGGCAAGAGATATCAAAGGCATAGGATTCCTTTCAGCAGATAAAATTGCTATAAATCTAGGTATAAAGGTTGATGATGACAAGAGAATATCTGCAGGGATAGAACATACTCTATTAAATGCTACCACATCTGGCTCTTGTGCACTGCCAATGAGTGTTTTACTTGATAAAGCACAAGAAATACTGAAAGTTGAAAAACATCTAATAGAAAAAGTTATTCATCATACGATCTTGTCTGAAAGAGTTATAGCGATGCTTCCAGATGATCCAAAATGCATGACGATTAGTGCTCGTGAGGACCTTAATGGGCAGATGGTTTTTGGATTGAATAATGAAACTTTTGATGCTGATAGGTTTTGTTTTCTCGATCCATTATTATTTTACAAACCATTTTTCTTCATGGAAAAGAATGTTGCTGAAAAAATATTAGCAATAGCAAAAACTGGGCAATCAATTTTTCATGGAATAGATTTAGATGCTGCTATAGATCAGCTGAAAGAAAAGCATTACATAAACCTTGCAGATGTTCAAAGAGAGGCAATTAAGAAGTTAAATACAAATAAAGTATTAGTTATTACTGGTGGTCCTGGTACAGGTAAAACTACCCTTATAAATTCTATAATAAAAATTGCTAAAATGTCTCAGCAAACAATTGGGACAATACAAATAAAGTTAGCAGCTCCGACTGGAAGGGCTGCGAAGAGGATTTCTGAAAGTAGTGGGGCTTTTTCATCAACAATTCACAGAATGCTTGAATTTGATCCATCTCAAGGGGGTTTTAAATACAATGATACAAACTACCTTAAATGTGATTTGATAGTCCTGGATGAGTCATCTATGATAGATATTCAAATTATGAATTCAATTTTAAAAGCCCTTCCAAGAAGTGTCACTCTTATAATTGTAGGAGATGTTGATCAGCTTCCATCAATCGGCCCAGGGCAGATTTTATCAGATATTATCAACTCAGATGTAATATCTACTGTAAAATTAAATCAAGTTTTCAGACAGGCTAAACATAGCAGAATCATCACTAATGCACATATGGTCAATAATGGTCAAATCCCATATCTTGGAGAGGTTGATCAAAAGAGTGATTTTGAGTTCATTGCAGTTGATGATGATGTGGCTGCTATCGAAAAGATCAAAGAGATAATGCAAAGACAGTCAAAAGACATGGTAGCTGATGTTCAGCTTTTGACGCCTATGCAGAGGGGTTCTGTAGGTGTGAAAGCAATCAATCCAATCTTACAATCTTTGCTAAATAGCGATGGCTTAGAGCAAGATTATGTAGAGCATTTCGGTATTAAATATTGTATAAATGATAAAGTTATTCAAACAGAAAATAATTATAACAAAGGAGTTTTTAATGGTGACATTGGTTTCATAGTTAAAATAGATAAAGAAGATCAAGAGATTATAATAAATTTTGATGGGTTAGATGTAAAATATGAGATGAATGAACTAGATCAAATATCTTTGGCATATGCTATAACTATTCATAAATCACAAGGTTCTGAATATCATACAGTGATAATGCCAGTATTAACTCAACATTTTATAATGCTGAATAAAAACTTGCTTTACACGGGTATTACAAGGGCAAAAAAGAGACTTATAATGATTGGGCAGAAAAAAGCTATAGCTATGGCAATTAAAAGCAATAGAACTGAAAAGCGATATTCAATGTTAAAGTCATGGTTACTTAAGACTTTTTATACAAATTAAAATTTCATGTGTTATAAATAATTCAAATAGTTTTTCAATTTCAGCAAGGGCATGAAAGAACAAGTGTTTTCAATAAAAGAAAGAATTTTAGATGCTTTAAAGCAACCAAAAAAGCATAAGGATATATTATTTGCTATGGGTATTATGTGTATAATATCTGTTCTGATATTCCCTGTGCCACCTCTTTTGCTTGACTTTTTATTAAGTATTTCAATAAGCTTTGCAGTACTGATTTTGATGACAGTACTTTTCATAAACAGATCGCTTGATTTTAATTCATTTCCTAGTGTTTTACTTGTTGTGACTATGCTGAGGTTAGCACTCAATATATCCACTACAAGGCTTATTCTTGCACATGGACACTTAGGTACTGATGCTGCTGGACATGTCGTAGAAGCATTTGGTCACTTTGTAATGGAAGGTTCAATAGTGATTGGTGCAATTGTTTTTGGTATCCTTACAATTATCAATTTCATAGTTATCACTAAAGGTTCTGGAAGGATTGCCGAGGTTGCAGCACGATTCAGTTTAGATGCTATGCCAGGTAAGCAAATGTCAATCGATGCAGACCTTTCAGCTGGTATTATAAAAGATGATGAAGCTAAACAGCGCAGAAAAGATCTAGAAGATGAAAGCACGTTTTATGGTGCTATGGATGGTGCTAATAAGTTTGTTAGGGGAGATGCAATAGCAGGGTTACTAATAACATTTATTAATTTCATAGGTGGAATGTTGATAGGTATCGTTCAAAAGGATATGACATTCGCACAAGCTCTTCATACTTATACTTTATTAACGATTGGTGATGGTCTGGTCACACAAATACCAGCACTAATAGTTTCTATTGCTGCGGGTTTATTAGTAACAAAATCAGGCACACATGGTTCTACTGAAAAGGCTATCTTTGAACAATTAGGTAACTATCCGCAAAGTCTTGCTATAAGTGCTGGTCTATTATTTTTTATGGGAGTTGTAATGCCAGGGATACCTTTCATACCGTTTTTTTTAGTTGCATCTGTATGTGCTGGAGGTGCATATTTTATAAATAAAAATAAAAAAGCTTTAAGTAGCAAGGCAGCTCAAGACAAGCCTCTCACTCCAGATGAAGCAAAGATAGCAGCTGACAAAAACATCATGCAATCTCTACAGATTGATATGATAAAAATAGAATTAGGATATGAGTTGATAGCTCTTTTAAATGGCCCTGAAGAGCTAAGACTTCCTAATCAAGTAAAGAATCTCAGGAAGCAGATAGCCCGTGATATGGGCTTTATTCTGCCGTCTGTGAGAATACAAGATAATATGCAGTTAGGTAATCAGGAGTATGTAATAAGAGTCAAAGACGTCGAGATTGGTAAAAATTTTGTTCGTCCAGGGTATTTATTGATAATGAATCCAAAGGGTACTGCAATTACAATAGAAGGTGAAGATGTAAAGGATCCAGCTTTCGGAATCAATGCTAGATGGATCAATGTATCATTAAGAGAAGAAGCAATGTTCAAAGAGTATACTATTGTAGAGCCTGCAACTGTAATTATCACACATCTCACAGAGTTAGTGAAAGAAAATATCACAGAGCTGTTGACTTATGGTGAAGTACAAAAGTTAATTGATAATTTACAATCAGAACATAAAAAGTTAATTGATACAATAATCCCTACTGATATTACTCTTGTTACTTTACAAAGGGTTTTACAATCTCTATTGAGTGAAAGTGTTTCAATACGTGATTTATCATCTATCATCGAGGCTGTATCTGAGATCTGCGCATCAACAAAAAATATTAGTAAGCTTGTTGAACACGTCAGAATGAGGTTGGCTAAACAAATCTGTCAGTCTAATATGAATTTAAAAGGATATATCCCGATAGTAGTTTTATCACCTGTCTGGGAGCAAACCTTTGTCGAAAATATTGTTGGTGATTCTGATAATAAACAACTCATAATGCCACCTAGCAGACTACATGAATTTGTTGTGTCAGTAGGTAATGAGTTTGATAAACAAAATGCTAGTGGTGAATATCCTGTGCTTTTAACTTCACCTATCTTGCGTCCATATGTTAGATCAATCATAGAGAGGTTCAAACCGAATCTTGTTGTGATGTCTCAAAATGAAGTATATCCAAAGGCTAAAATAAAGACCGTAGGGCAAATATAAAAATTGTTGTTTTAGTTTTTTATACCTGATATGATATTTTCCCATATACTAAAAGTATTACAAATAGGGAAAATATGTCAGATGATAAAATAAATGCAAGGCTACAAAGAGCAGGGATAAAAACTGCAGGTCCAAGTACAATACCAGATCAGATTCAACAAAAAATTTCAGTTAAAAGTGAACAATTAAAAGAAAATGCTTATTCAAAAAACCCACAAGACTTCAACCAAGATCTACAAGGATTCGGCATTAAACCTCCAGCTGATGTAAGTTTAATCTCTAAGAAGGATTTGAGTGACTTGAAAAAAAAAGTCGAAGCAAAGATGGTAAACAGTATTATAAAATCAGCTGCATTAGATAATTCAAGTGCGGAAGTTAGTTTAGAAAATCTTGTAAAACAATTTGAAGTTTCAAACAAAGATGTAATTCAAGATAATAAAGAGGTTGTTAAAGAGTTTGAAATACAATCTCTGACTAATAAGTCTTTATTTCCAGAAAATATGCGAGGAGATGACTTTGCATCCAAGCTTTGTAGAATTAGAGCAGATGAAGCATGGATAAAAAACCCTTCAAGTAAAAATGATTGTGTAACATCTGCACAAGAACTTGTTCGAACAAAAATCATAGCAGAGGCTGTAAAAATTGGTGAGGAAGTTAGAAAGCTTGAAGAGTTGTCAGACTTTATAAACGCTCATGGATCTATAAAAAATTTAAAAGAATTAAGTGAAGAAACAAAACATCTTACAATACCTGGAATATTACAAGCAGCAAAAATCTTACAAGATATAACAAATATTGATCCTACAGTAGATAAACCTATGAGTGTTAGTGATCGAGCAAAAATGTTTGAAAAAAACCAACAAACAAATAATAAACCATTAGGGAAACATACTAAAGATGAATTACCAAACAAAAATCACTCAAAAACAGTAGTACAAGTTCACTAATCAATAAAAACTCTGAGGATCAACATCGACTGTCAGAGTTATGTTGTGAGGTATTATAAAGCTTTCTAGCCACACTTCTACAGTCTTTATGATATCTTCCTGATTGCTGCATTTAAAAAGAATTTGATATCGATATTTATTGTGCATTCTGTGGATTGCAGCAGGGATTGGACCAAAGACTTTCATTTCTGGTGTATTGTTTGGTATCGGTATAGATAATAGCCATTTATGCAATTTCTGTTCATCTTTTGAGCTGATATTTATCAAAATGAAAGCTCCATAAGGCGGGACTTTTGCTGCTTCTCTATTCGCTAGCTCTAGTTTGATAAAATCTTTTTTGTCTCCAGACGCAATTGAATTAATTATGGGAGATTTTTTATTTAGTGTTTGGATTATTGCAAGTCCTTTACTTTCTCTACCAACTCTACCAACAACTTGTTGCAAGATTTGATAAGTCCTCTCAAGCGATCTTATATCTCCACTGAATTTTGTATTATTTGCATCAACTATCACACATAGTCTCATCTTTGGAAAGTGTAACCCTTTTGCTAGGATTTGTGTTCCAATGACTATATCCACTTCATTATTAGATATCTTTTGAATGATTGAATTTGCATCTTCTGTCTCAAAGGTTTCTCTTGTTACAGTAATAATTCTAGCTGTAGGGAAATGTTTTATAAGTTCTTCATTTAGTTTTTCTATTCCTGGATGATACGTGAAAAGAGTATCAGTATTACCGCAGGTAGAGCAAGTCTTTTGCTCACTGATTATGTATCCGCAATGTCTGCATTTGAGGTGTTTTTTATATTTATAATATGTAAGTTTAACGTCGCAGTTTTTACAGCGAACAACTGACACACAGCTAGTACATATCGTTGTTGCAGCATATCCTTTTCTGTTGAGGAATATTAAGCTTTGCTGTTTGGATTCTAATGTTTTAGAGATTTCATCAATTGATATTGTATGAAGTAGCGGGAATGTCTTTGTTTCTTTATTGTGTACTTCCCACATATTTGCAATTTTTATCTCTAGATTAGCTTCACTAAAGTTTCTAGTGTTTAAGTGAAAGTATCTGTAGTTGTTTTGATTTACATGATACATTGTCTCAATTGAAGGAGTTGCAGAAGTTAATAGAATTGGGATATCAAAAATTTTAGCCCTAAGGATTGCAATGTTTTTAGCATTATAAATTGGATTTGTTTCTTGTTTAAAACTGAGATCATGCTCCTCATCAACTATAATCAGTTTCAAATTCGTAAAAGGTAAAAATAATGCACTTCTAGCCCCTATGACGACTTTAACTGACTGATTTTGTACACCAATCCAAATATTATCTTTATCTTTTTGTTTAACATTTGAATGCCAAGAATAAATCTCACATTTAAAAACATTTTTAGCACGTTCTATTATCTGGGTTGTTAAAAGTATTTCAGGTAATAAAATTAAGACTTGTCCTGAGATTTCAATGATTTTTTTAGCAATTTGTAAGTATAGCTCTGTTTTACCAGATCCGGTTATTCCATCAAGTACACTCACTTTATATTTATGTGATGATACTATTTCCTTAAATACAAGATATTGCTCATCAGATAAACTTAATTCATCTGATTGATTTTCATATTTCGTTATTACATTTTGATCTAATGAGAGTTTTTTTAAAATAATCTTATGTCTTTTTATAAATGTCCCTAAAATTAATTTTAAAACCAAACCTCTTGGTATTAAAGTGCTTTGTGAAATACGATCTATAAAATCCCTTGTATTTTTATTTATTTCTAAGCCTTCTACTTTATGCAAAATTTCTTTTACATTATAATTTTTTTCTTTCTCATCAGTATTTATAACCGACCACACGACAGCAATTGTAGATCCATTTCTTAGAGGTACCATCACAATATCTCCAGAACTTACATTCAACTCATTAGATATGTATAGAAGTTCATTTTTGATGTGATTGGGTATTAAAACTGATATAAAAGTTTTTTTTCCTTGGTGCACTATAGTCCAGACAATCAATAATTATATTTTATTTTAAATATTTTTAGTATACAGTAAATCTCAAGCCAAAAAAAAAACAATGAATAATAAACAAAAAAAACTTGCTATAGTTTTGCCTGGCGGTGGTGCTAAAGGTATTAATCAAGCTGTTGTATGGTCTGATCTGGATAAAAAATTAAGTACTTTAATTCCAGATTATAAAGGATTAGGTTATTACGTGGATTACATTGGTGGTACATCTATCGGTTCACTAAACGCTATTAGATATTGTATAAAAGATAATGATGGAAAATTAAAGTTTAGCCCAGAGAGCAATATACAAATGTATCTTGACCATGCTGGTAAGATTTTGTTACCAATGCAAGGATTAGGAAGTGGAATTATAAACCCATATTACTCAAATGACATAATGGAGAAGATGCTTGATGATATATGTGGTAGTGCAAAATTTTGTGACAATAAACTAACAGCAAAAGTCCTAATATCTTCATATTGTCTAGAGAAAAATGCACCAACATTATGGAGTAATATTGGCATAGAAAAAGATCGTCAGAAGCTGCAATATCATGTTTGGAATATCAAAAAAATAAAAATAAAAGACGCTATTCTTGCATCATCTGCTATCCCAATTTTTTTTGAAGCACACGAAGTAAAATATCAGCGTGATGCAACAGGTCGATGTAATTTTAATGAAATAGATGGTGCATTCGTTACTAATTCTCCAATTATGGAATTAATATCTGATATAGTATGTTTAGATAAGGTAAATTTATCTAATTTGTTTTTACTTTCTATTGGTACTGGAAAATCACCATCTAATTACAAGCTTAGTTCTTTATCTGATGCTGGTGGTTACGAATACTTAATGAACATTAAACCATTATTATCCACACATTTACAAGCAGTACAAGATATAAGCGAAAATAATGCTGCAAAAATAGTTGATGCGCATGGTGGTAAGTGCAGATTTATTGATATGCCATTAACTGTTGATCAAAATAGCATAATAGATACGCTGGAATCTTTAAACGCTTATAAAAAAATGACTGAGGGTTTTTTAAAAGCAAATGATGATTATATTGATGGTATTGCAAAGGAGCTTGCAGAATGGATTAATGAATCATAATCCTCTGCCTTTCTCTTTACCTTGTGAGCGAGCCTGTGCTTTTACAAAATAACCTCCCTTATTTTGCTTCATCTGATGCCGAAAATTCAGGTTGTGTATCTTTAACACCTTAAGCATTTTCTAGCTCAAATTCTTTTTATTGTATTTTGATATATTCATGACTCTTTGCATTCCAAGTTACAACTTCTTTTTTTTATCTCTAGGCTGCATTTCATCAGATGTCTTTGCTAAAGGTTTTTTCCATCCATAAGGCGATGCATCATATACATCATTAAAAGTTTTTTTAGTTCTTGTTTTAGAAATAAATTTTATATAGTATTTAAAACTGATATAAAAGTTTTTTCACTTGGTATACTCTAGTTTAGACAACCAATAAGAGTAATATCAAGTTAAATGTTTCATTTCTTATAACGATTGTAATTTATTTTTAATATTTCTAATATATAGTGATTTTAACACAAAAATAAAAAACACTAAAATAACAATGAGCAGTAAACAAAAAAAAGTTGCTATAGCTTTACCCGGTGGTGGTACTAGAGGAATAATTCAAAGTGTAATATTATCAAGTATTGATAAAAAATTAGAATCTTTAGTTCCAAATTATAAAGGATTAGGTCATTATATAGACTACATTGGCGGCACATCAATAGGTTCAATCAATGCAATCAAATCTGTTATAAAAAAAGATGATGGGGCATTAAAATATAGCTCAGAGGCTCATATCAATATGTTTATTGATAATGCTGGTAAAGTTCTTGTATCTGCAAATACTTGGAGTAAAGGTATTGCAACTCCATATTACTCAAATGCAGTAATGCATAAACTTGCTTATGATATATGTGGTGATACAAAATTTGGTGATGATAAATTGACAGCAAAAGTTTTAATAAACTCTTATTGTTTGGAAAGAAGTGAACCTACAATATGGACTAATATTGGCTCTGAAGAAGATCGCCGAAAGCTACCATATCATATTTGGAATATAGAAGAAATGAAAGTAAGTGATGCTATTCTTGCATCATCTGCCATTCCAGCTGTTTTAAAATCACATCAGGTTACGTATCAACGTGATGAGTCATCACCAAAAACTTTTAATGAAATAGATGGAGGTGTTGTTACTAACTCTATAGTTATGGAATTGGTATCTGATATTGTATGTTTAGACAAGGTAAATTTATCTGATTTATTTGTACTTTCTATTGGTACTGGAAAGCAATCAGTTAATTTAGATCATTTATCTAATTCTGGTGTTTATAATTATATGAATCATGCAAGAACATTAATGACTACACACGTACAAGCGGTACAAAGTGTCAATGAACAAAATGCTGCAAAAATAGTAGAAACACATAGTGGAAAATTCAAAGTCATTGATGTACCAATTACTCAAAAACAATTTCAAAATGCAATAAATGATTCATTCACTACTATGAAAGATTATCAAGACATTACTGAAGCTTTTTTAAGAGCAAATGATGATTATATTGATGGTATTGCAAAGGAGCTTGCAGAATGGATTAATGCATCATAATCCTCTGCCTTTCTCTTTGCCTTGTGAGCGAGCTTGTGCTTTTACAAGGTTTACAAAATAACCTCCCTTATTTTGCTTCATTTGATGCTGAAAACTCATTAAGAAGCCTAGTTTTTGAGACATTATTAGCCTTGACCAGAATCCTACTGGTTGTGATATTCCAACTATTACCGTCTCATCTTTATTTCTTAACTCAGGTTTTATATCTTTTTCTACTTTTACAAGACCTTCTTCATTTTCTAATTCAAATTCTTTTTGTTGTAATTTTATATAATCTTGACTCTTTGCTTTCCCAGTAACGACTTCTTTTCTTTCATCTCTAGATTGGAATTCATCAGATTTTTTTGCAACAGGTTTTTTTCTATCCTGTCTATAAGGAGATGCATCATATATGTCATTAAAGCTTTTCTTAGTTCTTTTTTTAGAAATTGCGGCTGCAACATATAAGCCTATAAAAAAAAACAAGACTATTACTAGTACAAAACTACAAGCAATCAATATTAATATGTTCATTAGTTATTTGTTTGAATGAAAATTTATGATCAACCTAAAAAAATTATGTAATATATAATTATAGCTCTCAAACCCATGACTTATCTATACAGATGCATTTGTCAACATGTTAGAGAAAAAATTTTTTGATTTATATATCTACAAACCTATAGTATACAAGAACAACATATTCAAAATCAAATAAAACAAAATTATTTAATTTATGATGCAAATTGAAACCTCATATATGAAAAAGGTCAATGTAAATATTCTTCATGTCAATGATTCTTTAGATAAAGAAGAAGTATTATATGAGAGAAAAAAACAAAAAAAAGATATTTTTCTACCTTGTCGTTTTGATGTAAAGATAGACGATAATAGAGATCAGCTATTATCTGATGCCAGTAAAGCAGTCTTAAAAGATCGTTATCTCCTTGAAGGTGAGGATTATCAAATGATGTTTGCAAGAGTTGCAACTCACTACGCTGATGATCAAGAACATGCACAAAGGCTATATGATTACATGAGTAGATTATGGTTTATGCCAGCAACTCCAGTTTTAAGTAATGGCGGTACTACAAGAGGATTACCTATTTCATGTTTCTTAAATGAAGTAAACGATAATCTAAAAAGTATTGTTGAGACTTGGAATGAAAATGCTTGGCTAGCAGCAGCTGGTGGTGGCATAGGTACTTATTGGGGAAATGTAAGATCAATTGGAGAAAAAGTACGTGGTAATGGTAAAACATCAGGTATAATACCATTTGTCTGTGTACAAGATAGTTTATCATTAGCAATCTCACAAGGAAACCTAAGAAGAGGTAGTTCAGCAATTTTCCTACCGATTTCACATCCAGAAATTGAAGAGTTTATGGAAATCAGAAAACCTACTGGAGGTGATTACAATAGAAAAGCATTGAACCTCCACCATGGCGTAGTAGTTACAAATGATTTCATGAGAGCTGTTGAAGAAGACAAACCATGGGATTTGATAAGTCCTGCCAATGGATTGGTTGTCAGCACTCTAAAAGCACGTGAACTATGGATAAGATTACTAATAGCTAGAATCGAAACTGGAGAGCCTTATATTATATTTATAGACCATGTTAATGATGCTGTTCCTGAGACTTACAAAAAACTTGGATTAAAAGTCAAAACCTCAAATTTATGTAGTGAGATAATGCTTGCAACAGGCATGGATCACCTTGAAAAACAGAGAACCGCTGTATGCTGTCTCTCTTCTATCAACATAGAAGAATATGATCAATGGAAAGATGATAAAGTCTTTGTAATTGATATTATGAGATTTTTAGACAATGTCCTCCAGGATTTTATAGATAATGCATCTCCAGAACATGCTAAAGCAGTGTATGCGGCAACAAGGGAAAGAAGTGTTGGATTAGGTGTTATGGGATTCCATTCATTCTTACAAACTAAAAAAGTACCTATGGATTCAGTAATGGCAAAGGTTTGGAATAAAAAGCTTTTTGCATATATTAGAAATGAAGCAGATAAAGCATCAAAAATATTAGCTGTAGAAAAAGGACCATGTCTTGATGCAATGGAATGTGGTTTAAATGAGAGATTTACTCATAAGATGGCAATAGCACCAACAGCATCAATATCAATTATTGCATCTAATTCATCTCCTGGTATCGAACCATATGCAGCAAATGCATACACTCAAAAAACCCTTAGTGGATCATTTAGCATGCATAATAAAAATTTACGTAAGCTATTGATTGAAAGAGGTCATAATACAGAAGAGGTTTGGTCTTCTATAATGAAACATGAAGGATCTGTACAACACTTTGATTTTTTAACTCAAGATGAAAAGGAAGTGTTTAAAACAGCATTCGAAATTGATCAATTAAGTATTATTGACTTAGCTGCTGATAGAACGCCTTACGTGTGTCAAGCTACTTCGTTAAATATATTTTTACCGGCTGATGTGCATAAAAAGTATTTACATAAAATTCATATGCATGCATGGAAAAGAAGAGTGAAGAGTCTTTACTATTTGAGATCTAAATCCATTCAGAGAGCTGAGACTGGTTATGAAAAAAATAGCGCTTCATACAGCATCCAAAGCAACCTAATTAAAGCTACAGAAGAAGCTGGTATGAATCATCAATATGAAGAATGCACTTCATGTCAGTAGAAGGTCATTTGACCTCTATTGTTGCTTGTAATGCTCCAGATTGTTGGATTGTCTTAAGAATTGCTATCAGATCCTGAGGCTGCACACCTAGTGTGTTCAACCCTTGAATCAGATCATTCAATGTTGCATTAGATTCAAGAGATGCAATTTTAGTTCCTGGTATACTTGGCTCTTCATTATTATCATCTAAGAAAAACTGAAGCTTTTCAGTATCTGAAACCTTAAGAACTAAGTTACCTTGCGATACTGCAACATTACTAATTCTAACATTTTCACCTATCACTACCGTCCCAGTAGCCTCATCTATAACAATTTTAGCAACTATATCAGGGACAACACTTAATGCTTCTATTTCAGCTAAAAACCCTACTACATTATTTTTATATTCCAAAGGGACTCTTATAACAACAGTCCCAGGATCTTTTGCCTGAGCAAATTCATCACGAAGTTGTGAATTAATAGCTGTTGCAACTATTCTTGCTGTTGTGATGTCAGGGTTTTTCAAAGCTAGTTTCACTTCATCAAGAGAGTTCATATCAAATCCAACACTTTGTTCAACTACAGCTCCATTGCCTATGTATCCAGATGTAGGAGTAGGTTTGCTCTTTGTTTGATCAGATGTTGCAGGATTACCTATAGAGATAATACCTTGTGCTATGCCATAGACTTGACCATCAGCTCCAACTAAAGGGGTTGCTAACAGATTCCCTCCTTTTAAACTTTTGGAATCTCCCATTGTACTGACTTGTACAGACATTAAATTACCTGGGTGTGCAAATGCAGGTAAACTAGCTGTCACCATCACAGCTGCAACATTTCTTGTATTAAGGTTGTTAGCATTTAAATTTGTTGTTGTTACTCCCATTTTATTAAGGTGATTTATAAGAGTATTTTGAGTAAAAGCAGAGTTTCTTAAATTATCTCCTGTACCATTAAGACCAACTACAAGTCCATATCCAACTAAGGCATTTTCTCTAACCCCTTCGAAGTACACAATATCCTTTATTCTAGAATAAGCATCAGCATCATATATTGGGGCTGTTATCAGAAGACTTATCACCACAGCTAGTTTTTTCATATGTAAAAAATGATTATAAATTATTTGTACAAAATTCTTTGAAAGAATATATCATGTAAACTGAATGACTTCTATTACAGAATTTAATGTCCTATCTTTTAATAAAAGTAAAAGTTTTTCCGCACAGTTATTTAAATATAATTGAAAATTTTTTTTTTGAAAATGATAAATTATTAATTGTTGTAAGAGTAACAGCGACAGCTGAGAAAAACAAAGCAAATAAAGCAGTTGTAAAACTTTTATCTAAATATTTTAGAGTTAATCAATCATCATTTGAGTTAATTAAAGGTAATACGTGCAAAAATAAGATTTTTCGTGTAAATAATCCTGATAAGAAATTTTTAATCAAGTTGCACCACTTAAACAATGAACAAATGGTCACAGTATGATGATATATTTCATGATACAGTAAATAAAATCAAGGGGGAAAATAGATATAGGATTTTTACACCCTTAAGTTATATAAAAGATTCATTTCCAAAAGCATATGCTCCTACTCTCAAAAAAGATGTTGTAGTTTGGTGTAGCAATAATTATCTTGGAATGAGTCAGCATCCTGATGTCATCAAATCACTTTGTGATACAGCTCAGAATGTAGGTGTTAGTGCTGGTGGTACTAGAAATATATCTGGAACCCATTGTGCTGTTGATGAACTTGAAAAAGAATTAGCAGACTTACATAAGAAAGAAAAAGCTCTGGTTTTTACATCAGGATATATTGCAAATCAGTCTACAATTAGTGCAATAGGTAAAATAATACCTGACTGTGTGATTTTTTCTGATTCAGATAACCATGCCTCAATCATTCATGGAATAAGAGAGAGCAAACTACAGAAAGAGATATTCAGACATAATGATACGAATCATCTCAGAGAATTAATCACAAAATATCCGCTGAATAAACCTAAATTAATAATATTTGAATCTGTATATTCAATGAGTGGAACTGTAGCTCCATTCAGGGAGATAATTGAATTGGCTAAAGAATACAATGCAATGACTTATGTTGATGAAGTTCATGCAGTTGGTATGTATGGTGATGAAGGACAAGGAATGGCAGCTGTATATGACTGTGATAAAGATATAGATATAATCCAAGGCACATTAGGTAAGGCATATGGAGCCGTAGGTGGTTATATTGCTGGAAAAAACGAAGTAGTTGATGCAATAAGAAGCATTGCACCTGGATTTATATTTACGACTACCTTACCACCATGTATTGCTGCAGCAGCAACAGCAAGTATAAAGCATCTAAGAAGTAGTAGTGCTGAAAGATTAAGACATCAAGAAATTGTAAGAAAAACAAAGTCAAGATTGTTAGAATCTAACATAGAAATTATCAATAATAATACCCATATCATTCCAGTTTTGATAGGAGATGCTGAGCTATCAAGGAATATTTCAGTTGGATTATTAGAAAAGTTCAATATATATGTTCAAAACATTAACTTTCCAACTGTTCCGAAGGGTAGAGAGAGGTTGAGAGTGACACCAACCCCCCTGCATACACAAGATATGCTGGAAGAGTTGGTAGAAGGTTTGAAATATTTTTTTAAGCATCAGCAGACATAATTTCTGCGAAAGGATCAAAAGATTCTGCTTGTAAAGCATCTGTATCGAAAGTATTCATAGGTTCTACGTAGCCTGTTTTAGGATCTGTAAAGTTATGAGAACCATCGCCATTCAAATGTATTCTGTGATCATATTGATCTAGTTGTGCTTGGTGTTCAACAGAAACAACAATTGCTTTAGTAGGCAATGAATCTTTTAATGTCTGCATAACATAGCCTTTTGAGCTTGATGCAAAGCCAGCTGAACTCATACCTGAATCTAATCCATTAAATACTTCATCTATTAATATTAACACCGGGCCAACTGAGTCTTTTGCAACCTTCATAGCTTCATCATGTGTTGATCCTCCAGATATTTTTACATTATATATATCTAACATACCTGTTTCCTTCATTATTCTCACTATCAATCCAGTTAGAGACATTTTCTTTTGCTGTCCACCACTTGTAACAGAATAGATATCATTTTCTATTTCAAATAGACGAGATAGCAATCCTGATTCTAAGTATTCCTTTCCATCTTCTGAATCTCTAGTTATACCATCCATCTTCAACATTATTTCTTCTACAAGTCCTTTGTAAGAAACTCTTTCTGTTTCTGTTGTGATCATAGGATATAAGATTGCTTCCATAATGCTCACCATGTACGGGAAGTTGTTGTTTTGAGTCAACATATATATCTGTGGCTTTCCATCTGATGTTGTTTTTGGATAAAATGCATCACCAGTTATTTCTATTGCTTCTGCAAAGTTAGGTAGTCCACGCAACGTACTAATGAGAGTTGTTTTACCGCAACCACTCTTACCTGTAAGTAAGTACCAATTCCCACTCTCTAAGAATAAATCATCCATATGAAGCTTATCAATCCCATTGATTCTAATATCTAAATTCTTTAGATACAAACCTTTCAAACTTTCATAATCATGATTTTGATATGTAACGTAAGAGGTGTTTTTTACTGTCTCTAAAAATTTATATAGAGAAGATAAACTTCTTAAACTTGGTTCATTTTGTATCACAGTAGATAGATTCATAATAGATGTATCTAAGTGGGTCATTGCTACATAATGCTCCAATATTTGTGCGAGATTATCTCCTGTACTATTCATGTTCAAAGATCCTAAAAACATGTTTTTTACAAAAGATAAAAGATACATGCCAGTAGCTTTTAATTTATCTGATTCTATAGACTCAATAATCTGTTTTTGTTTTTCATCAAGATCTGAACTTTTATGTGAAAAATATCCTAACCCATCTCGTTCAATTATTGTTCTTGGGCTATTTATTAATCCAGTCTTGATCTTAGATCCAGCAATTGTATATTTTTGTAATTGTGCAATTTTATCAACATAATTTGCTCTCTGATATATTTCACCAGCAAAGCTCATTAAATTAGAAACTGGGAATAATCCCTTACTTGAATTGAATGCTTCATTAATTCCTATCAATCCACCATTGATCATCATTGAACTTAATAATGTATCACTGCTTTCAACAGATATTTTATCCAAATCTTGTAATGTTTGTGAGTGTTTGCTTTCTGATGATATCTTAAGCAATGACATTGGTGATTTTAATATCTCTTGATTCTTATCTTTTATGCGCTGGAAACCACTCGCTCCTAAAAGTACTGCTATGGAACCATTTATTAAAGGCTTGACAACAGAATTTTTATAGACTGCAAATTCTTTAGGTAATTGCAAAGCTTCTGAATCTATAAGTGTATTTATCACTACTTGAGTTGTAATTGCCATTTTTGCACTTACAGCTCCATCAGTAGTATATTCAATTTCTTCTATATTCCGGTTAAGTTTGAGTTGAACATCTCTCATTGTACCTATAAAACCTTTACTACCAGTATAATATTCTTGTAAGTATTTTAAACCTAGTACACCAAATGCAGCATGTAACATGTAAGCTTTATTAGCATTCTCCATCATTAAACTTTCCTTTAAATGATCAGAAAAATCAACTGCAGAAGCAATATTTGTTAGATGGTGTTTATTTGTCCATCCGCTGTTTATAAGAAAATCATCCATTCCTATTGTAAAAGCATATAAAAATGGTTTTTTAAGTTCGTCTTCCCAAGGTTTTCTTTGATTAAACAAATCTGCAGTACCACTCATCATGATACCCATTTGTAGTGCGTTCAGTATTGGATTCTTAAACTCTTGTTGTGCTGCTTTATAGTTAAAAAATTGTGACAAGAGTGACGTTCCTGTTTTAAATAGAAATTTATTCTGCATTTTGTTTTATGTTTTATTTTGTTCTTAAGTGTAAACATTACACTGGAAATATTACAAATTTGTTAAAATTTTAAAAATATTATTAAAAATTTATAAAAATTAGAATTTTTCAAAAAGTTTGATAGATTAGAAAGAAAAACAATAAATGACTATAGAAGTTATAACTTTTGGGTGTAGGCTAAATACTTATGAGAGTGAAGTAATCAAAAATAAAGCATCAGAAAACGGATTAAGTGATGTCTTTATAATCAATAGCTGTGCGGTTACTAGTGAAGCGGAGAGGCAGCTCAGACAAGAGATCAGAAAGCTTAAAAAGAATAATCCGGAGAAAAAGATTATTGTGACAGGATGTGCAGTACAGGTTAATCCAACTAAGTATGATGAAATGTCTGAAGTATATTCTGTTATTGGTAATGTTGAAAAATTACAAGATGTTGCTTATGCAAATGTAAGCAAGTCAATAAAAAACAATCAAGATAAAGTTGAAAGGCTTGTCAGTGATATAATGGAGGAAACATCACTACAAAGTGCTATCGTTGAGAGGTTTGATGGAAAGGTTAGAGGGTATTTACAAGTCCAGGCAGGTTGCAACCATAGATGTACTTTCTGTATAATACCATATGGTAGAGGTAATAGTCGGAGCACTCCATTTAAAGAAATTTTTGATCAAGCTAAAAACCTCGTAGATAATGGTTATAAGGAGCTTGTAATAACAGGGGTTGATATAACTGACTATGGATTGGATTTACCTGGTAAACCATCTCTTGGGCAACTTGTAAAAAGACTCTTGAAATATCTTCCAGAACTCCCAAGAATAAGATTATCGTCAATAGATGTTGCTGAAGTTGATAATGATCTAATGGATCTTATTGTTAATGAACCAAGATTCATGCCACATCTACATCTAAGTTTGCAGTCAGGAGATAATATGATTCTTAAGAGAATGAAAAGAAGACATTCTAGAGAACAAGTAATTGATTTTTGTCAACAAGTAATGAAATTTAGACCTGAAGTTGTATTTGGAGCTGATATTATAGCTGGTTTCCCAACTGAAACAGATGAAATGTTTCAAAATACATATGATCTCCTAAATGAAATTGAAAAGATAATACATTTACATATATTCCCATATTCTGAACGAGAAGGTACTCCAGCAGCTAGAATGCCACAGGTCGAAAAGAAGATCAGAAAAGAAAGAGCAGCAAAGTTAAGAATTCTTGGAGATTTTTTGACAAAAAAACATATAACATCAAAAATAGGTAAGGAAATCAGCGTTTTAGTTGAAAGTGAAGGCTTAGGGAGATGTGAAGATTTCTGTATGGTAGAGATTAGTGAGCAAAATAATACAATTGGATCTATAAATAAACATATTATAAAATCAATTAATGGTTCAAAAATTGTTGTATAAAAAAATACATATGCTAAATATAGGTGTTTTCAAACTCTATATCAAATCTTAATGGATTTTAAAGATTTTATCTTTATTGTAAATGGTGTTTTCACAACTCTTGAATACACAATATTTGCATTAATTCTAGGTTTTTTACTTGGATTGCCTATTGCTGTGATGCGCATGTCAAAATCTAAAATCTTGGTTATATTATCTAAAATATATATTTCAGTTATAAGGGGGACTCCTGTTTTATTGCAACTGAGCATATGGTATTTTGTTTTCCCAAAATTAACAGGCATAAAGACATCAGCATTTTTTGCTGGTGTGATAACTTTTGCAATCAACTCAAGCGCTTATGTAGCTGAAATAATAAGGGCTGGTATTCTTGGAATAGATAAAGGTCAGACAGAGGCTGCAAAGGTTTTAGGAATAAGCAAAAGAGACATATTGTTAGATATAGTTTTACCACAAGCTATCAGAAATATTTCACCAGCGATAGTTAATGAAATGACAAGCTTAATAAAAGAGACAGCAATAATTGGTATAGTTGGTATCCCTGATTTAATGAGAAGAGCGCAACTAGTTACTGCCGAGAAATATGACTATTTCGGACCATTAATCACTGCTGCTGCTTGTTATTACATTCTCACAGTTTTGCTTAGTGTCCTATATAGTCTAGTTGAAAGATTTTATAAAATTAAGTCATAAACATTTAAAATTAGCTGCGACCTCAAGAGTGCGCCCAACACGTATTACTGTTTCTTCATCAAAATGCTTCCCTATTACTTGCAATCCCAGTGGCAAACCATCAGTAAGAGTTGTAGGTACTGATATTGTTGGAAGGCCTGCTAAACTTGCTGGAATTGTAAAGATATCATTCAGATACATTTGTACTGGATCAGTTTGTTTTTCATTAATGCCAAATGCTGTTGAAGGAGTAGTAGGTGTCAAGATTGCATCCACGGAATTAAATGCCTTTACAAAATCATTATAGATAAGCCTTCTGATTTGCTGTGCTTTTATGTAGTAAGCTCCATATGCAGCGGCTGAGAGTACATATGTACCTATGAGTAATCTTCTTTTTACTTCATGTCCAAATCCTTCTGCTCTTGTTTCTGAAATCATATCATAAATGCTTTGTCCTTCACGTACCATACGCAATCCATATTTCACACCATCATACCTTGCAAGATTAGATGAAGCTTCTGCTGGAGCGATTGTATAATATACAGGCAATGCGTGCTTTGTATTTGGTAAACTTATATCAATAATTTCAGCACCATTGTCTCTAAGCCATTGCTTACCTTGTTCCCAAGAAGCCATAATATCATTACTAATGCCATCCACTATATATTCTTTTGGGATGCCAATTTTCATTCCTTTAATACCTTTATTAATAGTACTAGACCAATCTGGTGTTGAAACGTTTTCAGATGTTGAATCTTTTGCATCATATCCACAAATAGCCTGTAAAACTAAAGTTGTATCATGAACAGATCTTCCAAATGCACCTGCTTGATCTAATGAGCTTGAGAATGCAACCATGCCAAAACGAGAACATCTTCCATAAGTTGGTTTAATTCCTACTATGCCGCAAAATGCTGCTGGTTGTCTGATTGAGCCACCTGTATCACTCCCAAGGGACGCCATACACATCTTACCTGCAACAGCAGCAGCAGATCCACCAGATGAGCCACCAGGTACTAATGGATTCTCTGGATTAGATTTAGAACGCCACGGATTAAGTGTATTTCCGTAATGACTTGTAATATTAGCTGATCCCATAGCAAACTCATCCATATTTGTTTTACCTATACAGACACCTCCATTTGCATATAATAGAGAAGTGACAGTTGATTCATATTGCGGGACAAATCCTTTTAGCATTTTTGATCCACTAGTTGTCTGAATTCCTTTGGTGCAAAATATATCTTTAATACCTATTGGAATTCCTTCTATGATGCCTGCTGTGTTGTTTTTCACCCTCTCATCACATTTTTTTGCTTGTTCAATTGCTAGCTCTGGAGTTGTTATTATAAATGCATTTAGATTGTCATTTTCAGCTGCTTCTATATATGCTTTTGTAAGTTCAACACATGATATTTTTCTATCTTGAATTAATTTTGTTGCTTCTACAATTGATAAATCTATAAGATTGCTTGTCATTAATTTTTTTGTAATGATTTTAACTTTAAAACTAGAAATACATTAAAAGAGAAAAAATTGAAAATATTTTCTTATGAATTTTAAATTATTCTATTATGGATAGTCAAAAAGTGTTATAATTAAAATAATAAAATAATTTTCTGGAGGGAAAAATTAATGATTTGGCAAAGCAAAATGGAAAACGAAAAATCAATGGAAGAATTAGAAACAGATCCGAAATTAATATTAGCAAGTATATATGCTGTTCCTGGTGAAGGAATTAAATCATTTGCTGAACAACTAAAGCATTTATCTTCTAAGGCAGAAGGACAACAAGATCAAGCAGGTTCTGAGGGTGTCGATAATCTAGAAGGAAAGATTGAAACATTAAAAAGTTCATTACAGGCTTATTGGGAATTGTTAAAGTTTGACAAACAAATCTTTGCAGAAGATGATTATGCAGAAGTGATAACAAATGCAGCTATCTTAGAGAGATTTAAAGTAGAAGCAGTTGAAATACTTGCTAAGAGTGAAAACCTCACAAAAAGTGAAGAGAAGACAAAGGTTTTAAACAGTCTATTCGGTCCAGAAACTGAGTATGAAAAGATTTATGATCAATATTATAAAGAAAAAGGGTTAGTATCAAGGGCACAAGCAGGATTAGCTGCACTTAATATAGAAGGTATTTTAGATAGTGTAATTCCTAAAACTTTGAATGCAGAAGATTTTAATATCAAAGATGGTATTTTTACCAGAATTGATGAGTTGAAAACATCAATAGGCTTAAAAGAAGAGAAGAAAAGTTTTCGTGTTGCAACAGAGGCATTTGATGATGATAATATACAACTTACAACGTTAAGTCTTTTAAAATCAGATCCAAAAAAGCTAGGAGCATTATTTGCTATTATGGGTGATAAAGAACATGGAGGGCAAATAGAATTTAAAGAACATAAATTAACGAGTCATAAACATACTCATGAGGCTTATTATACCTCGGCAAAAAGACTTTTAGTTATTACTGCTTGCATTGTTTCTGGTTTAGTTGCAGCTACTTGTGCTGGAGCACTAGTTGTACCATCAATTGCTGCATTTGCTTCAGTTACAGTTATTGGTGCTATTGTTGGTTTAGTTGCATGTTCAGCACTAAGTGTTGGATTATTTAATCACATTGCACCTGTTGTTAAAAGAGAAGCGTGGCTTACTCAAGATGAACTATTAGCAAATGCGATATCAAATGTTGGAGGAACTGGTATTTCAAGCAATGATGCATGGAATTACTTTATTGCTCCAATTAGACAAGGTACAGCAAAGGATCTTAAAGAATCTGTGAGCGAAGGAATTGAAAAAGACTTGATAGGTATACAAAACAAACATTTGCAGAATAACAATCAATATAATAAAATGGACAAGGAAAAAAGAGATCTAATCAAAAAAATAGTTCCAAATCAAAAAGAGATTATGAAAAACTTGGGTATTAGTTATAGTCAAACAACAGCATTGACAGCAAGTTAATTTCCATAGTATAATTCACTGTCGAACACATTTTTATGCAATATTATGTCTGATAAAGTTGCCGGTAAAGAGCTAAAGCCTAGACATGTTACAAAATTCAACATACCATGTGCATTTAATGGACAGGTATCTGAAGTTGCTGTTTTTATAGGGGAGCCAGAATCTAAACATAATCCTATCCATTTCCAATCTAAATTCATACAAGATGTTAGAGGTGGAGTTATTCCTCAGAGTGTTTTTGAAAGTCTTGAAAAACTCCAAAAGCTTTCGATAGAGAATGGGGTACCATTTGAAGAATTGTGTCGTTATGCACTTAGCTCCATCACACCATCAACAGAAGAAGAAAGTACAAAGATAGAAGAATCTAATTCTGAAGCTACCTCTGGTAATAAATAGAAATGTTTTTTGATGTATAAGTTTATTAGGTATATTTTATTTTTTCTATTTATTTTTACTTTACCTATATCGTATTCAGATTCACTCAAGATAGGCAGTGTAACCGGCTTAGCTATTCCTAGATTCGTTGTAATAAAATCTAAAGATACTAATATGAGATCCGGACCAGGTGTGAATTATCCTAATAAAATTAATTACAAGTGTATTTTTATGCCAGTAGAAGTTCAAGAAGAATTTGAGAACTGGAGGCTTGTGCGTGATATTGATGGTAATGAAGGATGGATACATGAGGCAATGCTTGATGGCAGAAGATATGTGCAAATCATAAGCAGCAAAACACTTGATCAAAATAACAAAGAAGTACTGATTTTTAGACTGCCTAATCCCCAATCAAAACCTATTGTAAGAGTTGAAGTTGGTACGATAGGCAAGTTAATACAATGTCAAAATGAGTGGTGTCAAATATCCTTTGGACGTGCATATAAAGGTTGGATTCCTAAAAATAAACTTTGGGGGGTATATAGTAATGAATAGTTTTACAGTCCTTCTATAAGGATATGAATTAATTTTTGAAAATAGGGATTTATTACTTAGATGATCTCATTATTAATATTAGAGTATTAATAAATTCGTCGAGTTCAAAATTCTTATAAATAATGTTATTATGTGTTTTTTCAAAAGCATCAAAATTTATGAATAACGTTGATATAGCAGTAATAGTTATATGTTTCCTATCAACTTTAATAGGTTTTATAAGGGGGTTTATAGCATCTTTATTTAGCATTACTGGTTGGATTATTTCAATAATAGGGAATCAGTACCTTTTTAACAGTATAGAGCCATTTCTAGATGCGAAATTTCAATCTAAGATACTAACGTATTTGATTGGATATGTTGGTGGTTTAGTTCTGTTATTATTTTCTTTTTCAATTTTTAACTTTATTGTTTTATCAATGATTAATAAGTTCCGCACTGGGCTGATTGATAGGTTGCTTGGTAGTATTTTTGGTCTTGTTAGAGGTTCATTGATTGTAATAGTTTTATTTTTATGTTTTGAAACTGTTATGATATCTCTTTCTGGTGAAAGAACAAAGGCAAATTCATTGCCAGAAGTTTTATTAGATGCGAAGAGTTTGCCATTAATCAAACAAGGTGAGTCAATTTTATTGGATTACTTACCAGATACATTTAGAATAAAGTTAAAGTTTAATGAAATAGGTGATATTCCTGAGATAACTTTATTAAATTTAGTTAGAGAATTAAGCATAAATGTTTCAGAATCTGAATTGAATAAAATTGATAATGAAGTTGAGCGAAATTCTCAATATGTATCAAAAAGACAGATTTTAATAGCTAAAATTATTGATTTGTGGGAGCATCATGAAAAAAACAATCCTAAAGCTAAAGACAAACTCTCTGATGATGAAATAAAAACAATAAAATTAATCATAAACAATTAGTGTTTGGAAATAATTTAAAGTTAAAACCTGAATATAATGATGGTAACATCTTGAGAGTGACACAGATATTCGGAACATTTCAAGGGGAAGGTCCATATACTGGATATCCATCAATTTTTATCAGACTAAGTGGATGCAATCTTGCTTGTAGCTTTTGTGACACTGAATTTGACAGTTATGATGAATTAAATGTTAATGAAATAATTGCTATTGGATACAAAAAATTTACAGAGTTTTCTTGTGAGAAAAATGATTTCAAGCCACTTATAGTGATTACAGGAGGTGAGCCAATGAGACAAAACATCAGCTTGCTATGTAAAATATTATTAGATGATGGACACATAGTTCAAATAGAATCAAATGGAACATTAATATCTCCTGATTTACCAGAAAACGTTAAAATTGTTTGTTCTCCAAAGGTTTCAAATGCTAAATATCACAAAGTACGCCCAGATATTTTAAAGCAAACAATTGCGATAAAATTTATAGTTTCAGATTCAAGAAAAGAATACTCTGATATAGGTGAAGTAGGGCAAAGAGAATTTAATATACCAGTCTATATCCAACCAATGGATGAATATAATTCTGAAAAAAATAATGCTAATTTAGCATTAGCAATGAAACTATCAATAAAAAATAATGCGGTTTTATCATTACAAACACATAAAATGATTGGTATTGAGTGATTGTTTTTACTTGATTATATGTAGAATGAATAGTAGATATTTAAAGGAATATCTCATGATATATATTTTTCAATTTTTAATGATTAAACAAAAAAAAATTCATCTTTTAACATCCTTATGTTTAGTATCTCTAACTGGATGTGACATCATGTCAGATAAACTTGATGAAGTAGGAAGGGTTCCACAATTAAGCAAAATTAATGTTTATGAAGAGCCATTTTATCCAATCCATGAACAAGTAGAGTTAAGATCTAAATTGAGTGATTTAGGGTATGAGAATGGCTACAGTTATGATGAAGATAATAATAAAAAAACTACATCGCAAATTAAGGGAGGTAATTCATCTAATAGTATATGGAAAAATGGCTCTCGTTCATTTTTTAAACCTTATGCAATTGGTGATGTTTTGTCTGTAGTAGTTCAGATATCTGACCAAGCAAAGCTAGATAATAAAACTCAGAAGTCAAGAAATTCTGGTACAACTGTCAAGGCACCATCTATATTGGGTCTAGAAAATATTATCGATAAAGTTTTACCAAGTACATCTCCATCGTCTGAAATGATTAACCTAAATTCAAATGATTCTGCATATGGAAATGGTAAAGTTGACAGGAAAGAGACAGTACAAACAACTATTGCAGTAACTGTCATAAAAATTTTACCTAGTGGTAATTTAGTTGTGAAAGGCACTCAAGAAGTAAGAGTGAACTTTGATGTCAGAGAAGTAACAATAGAAGGTATTGTGAGACCTGAAGACATTTCAACAGATAATAAGGTTAATTTAGAGCAAATAGCTGAAGCGAGGGTATCTTATGGCGGCCGTGGACAGATATTTGATTATCAGCAAGCCCCTTATGGAAAACAAGTTCTTGACATAATTTCTCCATTCTAGTTTAGATGAATGTTATTGTTAAGAAATTTGGTGGTACATCAGTTGGCAATGTTGAGCGAATAAAGAGGGTTGCAGGAATCATAGCTAACAGTAATCAAAAAGTGATCATAGTCGTATCAGCTATGTCTGGTATGACAAACGAATTGGTACAATACACGAATGAGATTCATTCTATATCAAATTCTGATGAAATTTCTGAATATGATGCTGTGATATCTGCAGGTGAGCAAATCACAGTTGGTTTGCTTTCACTTGCATTGATGTCTTTGGGTTTGAAATCTAAATCATATTTAGGATGGCAGGTTCCAATAAAAACCAATTCAGATTATGCGAAAGCCAAGATTCTAGAAATATCAACTGATAAGCTCTTTGCTGATCTTGAAAACAATGTAATACCTGTTATTGCTGGATTTCAAGGGCTTTATAATGATAGAGTGACAACTCTCGGGAGGGGAGGTTCAGACACTACTGCTGTTGCAGTTGCGGTTGCTATAAAAGCATCTAGATGTGATATATATACTGATGTAGATGGGATTTTTACATCTGATCCAAGGATAGTCACAAAAGCAAAAAAAATTTCCACAATAAATTACAGTTCTGTATTACAAATGGCTAGCTCTGGTGCAAAGGTCATTCATCCAAGGGCAGTAGAAATAGCAATGCAAAATAATGTGCCAATCAAAGTATTGAATACATTTTCAGATGATTCTGGTACTCAAATAATAGATGATAAAAATATGGAAGAAACTAGCATCACAGGAATTGCAATAAAAAAAGATCTTGTAATGCTTACATTAAGTGGTGTGAGCAATTCTGATATCGATTTGTTTTTAATCGACTTACTTGAAATTGGAGTGATGATTGAATCTATGAATCAGTCAAATATGTCTCTTGAAAATTTTAAAAGTGATAAAATTATTTGTGATTATAATTTAATTTTTTCTGCTGAGTATTTTGATAGAGTTATGAAATTAATTGAAAAGCTTTTTTTAAATCAAGATAAGATCATTATAAGAGATAAGTTAAGTAAAATATCAATTATTGGGATTGGTGTAAAAAATGACAACGTCATAGTTAAAACAATCTTAGAGACACTATATAATATAAGTATCTCACCTGTTGCAATACAACTTCTTGAGACTCAATTATCATTTATAGTGGAACAAATTTTTTCAGATCAAGTAGTGAGGACATTACATACAAAATTAGGACTAGACATAGAATGAATTGATGGCTAAAATAATGTGAAACAAATTTTAATCAGAATAAATGAACTTAAGATTAGCACTAATAATACTTGGATCACTAACCTTAGTTGGTTGTGGTGTTAAAGACCCATCTTTCTATGATCTGAAGAGTCCTTGTGTAAGTATAACACTTGATGGTTTTGAGCAGGATCCGTGTGCCAGGACTTCCCCAATGCTCAATCAATTATATGACGGTCAGATAAGTACTCTCTGATCACTTTTTCACTGTCAGCATATTGCTCTTCATCATACTTCCGTATTGCGAGGTGAGCATATGCGATTGTATCTGCTGGAAGATATCTAAGATAACATTCACTATAATCAAAATACTCGTGCCTCCTAAATACATTGGTATTGAATATTGAGACATGAGAATCTCTGGCATAATACATATGAATGATACATATGTCGCACCAATGTATGTAAGTCTTGTTAAGATTTGATCAAGATATTCTGCCGTATTTTTACCAGGTCTTTTATTTTGAACAACAGCACCTGCTTTTCTAAGATTTTCCGCAGTCTCTTCAGGATTAAAGATAGCTGATGTATAGAAAAAGCTAAATATAAAAATCAAGAAAATATATAATATTATGAATAGTGGTTTACCATGTCCTAGCTGCAGCAAAATGGTATACATAAAAGAGTCAGGGTCTATATCCTTTCCGACTATTGTGATTATTGTTGTTGGAAATAATAATAAAGCGCTTGCAAAGATTGGAGCTAAAACACCTGATGTGTTCAATTTTAGAGGTATATAGGTGGTGTTACCAGCATACATTTTTCTACCTATAACTCTCTTCGGGTAATGAACGCTTACCTTTCTGAAAGCTTTCTCAACAAATACTACAAGTGTCACAGTGGATACTGCTAATAAAATTATTAAAAGCGTTGTACCAGTTGATATTGTACCAGACCTCCCCATTTCGAAAAGACTTGCTAATGCTGATGGTAAACCTGCAACAATTCCTGTAAAAATCAATAGTGAGCTTCCATTACCTATTCCATATAAACTTATTTGATCTGTAAGCCACATTACAAAAACCGTCCCACCAACCATACTTATGGTAGCAACAACTCTGAAGATAGCACCAGCCATTAAGACAACAGGCTGTCCGTTAACGTCTAGACTCTCAGCACCAACTGCTATTCCATATCCTTGAAATGTTGCAAGTGCGACTGCAAAATATCTTGTGTAACGTGCTATCTTCTGCCTACCAATTTCACCTTCTTTTTTTAATGCACCTAAATCTTTTGAAATAACTGTTAGCAGCTGCATCACTATGGATGCAGTGATGTATGGCATAATGTTTAATGAGAAGATTGATAATCTGCCTAGCGCACCTCCAGTAAACATATTGAAGACACCTAGTAGACCACCTGAGTTTGTTTTTGTTATTTCAGCTAAAACTCCTCCATCTATTCCTGGAAGTGGTATATGAGTTCCTAGTCTGAAAATCAGTAGAGCAAATATTACAAATAAGACTCTATTTAATAAATTATTACTATTTGTGTGTTTTTTTCTTATCATTATTTATAAAATTTTTATTTAGCTTTTCTATAAACTTTTGCCTTATTGAATTGCAGTACTGACGATGTATAATTGCAATTATAATATATGAAAACTAATAAAATTATATAGCATAGATGATAACATGTGCAAAATGCCATACTAAATTCCCTATTGAGGTTAACAAAATCACAAAAGACTCGATGATACCTTGTGTTAATTGTAATTCTCCATGCTTGGTAAAGCTTTTTGATTTAGAGCATCATGTTGAGAATACAACACATCAATATGGTGGCTTTAGTGAAATAAAACAAAATTTTCAAACTCCCAATATAGAGTTAAAGCATGAATACAAAAATGATATTGCATTGTATAAACACTTTGTAATAACAACATTGATCTTTAAAGTTTTACTAATTGCTTTCATTTTCGGGATTATAGAAATTCAGTTTTTAGATGAAAAATTTCCAATGTTATCGAAGTTCTATCGATCAATTAACATTTTACCAAGAAAAACTATCATAGTCTCTGGCATTGACATTCATTTAGTAAAGCTACCTAATGATCAAAAAAACTTATCTCTTAAAATGGATATAAAGCTTACTAATATAAGTGATAAAACAGATTTAATAAGTGATGTAACAGTAATTGCATTAGATGTATTTCATAATATTATTGGTGTCTCTGAGATACAACCTCACATAATGCTCAAAAGAGATTCTACATTTGATTTAAAATTCACAATGCCTCCGATGACAAATGATGCGAGGTATGTATCAGTTTTTCTCAATGGTAAAATTCAACTTGAAAAAGTTAATATTCAAAAATAAATATTTGATCAATAAATTTAATTGATAACTAATTTGACATTTGATATAAGTATTATTTGAGGACAAAAACAAATAGTAAATATCAATTATCATGTCAAACAACATTATCGCCCTAGAAGCATTTGAAAACGTATTGAATCTTATAAGAGCTATCGAAACTGGTAATATGCCTATTGCCATTACCACAGGTACAGCATTATTATCAGATGTTCAGAGCTTTATAAAAGATTCTGTAAAGATTTTTAATGATGGGAAAGGAATCTTTGAAGGCGCTAAAGCGGAAGTTAACTCACCTGAATTTAAAAAATTCCAGACAGATCTAGCAGGTGTTAAAAAAAATGGCGCAGTACTTTTTGCTGGTATAAAAAAAGGGACATATGGTGAAATACCAGATGATTTAGCTGAATGTGTTGAAAAGCTTAAAGTTGCTGTATCAGAGGCATCAGAGCTTATTGAAAAGTTTTGGGGTTTTATTGAGAATGTTGAGGATGTTGTTGAGGATGTTGCGAATGTTGTTGCGAATGTTGCGAATGTTGTTGCGAATGTTGTTGAGGATGTTGCGAATGTTGTTGCGAATGTTGTTGAGGAACTTGAGAGTGATCTTAATTCTGTTGAGGATTTTACATTCAATACAATTTGATGAAATTCAACTTGAAAAAGTTAATATTCAAAAATAAATATTTAATCAATAAATTTAATTGATAACTAATTTGACGTTTGATATAAGTATATATTATGAACAAAAGCAAATAGTAAATACCACATGTCAGACATTATTAACGATGCTCAAGAAGCATTTGAAGATGGATTAAAAGTTGCAGCTGAGTCTACAACTTTTATAGGAGCTATCGAAACTGGTAATATGCCTATTGCCATTACCACAGGTACAGCATTATTATCAGATGTTCAGAGCTTTATAAAAGATTCTGTAAAGATTTTTAATGATGGGAAAGAAATCTTTGAAGACGCTAAAGCAGAAGTTAACTCACCTGAATTTAAACAATTCCAGACAGATCTAGAAGGTGTTAAAGCAAAAGGTGCAAAACTTTTTGATGATATAAAAAATAAGAAATATGGTGATATACCAGATGATTTAGCTGAATGTGTTAAAAAGCTTAAAGACGCTGTATCAGAGGCATCAGAGCTTACTACTGATTTTGTTAAGAATGTTTTAGGTCAAGATACTGTTAAGAGCGCAGAAGCTGTAATATTGCCTTTAATACCTGATGCAGGAAAGGTACTTGATAGTAATGCTGCAAAATCTGCAGCAGAACTGTTCAAAGAAATGTTGCATCCTGATAAAGCAAAAATGCAAAGTAGTGCAGCACAATCTGCAACACCAAATAAAAATACAGTAAAAGGACCTGGAGTTAGGGGTTGATTACTAATTTTTCCCATCTATAATTTTAGTAACAGTTCCAATCTTTATGTGAAATATTGTGTCAATACAAGGCCGCTACAGTAGTATTATCTGTTATTTTGATCCTAATTCTGAAATTGCAGTAAAAAGCTACAGTGAAATTTCCAAGGCTTATCCTATGATAGGATATATTCATTGGCACGAGGAAAGTCACAAAAAAAGACCAAAAGATAGTAAGCAACTTGTTATAACGCTTGGTGGCGATGGCATGATGCTAAAAGCACTTCATGAGTTTATAAATGATAATGTAGATGTATATGGAATCAATCTAGGCTCAGTAGGATTCCTTTTGAATGCATATGATATAAATAAACTCTTACAAAAAATAGAAACAGCAGTTGTAACAAAACTCTCACCACTTGAGATGAAAGTACGTACAACAGATGGAAAAATTTCCAGTGCAATTGCATTTAATGAGATCTCACTCCTAAGACATACATCACAAACAGCTAAAATATCCATTCATATTAATGGTAAAGTTAGATTAAGTGAAATGTCAGGTGATGGCATAATGGTTGCAACACCTGCAGGTAGCACAGCATATAATGCAGCTGCTCATGGACCAATAGTTCCCCTGAATTCTAATGTTTTATTATTAACGCCGATCAATCCATTTAGACCGAGACGTCTGAACAGTATTCTTTTACCAAGACATAGCATTATTGCTTTCACAATTTTAGAAGCTTATAAGAGGCCAGTTCATGCGTTTGCAGATTCTTATGAAATACATAATGTAGAATTTGTTCAAGTTTATGAAAGAAGTGATATAAAGATATCTATACTGTTTGATCAAGATTTATCACTTGATGAACGCATATTGAAAGAACAATTTATGACATAATTCAAGTATGGAAGAATTACATGATAATAAAAAAATTCATTTTGATCTCAATCTTTTGGAGTTTGCTTTAAGTAAGACAATAGAAATTTGTAATTTAGAATCTGAAATTTTAAGTTCAAAGATTAAAATAGATGTAGAGGATTTAGATAAAATTTATCAAGAAAAAGAAGATCTGATGAATTTTATTGATTGGCATATACCGCTTATTGTAAGATATATAAAAATGCATAAAAATGATCTTGATGATGCAGATGATATAAAAAACCTTGCAATAAGGGCTATGGCAATGAACGCTACTGCATACAATGCATTAAAAACATCAACACAACTTCCTATTCAATCTTCTGAAGTGATTGGTAATGATAAAGTTTCAACAATCACAATAATGCACGCAGAAAATGATATCCAAAAAGTTTTAGAAGTGTTTTTTATCAATGACAGTGATGATATGGTAAAAATAATATCGAAATTATTAAAAGAAATGATTTCTGCTCTTGAGGTTAATTTTAATAAAATCTCAGCTAGAAAGCATCTAAATGATCAAATTTTAATATTGATGAGTGATGCATTAACATTTGCCAAAAAACAAAAGGAAAGTTATAATCCAAAGAGAAAAAAAGATACCGTTCATTCATGTAATGATGAGTATGTAATATATAACCAAGATTGTTAATAAATGTTAAATATTTTAGAATTTAAAGCACCAGATCACGACGAAACTCGTAACTTCGGATATAGACCAGAAGGCAAAATTATAGATACAATCATAATACACTATACGGTAGGAAAATTTAAAGAATCCTATATGCATTTAACTGCACCTAGAAATGTGAGTGCTCATTATCTTATAGATAGAGATGGTACAATTTTCAATTTGGTATCTGATGATAAAATGGCCTGGCATGCTGGTGCTAGCAGTTGGCTTAATAAACCTAGTGTAAATGAGTTTTCAATAGGTATAGAACTTGTAAACAGTGGTAGTCAACATCAAACTAATGGTAGTAAGCTTGTGTGGGGTAAAGTTGATCTTTTTCCATCTGAACAAATGACAGCTTTAAGTCAATTAATAGGTCATTTAAAGTATTCTCATCAAGGTATCACTGATAGAAATATTATAGGACACAGTGATATTACTGCATACGAAGCAAGACATGTGAATCCAGGCATATTTTTTGATTGGAAGGCTCTTGCTGTGGATGGACATGGTTTATATCCTAAGTGTGATATCTCATCGATTACTCCTGCTGCTTTATATTCTTATGGACCTAATAATGATCCAAAAATAACAACGTTACAAGATAATCTAAAAACATATGGATATAAAATAGATCTGACAGGGGTTTTCGATGATCAAACGAGAAATGTTGTAAGAGCTTTCAACATGCATTTCCATAATGATATTAATTATGATGGCTTTGAATATGAATCTTGGGATACTATTTCTGATGCAAGATTAGATGATTTATTACAACAAATGCAACATGAAAGTCATACTATGATGCAGGAACTTTGAGAATAGGTACTGTACAATATCTCCAATGTGTGCTATGATGTGTACCAGTTTGGAGCGCCGAATTAGCTCAGTGGTAGAGCAACCGCCTTGTAAGCGGTAGGTCATCTGTTCAAATCAGATATTCGGCACCACCGGAATTTTCTCACTAACAACATACTTACTTTCAAAAGAATCTTTCCTCATAAGTTTTGTAGCAAGTGTTGACATCCAACTTGTGATTTCTTGATATTTAGCCCTTAGTATAGAGCTTCTTGCTATTAATACTACAGAGATGTTTTCTAGATGAGTTTGATTGTCTGAGAAAGAATTTCTTAGAAGTCTTTTGGATTTATTACGTTTTACAGCACATCCAATTTTTCTACTTGCTATAACTCCTAGTTTTACTTGTTCTGAACTTAATCTTAAACTAAATGCAATGAAAAATGGTGTGACAAACTTCACACCAGATGTTGTAACTTTTTTGAACTCAGATGAAAATTTTATACTTTCATAAGATTTTTTAGACACTACTTTATGCTGATAAGACTTTTCTGCCCTTAGCTCTTCTGTTATTGATAACTCTTCTACCGCCAACTGTTGCCATTCTCGATCTGAAGCCATGACGACGTTTTCTAACCAATTTACTAGGTTGATATGTTCTTTTTGTAGACATATAATATTTTTATTTTGATATAACTTCCTGCAGAATGTATCATATTAATCTTATCAGATCAATAAAAAGCTAATAAAAATGATTGATAGTGGAATTATTATTAATAAGTACTTTAAATTTCAAAGATCCAGTCTAAAATATGTTTGATAAAAAAAATAATTTAGTAATACAAAACCTTCATGAATGGCTTGATGTAGATCCATTCCCTAAGCCATTGATGAGAGGTAAAAAGTATATCTGTAGTCAAGGATTGCATGGTTGGAATCATGCTTTAGAGGGATTACAAATTTTTACTTCTACTCAAATAAAGCGCCTTGGACGTTTTTTAACATTCAATCAAATTAATGTATTCAAATATTTTTCTTATAATGAAAAGGAAGAAGATATATACAAATTTGATAATACATACTCTGAATCAAAGCTTTCAATACAAAATATAGGTCATGCAACGCAGCTTTTGAATGTAAATGGAGTTATGATATTAACTGATCCAGTTTTTAATGGATTAAATTCAGTTTTATACCCTGCAAGAACCAGAAATGGACTAAGTATAGATAAGTTACCAAAGATTGATATAATTGTTATCTCTCATAATCATAGGGATCATACTGATGCTAGATCGCTCAAAAAACTCTCTAAAAAATATCCTGATGTCAAAGTTCTTATCCCTCAAGGAGATAAAAAATTATTTATTAAATTAGGATATAAAAAAGAAAATATCTCAGAAATTGCTTGGTATAACTCAATTAATTTACATGATATAACTTTGACAGCAGTACCAGCTAATCATTGGTCAGGAAGACATTTATTTGATCATCATCATTCTGCTGTAAATGGTTGGTTGATAAACAGTGATAATGCTATAATTTATTTTGCAGGAGATACAGGTAAATTAAATGAAAAAAGAATAAAAAGCCTTGCAGCACTGATTTATGTTGATTGGCTTAAGAATTCAACAAAGGAAATAGTTTTTTTGATGCCAGACGGACCAAATCGTGTCAGAAGCATGATGGAAAGAACTCATATGTCTATCATAGAAGCACTAATAACAACATTACAAGTTGCTGAGAAGGTTCATAGTATTGAGCGCTTTATGTCGTCTAAAGATTCTGAGTTAGAAGTACATACAACTGAGTGGTGGATCAATAAATTCAAAACAGTAATGATGCACCATAATAGATATGAGCTGGGTCTGGAAATTTTTAATGAAGGTTATTGGATTCTTGAAAAAATGAGAGAAGAACTTCATAAGCTAAAACATTTATCAATTGATGAAGCGAAGGACATATTAGAAAAAAAATCTAAATATGAAAAACTAAAATTTAATTTTTGGTTCAGAAAAAATGATGATTTTATATATGATGGCTTGATTAATCTTATTAACTTTGTAGAAGTTCAAATGGAAAAAAATACTTTTGATGAAGTTTTAAATTTCTTAGATTATTTGCTCATTAATGTATTGAATCCGAAAATTGGAGAGAGAATTGATGTCTGAAGTATGGTAACCCCTACGGGACTCGAACCCGTGTTACCACCGTGAAAGGGTGGTGTCCTAACCACTAGACGAAGGGATCATCTACTATATTGACTTTTATCATACTTTGTATTCTAGTACAAGATACCAATAAACAAAATTTCTATAAAAAAACATGTGATTTTGATTGTAATATATTCTTAATATTTTTGTAACAATTAAATGATACAATCTAATCAAAACGTTTAATTAAAATTAATCTTAAAAAAGATGGAAAGTAAGAAAAAAGTAGTTGTTTCTAAGCATTTTAAATATAAACCTTCATTATTAGTGCTTTTTTCATCATATTCTCTAAATTCATTAGTAGAAGCATCAACAAATTCTGTAGATAAATTATTAGATCTATTAAAAATCATAGAGTCTGTCACTAAAAAATTTTCAATATTAGAGAGTGTGCAGGATCAGCAAAATTTGTCTTCCTTACCTATCTTATCTAAGATTACTAAATTCATCCCATTATTAATTCATACATGTGATGCCTACAGTTTATACAGTGATAGGCAAGACTTTTATTCAAAAGCTGACAGTGTAAGTGAGATAATAAAAACAGAATTATCAGATGGACATAAGTTAGATCATCTAGATGCAAGATATCAATTCGGTTTTTCTGACATGACAACAGGATTAGGTTTAATATCAAGTTTTATAGGTGCATTTGGTGTTGAAAGTATTGCAGGTGTTATTTTTAGTGCTTTGAAAGCAATGGATACAAAATGTGAGATATCACGTAACATGATAGAAATATGCCTAGGAAACATTGAGAAATATTCATTTTATGGAATGTCTGGATCTGGATTGCTTGATTGGGTTTTTGGGCAAAAATATGCAGCTTGTTATGCAATTTATACAAAGCCTGAAGTTAAAGTAATCGAAGAAATATTACCAGACATAGAGATTGATGAGATTGTTGATTTAGAGATAATTCAAGACTTCCAAAGTTATTAAGAAATGATATTTATAGATCTAACATAGAGCCAAGATCATGATCTGCTTTCAGTTAATTCACAACTATCACAATCTTAAACAGACTTGGCGCACATAAGTATTTTGTGATACAATAAATTAAAACATCAAAATTCATATTCTGAAAAGTTATTTGATATGTTGATGTTTAAATGAAAAAACAAAATCATCGATAAATGACAGAAAAAACAGATGCTTTGCAAGAAGCGTGTAAGCAGATAGAAAAATCGTATGGGAAGGGTTCAATAATGAAACTTGGTAGTAAACCAGTATCAGATGTTCAAGCAATACCAAGTGGTTCTATAGGTTTAGATATAGCATTAGGTGTTGGAGGATTCCCTCGTGGTAGAGTGATAGAAATATATGGACCAGAAAGCTCTGGTAAAACAACATTAGCACTTCATGCAATTGCCGAGGCTCAAAAACAAGGTGGTAATGCAGCATTTATAGATGCCGAGCATGCACTTGATTCAAGTTATGCCAAAAGGTTAGGTGTTAACATAGATAATCTTCTTGTTTCACAGCCAGATAATGGTGAACAGGCATTAGAAATAACTGACAGTCTCGTAAGATCTGGTGCAATCGATATCATTGTAGTAGATAGTGTTGCAGCCCTTGTACCTAAAGCTGAAATAGAAGGAGATATGGGTGATAGCCACGTTGGCCTACAAGCAAGATTAATGAGCCAGGCATTGAGAAAATTAACTGCAAATGTTGCTCGATACAATTGCGTACTGATCTTTATAAATCAAATCAGAATGAAGATAGGAGTGATGTTTGGTAATCCTGAAACAACAACGGGAGGAAATGCATTAAAGTTCTATTCATCAATCAGATTAGATATTAGAAGGACTGGTTCAATAAAAGACAAAGATAATGCTATTGGGAATGAAACTCGCGTTAAGGTTATAAAAAATAAGGTTGCACCACCATTTAAAGTAGTCGATTTCGATATCATGTATGGTGAGGGAATTTCTAGGGTAGGTGAGATAATCGATATTGGAGTAACAAATAATATTATAGATAAAGCTGGTGCATGGTTTTCATACAATGATCTGAGAATCGGACAAGGTAAAGAAAATGTTAAAAAATATCTGAAAGAAAATCCTGCCATTGCAGATGAAATTATCATCAAAATAAAAAATCTTAGTAATTTAACAATATCTGCTGATGAAAATGCACAACATAATGTTGAGAACACATCTGATGTGTGATATTTAGTTTTGTATTCATATTTATACGTTTTATAAACATTTTGTGTGCAAAATCAAATATTTCCTTTTTCAGTAGGTAATACAGAAGATTTTCAAAAAATTAATTTAGAGATGAGAAAGCGTTTGCTTGGAAATAAAGGAGCAAACCTTGCTGAAATGTGTTCTTTTGGAATTCCTATACCGCCAGGCTTTATACTAAGCACGGAACTTTGTAATGCTTATAACATTAATGGCTCTAAGCTTGATGCTAAAGTGATTTCAGAAATACAAAATTATATCACAAAGCTCGAAAACATAATCTCTAAGAAGTTTGGATCAGTAGATAATCCTTTATTGCTATCAGTACGCTCTGGTGCAATTATTTCAATGCCTGGAATGATGGATACAGTCTTGAACATTGGATTGAATGATGAAACTGTTATAGGGTTGGCTAAAAGTTCAGGTAATCCTATCTTTGCTTATGATAGCTATAGAAGACTAATTCAAATGTATGGTTCTGTTGTATTAGAAATTGATGATGAAAAATTTGATCATATTCTTGTGCAATATGGTAGGGAATTAATGACATCCTTAAGTAACCTTCAAGAGGTTGTAAGAAAGTTCAAAGATATTGTTTTTGAAGTTACTGGTAAAGCATTCCCACAAGATGTTCATGAGCAACTCATATCAAGTATAGAGGCTGTTTTTAATTCTTGGCATTCAGAAAGAGCAGAGGTATACAGAAATAAAAATTTTATAGATCACAATCTATCAACTGCAGCTACAGTCCAAGCAATGGTTTTTGGAAATGTTGATGAAAACAGTTGTACAGGTGTTTTATTTACACGTAATCCAATCTCTGGAGACAAAAAAATCTTTGGTGAGTTTTTACCAAGGGCACAAGGCGAAGATGTAGTTTCTGGTTATGTTGATACTTATCCTTTAACAAAGATTGATGCAGAAAGAACAGGAGTTTCAAAAGACTTATCAATGGAAGTTTCTAGACCTGAAATTTTCAAAAAACTTATTGAAATAGCAATCAAGCTTGAGAAGCATTATCATGAAATGCAAGACATTGAATTCACAGTGCAAGAAGGTGAGTTATGGATATTACAAACACGAAATGGCAAGAGAAGTGCTACAGCTACAGCTAAGATTGCAGTAGATATGGTTGCTGAGGGCTTAAAAACGGAAGAACAGGTAATTCAAGAAATAGATATAAATTGTGTTGAACAAGGTATTCATAAACAGCTAATTATTACAAAAGATTCAAAAGTTATTGCAAAAGGATTAGCAGCTTCACCTGGTGCTGCTGCAGGGGTAGTTGCTTTAACACCTCAGAGAGCAGAATTTTTATCAGCTAATCATCCTGTAATTTTAATAAGAAATGAAACAAATCCTGAAGATATAAGTGGGATGTATGCTGCAGAAGGTATTTTAACTGGTAGAGGCGGTGTCACATCTCATGCTGCAGTGGTTGCACGTGGTATAGGTAAACCTTGTATTTGTAGTGTTGAGAATTTTCATATAATTGATACAAATTCTGTTTCAATTAATGGTGTGATTTTTAATGAGGGAGACTATATTACAATCAATGGCTCTACAGGTGAAGTTTTTTCTGGAAATATTCCAATGACAGCATCTGCGATTTCCACAGAGTTACTACAAATAATATCTTGGTCAAGGAAGCATAAGAAAATTTCAGTCTTAGCAAATGCAGAAACTCCAGAAGACGTCAGAAATGCTATGTTATTTCAAGCAGAAGGCATAGGTCTTTGTAGGACAGAACACATGTTCTTTGCTAATGATCGTATAAATGATGTTAGGAATATGATTCTTGCTAAAACTCCTGAAGACAGGGAGGGGTTTTTAAAAAAGATAGTGCAATATCAAAAAGATGATTTTAAAGAATTATTTAAAATCTTAGATGGCAAACCAATTTGCATAAGACTTTTAGATCCACCTCTACATGAGTTTTTACCACAAACGGAGAATGATCTTAAAGCGTTTTGTGCTGCTACTGGAAATGATTTAGATGATGTAAGAAATGCCGTACAATCGTTACATGAGCACAATCCAATGTTAGGGCATAGAGGTGTTAGATTAGGTATCTCTTATCCTGAGATATATAAGTCTCAAGCACATGCAATATTTCAAGCTATGACTGAATATAGAAGTGAAGTAGGTAATGATGCAAATGTTGAAATAATGATTCCATTAATATTTTCAGAAAATGAGTTGATATTTATGAAAAATACTATAGAAGTTATTAGCAAGAGTACATTGATTAAGAGTAAATTACGCTATAAATTCGGCGCGATGATAGAATTACCTAGAATGGCTTTAATAGCTGATAGAATTTGTGATTATGTAGATTTTGTAAGTTTTGGTACAAATGATTTAACACAAACAACATTTGGTATATCGCGTGACGACAGTGGTAAGTTTATTAATGAATATAAAAAGATTGGTATTTTAAACAATGATCCATTTGTATCTATTGATAAAGATGGAGTAGGTGAGCTTATAAGAATTGCAATAAACAAAATCAAGTCCAAAAATTCCTCAGTAAAAATAGGTGTTTGTGGTGAACATGGTGGAAATGCAGAATCTATAGATTTCTTTTATAAATTAGGTGTCGATTACGTGTCGTGTTCACCATATAGAATACCAATAGCAAGATTAACTGCAAGCAGAGTATAAAAATTTTTATCATATTAACGTAATTAAAATGTCTTTTTCTTTTGATTTAAATAACGAATTACAACCTAAAATTATTGTTTTTGGTGTTGGAGGTGCGGGTAGTAATGCAGTCAATAACATGATAGGTGCAGGCTTAGAAGGTGTAGAGTTTTGGGTTGCAAATACTGATGCCCAAGCATTAAATAAGTCTATATCTCCAAATAAAATTCAACTAGGTATTGACTCAACTATGGGCTTAGGCGCAGGTTCTAATCCTGAAGTTGGATCGAGAGCTGCTAAAGAATCTGTGGAACAAATTTCTGCTGCCCTTGAAGGATGCCATATGGTATTTATTACTGCTGGTATGGGAGGTGGCACTGGTACAGGTGCAGCACCTGTCATAGCTGCCTTGGCTAAGGAAAGAGGTATTTTAACTGTTGGAGTTGTTACAAAACCATTCCACTTTGAAGGAGCTAGAAGGATGAAGATAAGTGAAATGGGCTTAGAGGCAATGTCACAAAATATCGATACTCTCATAGTTATACCAAACCAAAATCTTTTTCATCTTGCAAATGAAAAAACAACTTTTGCAGATGCCTTTATGATGGCTGATAAAATCCTTGACTCAGGTGTGCGTGGAATCAGTGAGCTTATAACAACTCCTGGAGCTATCAACTTAGACTTTGCTGATATTCGTACTGTAATGAGTGAAATGGGTAAGGCTATGATGTGTACTGGTGAGGCTGAAGGTGAAAATAGAGCGATAAAAGCAGCTGAATCAGCAATCTCAAATCCGTTACTTGATAGTGCTTCAATGAGAGGTGCTAAGGGTGTGCTTATAAACATTACTGGCTCAGCTAATATGACTCTTTATGAGGTTGATGAGGCTGCTAATAGAATTAGAGAAGAAGCTGATCCTAATGCAAATATAATATTTGGTTCCGCTTTTAACCATGATTTAGGTGATAAAATTAGAGTATCAATTGTTGCTACAGGCATAGATAATAGTTATAATACAAATCATAATAAAGTAGAACAAACAGCCCAGACACCAATAACAAATCAATTGAAGGCTTCAAGTCAATATAGTATTCCGATGACAATAGGGCATAGTATAAATGAAAGTCAAAACCAGACATTTGATCCTAGAAGAAAAGAAAAATCTTTTTTAAATAAAGATAATCTTCAAGATGTGAAAGATAAAGGTGTTTTTATACCACCAGCAACACCACAGAAAGTTGAAGGTTATGAAGGTTATGAAGGTTTTTCAAGCACGCCAACAAGTGTCAATCATAATGATGAAGCTCAACAACAGCCAAGTACTCAAAATGATACTAAGAATCTATTTAGTAGGATGAGTGCAAACTTTTCACGTATGACAACATCAGACAGCAGCATAGATATACCTGCAATCTTGCGTCGCGGAGAAAACAAAGACAATAAATAAAAAAATCATTCTGAGAAGCAGGAATAAATATTTTTTATAAATTATTTGTTCCTGTAATGTATTTGTAATATTTCTGTAGTATAATTGTTTGTATTAGTATATAATTAAACAAACATGCTATAACATCAGGAAATGCCAAAAACATTAAAATCGCCTATATTTAGATTACAGCAAGAAGAAATTGATTTCTTGACAAGAGTCCCAGAAGGTAATGATAAAGAGGAGACAGAGAAGGATATACATCGTACTGGAGGGTTATTTATAAATGGAAGTCCGATTTATGAACAAGGCAAAAAGATTGATGGAAGAGATGATTTTAACTTTGGAGAAGCGCAACAAGCTTTTCAAAAAAAGTTTACAGATAGTGGAGTTAATCAAGAAGAAGCTAATTATTTCTCACATCTAATGACTCACTTATGTACTCAGACATTTTATGCTGTTCCAAGCATAATAGTATCTAAACAAGCATCTGAAAAACTACTAGATCATTTTGTATCTCTAATGGATCACGTTGCGAGATTAAATCTTAAAACAAATAATACAGTGAGCTTACTAGAAGTAGAAGTACCTTTTAATCTTTCTACAATAAATGATTATAGTGATAAACCTGAAATACAAGCAAAAAGAACTATTAAGTACTCATTTTTCGCTGATAAAACAATGCAAGTATCTATGGATAATCCAAATGATAAATATCATGAATTCTTTAAGACTTTCTTTACAAAGTTGCTTTGTGTTGATAAGAAAAATGATCCTTACAATTTATTATCTTCAGATGTTGGACTTTTTATAGATAAATTTTTCGCAAGTAAAGACTACAACGCAACAACGCTTGCAAGATTAGTTGAAGAAGGTTTAAGATCTGGAAAGATTAAAGGTAATTTATCAGATGGAATATATGAAAGATTATCAGATCCAGCAAAAGCAAAAATTGATGAGATCGCACAAGAATTAGAAAGAAGAAATCAAACGAATGGATTATTTGATGGAATTATTTTAACTATAAAAGATTTGATAAACATTGTACTGAACTTCATCGCAACAATCTTTGGATATGGAGTGAGTAATCAAGAATTTGAAGAATTTAAAGCAGCAATGTTTAAATCTGAAGAAAATAAAGATGTTGCAGAAGAAAAAACAAACAAATTTGCAGCACAAATAGAAGCTGCAAGGGAGAATAAAAGTGCTAGAATACCTGAAATGGTTTTCTAAACACCCCCACTCAACCTCAGAGAGGCATGTTACCATGCTTTCTCCAAGGCCTTGTATCTTGTTGTTTAGTTTCAAGCAACGCAAGTGCATTACAAATTAAGTGTCTTGTGTTGTATGGCCTCACAACACCATCAAGAAAGCCATAGGAGGCAGCGTTAAATGGCGATCCAAATATTTCCTTATATTCTTCTATCTTTCCATTTAAGTCCTTCTCAGAGAGCCCCTTGTTCTTATATAAGATGGCAGCAGCTCCTTTAGCTCCCATCACAGCTATTTCAGTGTTTGCCCAAGCATAGTTCATATCTGCACTTAAGTGTTTTGATCCCATAACTATGTAAGCACCACCGTACGCCTTTCTTGTAATTAAAGTTATCTTTGGAACTGTAGCTTCTGCATATGCGTAGAGTAATTTTGCACCGTGTTTTATAACACCTGAATGTTCCTGATCTGTTCCAGGTAGGAAACCAGGTACATCGACGAGAGTCAGAATAGGAATTGAAAATGCATCACAGAATCGAACAAACCTTGCTGCTTTAACTGAAGCATTTATGTCAAGAGAACCTGCTAAACTCATCGGCTGATTAGCAACTATACCAACTGTTCTCCCATCAAATCTAGCAAAGCAAGTAATAATATTCTTTGCAAAGTCTGGTTTTATTTCAAGATAATCTCCTTCATCAACTATCTTTTCTATTAAAACATACATGTTATATGGCTTGTTAGGATCTTCTGGGACAAGATTGTTGAGAGACATCTCAATTCTATCTATTGGATCCATTGTAGTACGTGTTGGTATACCTGAAGTATTTGAAAGAGGTAAGAAATCAAATAATTTTCTTGCCATTTGAATACAATCAACATCATTATCCATAGCTAAGTCAGCAACACCACTCTTTGTAGTATGCATTGCAGCTCCACCTAATTCTTCATGAGTTACTTCTTCATAAGTTACTGATTTAATTACCTCTGGACCAGTTAGATACATATAAGATGTGTTACGTGACATCATAATAAAGTCCATCAAAGCAGGTGAATAAACAGCGCCACCAGCACAAGGCCCTAAAATTAAAGCTAATTGAGGTATAACACCTGACGCATCAACATTCCTTTGAAATATGTCTCCATACCCACAGAGTGATTTAACACCTTCTTGTATACGTGCTCCACCAGAATCATTTATGAAGATAATTGGAGTTCTCATCCTGAGAGACATATCTTGTATCTTATTAATTTTACGAGCATGCATTTCTCCAAGTGATCCACCAAGTACAGTAAAGTCTTGACTACAAATAAAGACTGAACGTCCATTAATTGTACCATACCCAGTCACCACTCCATCACCGAGAAATTTTTTTTGTTCCATATCAAAATCATTACAGCGATGCTCTATGAAAGCATCAAATTCTTCAAACGATTCTGGGTCGAGAAGTATCTCAATTCTCTCTCTAGCAGTCAGTTTACCTTGATTATGTTGTATATCTATTCTAGCTTGTCCACCACCAAGTCTTGCATCTTTTTTCTTAGTTTCTAAGTAGTCGTTATTTCTATTTACCATATTGTAATGTATATGTGTGTTGTAAGTAGTATTTGTTGATCAATATCATAGTTATTCTGCAGGTGCTAGTATTAGCGAATCAAACAAATTTATATTACAAAATAAAATAGAAATGGAATTAAAATTAGCGAACGGCACAGTTTGTCGTACCCAGACAGAAATTAAGATATATGATCTAATAGCAAATACACTACACTCACTTGAATATGTGATAGTCAAGATCAGGATGTTTAGATCTGGTGAAAGATATGTTTTACAAATGTTGATCGAAAAAATTGATGGTGAAACAGTAACAATAACTGATTGTGAACAAGCAAGCAGACAAGTATCAGCAATATTAGATGTAAATGAGTCTGTGTTGGATAACAGCTATAATTTAGAGGTTAGTTCAACTGGTATCAATAGACCTCTTACAAGACCTGAGGATTTCGAGAGATTCATAGGAATTAAAGTAAGAGTCAAAACATTAACAAAAATAGATGGATCAAGTTTATTTTTCGGAATTATTACAAAATCAGATGGTCAGACAGTTGTTGTTGATAATGAAGAAGTACAAAGCTCAATTGCAATTGAAATGGAAAACATAATTGATGCAAACCTTGATCTAGAAATACGCAGAACTGATAGTGATAGACCAAGTAGAGGGAATTTTGGAGACAGAAGACCTAGCTTTGGTGATAGACCTAGAAGCGGTGGTGGAAGACCTAGCTATGGTAGCGGAGGCCAAAGAAGAGAAGGTGGCAGACCTAGCTATGGTGATAGAAGACCAAGAAGTGATGGTGATAGACCTAGTTTCGGTGATAGAAGACCAAGAAGTGATGGTGACAGACCTAGTTTCGGTGATAGAAGACCAAGAAGTGATGGTGGTAGACCTAGTTTCGGTGATAGAAGACCAAGAAGTGATGGTGACAGACCTAGTTTCGGTGATAGAAGACCAAGAAGTGATGGTGACAGACCTAGTTTCGGTGATAGAAGACCAAGAAGTGATGGTGGTAGACCTAGTTTCGGTGATAGAAGAC
>CALPOD020000003.1 GCA_943325105.2 Candidatus Fokinia solitaria | reverse complement strand
TTAATATTTTAATGGTATATATGTAAATAACAAATAAATCACAATACATAAAAATGCCACAAAAACTTGAAGATTTTATTAAAGATATTCCAGGAAATGAGAGTTTTAAATGCGATAAAGCAATGCAAGGCTTTTATGAAATTCAGGAAAAGAACACATTATCGGTGATTCAAAGCACTCTCGAAACAACAAACAAATATTTATCAGAGACATCAGATGAAGAATTTAAAAAGAAATTCAAAATTCGCATTGCAATTCTAGAAAAATTAATAGCAGAGAAAGAAAAAGCACCAATACAAGAAGCACCGCAAAAAGTCATGCAAAATAATGTAGAAAGTCTACAAACTCTATACAAAAGGATTTATGGAGATGCAGAAGGTGAAGCACAATTTGTGTTTAAAGATGATAATCAAAAATATTTAACACATGCTTTGATACAAAGTGTTTTATATAATATGGAGCAAGACTGTGTAATATCATATGAGGAAAATATACACTGTCTGAATGATGGAACTAATGCAATGCCTATGTCTATTGATTCATTTAAGGTATGGGTGAATACAAAACAAACCAATCCAGAAACAAGGGAGCCCATCCAGCCAGAAACATACAACTTCTATGATTGTGTTACTCGCACTAATACATTCAACAAGCCCTCTTTTGCAGCTTATAAAACTCAATATGAAAGAGCACAATTAATGCTTATGGAGTCACCTCTAGAAGGTATACCTAAGGAAGTCAGTGATTTTATAGAAAAAGGTAATATTAAAATTGCATTTCAGATTCAGAATCTTAAAAATGCAATCACTAATGCGAGTTCAGCACAAGAAATCAGACAATTGTTAGAAAATCTTAGTCAAAATTCAAATGCTACTTCACCAGAAATTCAAAAGTTTCAAAAAGCAATCGAAGCACTTTTAGAAGCAGAAAAATTTAAAAAGAAATTTGATGAAGCAAAATTAGGATGTTTTGAGCAATTTAAGAATTTTGTTTTGAAGTGTGTTTATACAATTTTTTATTATATTCAATGGTTTTTATTTTCTGAGAAAGCTACTGATAGAAATGCAAAAATCAGTAGAGGATATAAAGAAATTGATAACAGCACAAAAGGATTAAAAGGTTTCAAAGATTTAGTTTGTACTGAAATTGATAATACACAAGTTATAGAAATCAATTGAATTTCAAAACAATGTGTTTCTTTTTACCAACTGAAAGCTTTATGGTTTCAATGCCTTGAGCTTTCAGAATAAATCTCTCATCTGAAACCAATACACCATCCAACTTGACTCCCTTCCCTATAATTAATTTCCTAGCTTCTGAGTTAGAACTTGCAAGAAATGTATCAACTAGAATCTTATAGAGGGGCGTATCCTCAGATATATTATGAATAGGTAGATCTTCTGTACTTAAACCTTTTTCAAATGTATCTTCTGAAGTTTTTCGAGCCTTTTTAGCACTTTCATAATCATGGCATAGAGATGTAGCTTCATCTGCTAGCCTTTTCTTAAGTTCATTTAACTCCTTCCCATCTAAGTGACTAAAATTATCGATTTCATCAACTGGGATTTCTGTGTAGAGCTTAATAAACTTCAATACGTCAGCATCAGATGTATTTCTCCAGAATTGCCAGTAATCATATGGTGATAACATCTCAGGATTCATCCACACAGCTCCACTAGCTGTCTTACCCATCTTAGCACCACTAGAATTTGTTATGAGAGGTGTTGTGATACCAAATAGTTCAGCGCCTACCACTCTCCTTCCCAATTCAATTCCACTAACTATGTTCCCCCACTGTTCAGAACCTCCAAACTGTAACTTACAATTATATTTTTTATATAATTCTAGGAAATCATATGCCTGAAGTAACATATAGTTAAATTCAAGAAAAGTCAGTTGAGTTTCTCTATCTAATCTGTTTTTAACGCTGTCAAATGTCAGCATCCTATTGATTGAAAAATGGACTCCATATTCTCTCAAGAAATCAAGGTATTTTACACCACCTAACCATTCAAGGTTATCAACTATTATTGCAGGATTAGGTATATCGTTTGAAAAGTTCAAAAATTTATGAAATGTTTTAGAAAGTGAAGCTTTGTTTTCTTCTATTTCTTCATTTGTAAGTATTTTTCTTAACCCTTGCTTATCTGATGGATCTCCTATTCTAGTGGTAGCGCCACCAAGTAAAATTATGGGAGTGTGTCCATGCTGCTGTAGTTTCCTCATCAGCATTATTTGCATCAAATTACCTACATGGAAAGACTTCGCAGTACAATCAAAACCAACATATGCAGTGATTTTTTCTTTACTTAGGATTTCATCCAAACCATCCATATTAGTTGATTGGTATATAAAACCTCTATCTTGTAAATCTTGTACTAAAGATGATTTGAACTTTTGCATTTGTATATAATATTTTTCATTGCACATTATAGCAAATAATCTCAATTTAAAAAACAATTGAGTAGAGAAATTTTCACTTCATGTACTTCCGAGCATTTTTTTATGATGTTAGAATTGAGTTATACAAATAAATAAAACTTATTAAGTATGACATATACAAACAATATAAATTTAAATCTTTTACATAGTCATCAAATCCATAAAGAGATTTTAATAAATGAAAATTCGATCATTATAGATTCATTGATGCTTGGTGGGATTACCTCCATGAAAAAAATCCCTGATATGAAGTGTGCAATAGGTACAAAATATATAATCCCTGCAGATGGATCAAATGATTGGAAGGATAAAAAAAACTATGTGGCAGTTAAGTTAGAAAATCGATGGGTTTTTATAAAACCTAAGGATGGAATGATGTTTTGGATAATTGATGAGCAGAAATTAGCTGTATACTCACAAGATCTTTGGATGCATTTATCAACAGAATCAAACTTATGATGTAATTATACAGCATTATAATCAAACAGTTATAACGATAACTTTTTGAGTCTGTTTTATATAATATAAAAGTCGTATTATTAGTATGTAGCTGTTTTTTAACAGCAATTTCTCACATAAAATTAAAAAGTAATATGACAATAAAAAAAACACCAAACAGTAATATTTTTGTCAAAAGTACAAAAAAGATTTTCTTGAAATTGATGATGTGTTTCATTATCAGCACAGCATTTCTAAACATATCAACCGCAAAAGATGAAAAAGAAGATAAAGCATGTGACTATAAAAATGGAATTGATTATGAGAATATAACAAAATATTTTGAATCTTTTGATTTAAAAAAACATGATGAAGATTTTAAAGGATATACATTTGCATACCATATAGGAAAAAGTAAGGATTGGTTAGAAGGTAGAATGTCTGGTGAAAGACATAAACTCTTTGTTAGTTCATATATAGATATTGAAACTGCTAATCGAGTTATAAAAGAAATTATTCTTGAAAATGAAAAAAATATAAAAGAATGGCTTGATAAAGCAGATGATAAAAAAAGAATCGTTTTTCATAAAAAATTCGATGAAAAAATAGGTATGATCATCGAAAAAGGTGAGAAAGAATCTAAAGATTGTAATATCGGAGTCGTTGTGTTAAAACGAACTCAAAAGCATTCAAAAAAGTTTTTTATTGTGACTTCATACCCTGTTTCAAATGCAATAAAGATTGATGAAATAAGTAAGAGTTGGAAAGATAATAAGGGAAAGAAATATGAAAAATATGCGATGGCATTTAATTAATTCATAAACAATGTTTAAAGAGATAGTCTTATTTCCAACACAAGAATTGCTAGTGATTTTCATGATGCTTTGTAGGACAAGTGGAATTTTTTTACTAATGCCACCTTTTGGTGACACTAATGTAAAACCAGTTATGAGGTTGATGATTTCACTATCAATTTGCCTGATGATTCAAGATAACTTCTCAGAAATAATTAGACCCTTTGTGAAAGCTATCGCAAGTGATAGTGTTGCTTTGACTATGACTATCATCTCTGAGTTATTTATAGGTATTTCTTTTGCAATTATAGTAAAAATACTACTTTCTGCAGTGCAAGTTGCTGGATTAACAATTGCATCTCAAATAGGATTAAGTTCTGCATCGCTTTTTGATCAATCTCAGCAATTCCAAAACTCTACCCTCGGATTATTATTGTCAATGCTAGTAACTTTAGCCATTTTAGAATCTGATATGTATATGAGAGTTATTGCAGGTGTTTATGAGAGTTATAATAAGATTCCTATAGGTGGTTTCTTTAATAACTATAATGATTTTACTAGTCTTGTTATAGGTTCTGTAGGCAAAATGTGGAGTGTTGGGATTCAAATGTCTATGCCATTCATTTTGATAAATATTGCAATAATGATTGGTGGAGGAATTCTTTCAAAGCTGATGCCTCAACTACAAATATTTTTTGTAATTTTACCTGTACAGATTATTGTAGGAATAATTGTGTTTATAATCATTATGTCTGGAATGATGTTTTGGTTTCTAGATTTTATCGCTTCTGAAATAAACTTAATATTTTAATAAATTTTGTAATTTAAAATGAATCTATCTATAATATTGTTGGCTGCAGGACATGGCACTAGGATGCGTTCTAATACACCTAAGGTGCTGCATAAAGTCGCAGGTTTTTCAATGTTAGAACATGTCATATCAATCGCAGCATCAATCCCAGATAATCATCCAAACATTAATCTGCATAATATCATTATTGTGACTAGTGATGACTTAGAATCTGATCCTTCTTTCAAAAAAATCATTCAGACATATGAAGGAATACAAACATCAGTGCAGCAATACAAATTTGGTACAGGGCATGCAGTATATACTGGAATTTCAAAAATTGATAATGATGAATCAGAAATAGTTTTAGTAATGTATTGTGATGTGCCACTGATCACTTTAGAATCAGTTTTAAATTTAATAAAACAAATGCAAGATAATAAGTTCGATGTTGTTGGAACAGCTTTCGAATATAATGGCACAAAGCCTTATGGGAGGTTTGAACTTGATACAGAAGGTAGTGTTAAAAGAGTTGTTGAAGCATCTGAGTTAAATGATCTAAATCAAATGACAACAAACCTTTGTAATGCAGGTATGATGATTGCAGAAAAAACATTTTTAAAAAACTTTTTAGAAAAAAAATGTTCTGATATTAATCATGAGTTATTTGAAAAGGAAGTATATTTAACAGATATATTTGAAGCAGGCGCCAGTAGTTATATAAAAATTAATGCGGATGAAGCTACAGGTGTGAATAATCGAGTGGAACTTGCTGCAGCAGAAGCAATTTTCCAACATAGAATAAGAGAACGTATGATGAAGAGAGGTGTTACTCTAATAGCTCCAGAAACGGTTTTTTTCTCAGCAGATACAACAATCAATCATGATTCGATAATTCATCCATATGTTAAGTTTGGAATCGATGTAGAAATTGCATATGGCTGTGAAATTAAATCTTTTTGTGAAATAGAAGGGGCAACAATCGGACATAATTCATCTATCGGGCCATTTGCAAGAATCAGACCAAATAGTCAATTGGAAGATAATTGTAAGATCGGTAACTTTGTTGAATTAAAAAATGCATATCTATCTACAGGTGTTAAAGCTTCTCACTTGACATATTTAGGAGATATACACATTGGATCTAATACCAACGTTGGAGCTGGAGTAATCATTTGTAATTATGATGGTGAAAACAAACATCACACAACAATAGGATCTGACGTACAGATTGGTGCAAATTCCTCAATAATATCACCTAGATACATTGGAGATTCTTCTAAGATCGGAGCTGGTAGTGTTATTACAGATGATGTGATGGATATGGAAATAGGAATTGCGAGGGCGAGACAGGTAAATAAAAGAAGAAAGGGAAAAATCCCTTCCTAATTTTAGAATTAAGCACCAAATTCTAGATCTACTAAATCTAGATCTACTGCATTCAATTCTGGTGATGAATCGTCTTGAGTGAAATATTTGAAAGCTGCTGTTTGTGCAAATGTGTTCACAACATCAACACCAACGTTCAATTTACTGAATCCATGATCATTATAAACTGCTGCTTTTGTAATTTTACCATCTGCGTCCATTTCTGCTGCTTCATATACAAATCCAGTTGACTTCAACCAGTTAGGAGCAAATTTACATTCTGCATAACCTAAAGCACCTGTTATTGCTGCTGATTCAACTGCATCAACTCCGAAGTTTACCAATTTGTTTGCAAAAAAGTCTGGAGTAGCATTTACAGCTAAAGCTGGTAATGTACTTGTAACGAAAGATTTTGCAAATTCAAATCCAGCTAGTTTTAAACCACCTACTACACCTAGAGCTTTAGTTGCTGTAAGATTAACACCAAGTTTGACTGTTGTAGCTAAAGCATTAGCAGATACTGCTATAATACTTTTTTTAGTTAAATTACTCATTGTTTTATTTTTTTTATTTTGTTAAATAGTTTTTTAAAAAACACATTTTTTTGTGTTTAATACTTATGAATATATATCACATATATTAAAATTTTGTTAAAATTTGTTAAATTTTGTTAAATTTTATTTGACTACAAATATCTATCATTCTATTTGAAAAACCCCACTCATTATCATACCAGGCAGCAACTCTATAGAGAATGCCATCAATTGCTTTTGTTTGAGTTGTATCAAATACTGCACTGTATGGGGTATGATTGAAATCTATTGATACAAGTTGTTCATCAATTATATCAATTATATTAGGGATTTTTAGAGAAGCTTCCTTCATGATTTTATTTATTTCATCAACTGACGTTTGCTTTTTTGTTGTAAATGTTAGATCTATCATTGAAACATTTTGCACAGGAACTCTGACTGCCACTCCATCAATTTTTCCAAGTAACGCAGGTATGATTTCTCCTATGACCTTTGCTGCTCCAGTCGATGTTGGTATGATTGATGACTCAGCTGCCCTTCCTCTTCTTAAATCTGAATGTCTTGAATCAATTAGACACTGATCATTAGTATAAGCATGTATTGTTGTCATCAAAGCGCTTGTGATCTCAAATGCTTCATGTAGAGGCTTTATGATAGGCGCTAGGCAGTTTGTAGTACATGATCCAACTGAGATTACTTTACCAATTATATCATCCGGTAAATCGTTTACACCAAGGATTACTGTTGCATCTGCATCAACACATGGCGCTGATACTATAACAGTTTTAGCACCATTTTTGATATGTATATAAGCTTGATCTTTTGAGTTAAACGCACCAGTGCATTCAAGGACTACATCCACTTCATATGCACTCCAATTAATAGAATCTATTGCTGAAATACTTGAAATTGCTATTTTATGATTTTTATACAGAATAGAATTTTCTTCTGGGATAATTTTTTCTTCAAGACGTCCATGTATTGAGTCGTATTGCAGCATATAAGCAGCAGTCTTTGGAGTCATTTTGTTACTGTTGATAACAACGATCTCAACATCAGAAGTATCCATCAGTGCTCTCGTTACGCACTTACCGATCCTTCCAAGGCCATTAACTCCAACTCTTAAGGTTTTTGACATAAAGGTACAGAATTTAAATTAAAAACTGTACCTAGACTATCAATTACAAATTACCGTGTCAAATTCAACGTACTTGACTTTGACTTTGGGGGTTAATCAATCCATCGAAACCTTTTATAAGTCTACTTGTATGATTATCTTTAGTATCAAATTTTCCAACTTCATACCATGGATTTACCATAGAAACACTTGAATAAAAGATATCCTTAAATTCTTTTACAAGACCTGTAGATTGAGAATACTTATTTGTAAAAACACCTACTCCAGGCTTTGCATCACCAATAACGACATCTACATTTTCTAAAGCCTGACCACTAACAAAAATCCTTGCTGCTAAAATGTCGGCAAGATTATCAATAGATTTTTGTGTTTTTGCTTCATCATTCCATGTTTCAGCTATTTGAAGCTTTGCAAAAACACCTTCAGCTATCGTTAAACCTTGTGCACTACAGTGCTTAGCAAACTCTGCTGTTTGAACTTCAGTCAATTTACTGCAAACTGCTGTAGAACTTGCTTCAAGATTAGATAAATCGACCGGAGGCCTTTCTATTGCAAGCTTTTGTAATTCAGGGAAGAAAACATTAGCAAGAATTGTTCTACCTTCAGGAGTTGCAATTAATTCCCTCACCTGCTCATTGTTATTATAGGTCTTAACAGCTAGATTTAAACAGAGCTTCTCTGATTGTGTATTGCCTGTAAGTGTATATCTTGCAACTAATTCATTGCTGAGAGAATGTAAATTTTCTAGCACATCTAGATGTGGAACCATTGCAGACAAAGACTTTCCAGATCTCTGAGAATAATCAAAAGCTTCATCAAATATTGCTTGTTTTGCATTTAGAAGTGCTGTTAAATTTCCAGCATCAAGTGAATACATATCATCATGTAATCTTCTATCTTCTGAATTCAATAACATACCTGGTATGACTTTTACTTTTGATCTTGCTGCAAAAGCTGCAGTATTTACATCAATTACTTTTAGTACATCTAAATTAAGTTTTTCCAACTCACTTCTATGTTTTTCAAGAGAAGATTCTTTCTGGATGATTGCTTCTACAAGAATACCTTCATTAGATAATTTTGTTTCTAAAAATTCTTTGACTTTTGCAACTGTGAACTCTGCAGATAAATAAACATCCCCAAGACTTGTCATCTCGCGACTAGTTTTCGGATACAATAAACCACACAAGCCTTTTGTAGTATCTCCAACAAGTGTATCAATGTCTAGTGAACTTAGCTTGTCTCTAGATTCTTGATCCAAGGAATTAACAAGCTCTACAGTAGCATTATAGATTTTCTCAGCATCATCCAGGCGATCTGGAGTTGTAAGATATCTCTCACCAAATAGCTTCAATACAGTCTTTTTAGCAATATTACTTGCTAATTCATCTTCTTGCTTTGAGTATTCCAACGCTTTATCAATACACGGAATAGTTTTATCATAACCACCTCTTGCACTTTCAGGCTTCATTTTATCAGCAGCCCTATTAAGATACCATTGCTTTAAGATTTCAGACATTGAACTTCCTGCAAGACTTTTCAGATCTTTAGTTGCACTAAATCCTGCTACAATTTCTTGATATTCCTCAAGCTTCTCTCCCTTGCCTGCAAGGTCATGATAAAGAGCAACTTTACCCGCATTATCAGAAGGAAATTTATCAGCAATCTCTGCAATTTTTGCATAATCAGGTGATTGTAGGATAGCAATAAATTGATCAAATGCAGTTTGTAAAAGCTCAGGATCTAAATCTTTATTAACTTTAAAGAATGCAATTAGATCTTTTTGTTGTGATTCGTCTAGAGATGGTAATTTATCTGCACATAACTTTAGAACATTTAATGTTTCTGAAGAAACACTAGCACCCCAAAAGTTATCAATGAATGTTCCAGCAATTATCGCATTTGTTTGATCTGCTTTACCTTGAAGTAGAATTGCATTAATACACTTTATTGTGTCTGAATACAGTGGATTATATCTTCTATTCAGCATACCTTCTACACATTGTATTTGAAGTTTATCCAAAGCTTTAGCGTCAGCAGGCAATTCAAATTTCCCAGTTCTGATTTGCTCTGAGAATTTTTTAAGTACTTCTTTTGTTAGACCTTGTTCTGTAAGTTTTTCAGATAACCCAGATAACTCAATATCATCAAAAGAGCTTTTCATATAATCAGAGCCATTCCCTGCAAATAATAGCAAATCGTCATATTTAATTCCTAGCTTAATTGCATCGGCTATCATTTCTTGAGAGAAGAACTTAACTCTTTTAGCTTTTGAGAATTGTATCAATCCATATACAAGCCTTGCATCAACTGGATCTTCTGTGACATTTGAAATAACCTTCACATCAGCTAATAATTTATTTAGATCCAAGTATTTAGCATTTGCTACAAATGATTCAAAACTTTGTACATCAAATGTTGCACCAGCGAGATTAATACCTTGCGGTATTACACAAGCATTGAAATAACATTTTGAAAACTCAGAATTTTGTAAATTAACATCACCAAATTTTGTTTTTTCAAATACAATGCCCTCAAGTTTGGCATTTGATAAATTGATTCCTGATAAATCTTTTCCAGAAAGAGCATGTAATCCACTTGCTGATAAATCTTTTCTTAATATAGCTCTTACATCAACTTTTTGTCCTTCAGGAGTCTGAGCTCTTAATGCATCTAAATGATCTTTAAACTTTCCAGTGACCTCTGGACTACTATCAACATCAGTAGACCATGCAAATTGTCCCACTATAGAAGTTAGTGAACTTAAACCGAGTGTTACTAATATTTTTGTTAAGTCTGCTTTATTCTTTTCATCACTAACACCAAATACTTTGTTAACTCCATATGCCATTAAATCAATCGGAGCAACAGCAAATGAACTCCATTCTTGTTTTAATATATTCGTTAATACACCTTTCATCTTTGGATTATTGTACAGTGCAATAGCACTTTCTTCAGACACTTTAACTACATCAACAACCTTCTCAATGGCATTTAAAACAGATGTAGTTGGTATTATCTGTCTTAAGATTGGTTTAACAACTTTATCTGCTAAAAGAACTTTTTCTTCAGCGGTGTATTTGTCACCAGCAAAAATCTCACCAATTGCTTCAACAATGACATCTGCTTGACTTTCTTGAGTTCCTTTTTCAAGGATTACACGCTGTACAGATGCTAGCATTGTAGGATTATCACTAGTGCCATTCAATAATTTATTTAGTGTTGCTGTCAATTGTTCACCTTTATCAGCAGACTCACCAATAATTGCTGAGAATGGTGCTAAAACACCACTTAACATATCTTGTAAGTTACCAACGCCTTCAGAACCTTGTTGTCTACATGCAATATCATTCAGTTTAGATTTCAAGTCATCAGAGGATACTGACTCTCTGCCATTCATTAAGATCTCTGCTATGCTTTCAGGTAATACTAAAGATTTATCAGTGATAATTGCTTTAACTTGATCTAAATTAAGATCAACTCCACTTTCTATTTGCTTTGAAAGTAAGAATAAAGCATCTGAATGGACTCCTTGGAGTTCTGATTCAAGACCACGAATCTGAACTTCATGTTTAAATCTTGCACATAGCTTAGCAGTTCCATTATCAATTGCCGATACTGCATCGTTATATTTTGTGAATACTTGCTTCAACATCAAAGCATTATCTCTTGAGAGAGTTTTTGATGCAACCGCTTCGTCAATTGCCTCATCAAAAGTTTTACCACCTCCAATTTGGGCAAAATCATCATTAAATCCCCCAGAAAGAATTTCGAGAGCAGAATCTCTCTCTGATTTCATGCGATCTATAATTGATTTTTTAGCCTCTTGTTGCTCAGCTGGAAAATCAGTTTTAAATACAAGATCAAACTGATTATATAATTCATTACCAGCCATGTTAAAAACACCTGCTGTCAATTCAGATTTTAATCCTGCGAGATCAGTGATTCCAAGTGGAGATAGCTTTGCAAGCTGCGCCTTTTTCAAATCTAGAGCTTGTATCAATTCTAGATGTGATTTGCCTTTATTTTCCTCTAATGATGCTTGTTGAGTTAACAATAAGTACAATTCTTTAGAAGAAGCCTCAACTGCAGTTCTATCTGCTAGATTAGAAACTCTTTCTCCAAGCATAAAACCAGCTTGAATAGCTCCACATTGCATACTTAAATCTAGTGTTTCAAGCAATTGGTTTTCTGGCTTCAGTATCAATCCTAAAGCACTTGGTAAAACAGCTTCTAGAGAACCTTGTAATTTATCTTCTAAAGGCTTAAATTCATATCTATCAAGATATTCTCGCATCATTTCTACTGATCCACCCATCGATGCAACCAATGCAGCAATTTGCTTTGTGATTTCAGGTTTTTGAGCAAAATCTGCTAATTCTTGATTTTTGTCTAACACAATGAAAGCTTCAGTCACCATCTGAGTAGTATTACCAGCAGCAAGCTGTGTAACTATTTCCTCAACACTTGCAATCGTCTCATGATCCTTAAGAGCTGGAACTAAGATATCTAAGAAATCCTTTTTTAAACCAAAAGGCTGCAGAGTTTCTTCAGATACAACAGCTTTAACAAGTGTTGCTACTTGCTCTTTATGCTTGCCTAGAGTTGCTGTTAATTCTTTATTTTGTTCAAGCATTTTTAATGCTTTACTTGTATAAATCAATGCAGCCTTTCCTTGACTGAAATCACTAATGACATCTCCAAGCTGTTGTACTGTTTCTTGTTTTGCAAAAAGATCTCTTGGTAATTCTTTTAAAAGATCAAAATTAAATTTATTTAAAACTCCAGCTTTAAATTGCTCTTTTGTTACTGTGACTTTTTCGACTTTCCCATTTTCATCTAATTTTGCTTCACCTGGAATTGTAATTGCAATGGTTGGTTCTAAAGCTGTACCATCAGCCATTTTTATCAAACCTAAAGATTCAAGTTGTTTTCCTATAGAACTTAACTTGTAAACTACTGACTTCGCATCTTTTTGTTCTTTGGCTTCAAAACAAAGTGCTGGTAGTAAATTGTCTATAGCTAATAAATCTTTGGTAACACTATGTAATTCATTTCCTAATAATTTAGTAACAATACTTGTAGCTTCTACAGCATCCTTATCAAATGTTTGCTCTACAGTATCTAAAATTGCTCCGATATTATCCTTTGTGATAATTTTTTCTAATACAGCCTGTATTTCTGCTGAATCTATCAAACCTGTTGAATTTTTTGATAAACCTTTAGCAAGTATCTTACTAATAGGTCCTTTCTTTTGCATCAATAGGTCTGCTAAATTCTGTCTATCATCAGTACCTTCAACTGCTTTCTTCAGTAATGCAATCACAGCTTTATTGTATAAAGCAGGATCAGCTCCTGGTTTTAAAGCCTTTACTAATGTGTTGATCTCTGAAGTAATATTTGGCGCTAGCTTTATACCAAAACCAAGAATCTCACCTATGAATTGTCTATCAAGTAATGAGTTCTCATCCTTGTCAGGAATATTTGTAATATCTCCAATTACTTCAAATAATGCTTGCAGATTCTTTAAATTATCTGCAGTAAGTTTTGCATATAATCTCTCTCTTGATGCAGGAAGTGCTTCACTAAATAAATCTGGATCAGACATATAAGCAGATGCTAATCCTATTATTGCAGTAATATTTGTCAGCAAGAGTTTCCAAAAATTTCTATTGAGCAGAGTCATATTGAGGACAGGTGCTAATTTTTTGCCAAAAACACTTTCGCCCCAAGACAAATTATCTTTAGACAAACTACCGAGATAGTCATTAAAACTTTGACTATCAATTATGCTATTTAAACTAGCTGTAATGCTTGCCTTTTTTTTATCATTAATTTCCTTCTGTTGCTGATTAATGTTTAGTGCATCAACTCCTGCGGGTCTGTTATCTGCCATAATCTTCTTTTTAAAATTGTTTATCTAATGAATTTTCATTTATAATACATTACTTATATTAAGAATATATTACAAAACCCAATAAAATTTTACACGTAGTTGTATATTTGTTAGTATGTCATAAACTGAATTATTTGTAAATTTCACAACATCTTCTAGTGGTAAATCTCTTCCTAAAAGTGTAACTATATCGCCACATTTCACAGATTCACATTTACTAACATCTACTGTCATCATGTCCATTGAAATTCTCCCTATGAGTGGGCATATTTTATTATTAACAATTACAGGAGTGCCATCAGATGCAGATCTCGGATATCCATCTCCATACCCCATACCGATAGTAGCTACTAACATTTCAGATATTGCTTTAAAACGTGCTCCATATCCAAAGGTTGAATCTTTAGGCATTTTCCTCACACTCATCACATGAGATATCAATGTCATTACTGGTTTTAAATTTAAATCTGTAGCATTTTTATCTTTAAATGGTGATACACCATAAACTGATAAACCTGGCCTTACAATATCATAATGAGATTCTGGAAAATTGAATATAGCAGATGAGTTAGCTAAGCTCTTAGGTCCAGGAAAATCTTTTGCTAGTGCTTTAAAGAGTTTCATTTGTTCTTGGTTTTTAGGATGATCTTTATCGTCAGCACAGGCAAAATGAGATGTTAAAGTAATTGTTCCAACACTTTCATATTTTTTTAGAGCTTGAAATACACTTTGTGCTTCTTGTGGTTTAAAACCCATTCTACCAAGTCCAGTATCAATTTTTAACCAAATATTGACTTTTTTGAGTGTGATCACATCTAAACAGTCTAGCTGTGCAAAATCATATACTAAAAGTTCAAATTCAGAACATGAAGCAGCAATCACCTCATCTTTTGTGAAAACTCCCTGCATTATACAAATTGTTGTTTTTACTCCTACTTTCCTAAGAGCGACTGCTTCATCAAACCTAGCTACCCCAATATAATCTACGTTGCCATCCAATCTAATGGCTGTAGATCTAATCCCATGACCATATGCATTAGCTTTCAACATAACCATTATTTTACTTTTTTTAGTAATGTTTTTAATCTCCTGAAGATTGTGTAAAAGATTTGAGGTTGATAATATTGCTGATGGAACGTACATTAATCTGCTAGATATGTTAAATATATAAAAAACACCAAAATACAAAATATGATAAAAAGATTCACTTTGCAATCATGGCAAAAAGTCCTAATAGGTATGTTATTAGGTATAGTAACTGGATTGTTATTTGGATCTGAGATCTCTTCTTTAGAATATCTTGGGATATTTTTTCTTAATATGATTAAGATGGTTACAGTGCCATTGATCTTTTTTACGATTATATATGGAATCACAAGCGTTGAACATTACAGCGGCCTAGGTAGAATTAGCGCTAAAGCAATTATAATATTTTTATGTACAGCATTGGTAGCAGCATGCATAGGTTTAGTTGTATCATCTGTTATAAAACCAGGTGCTGGAGATAACCAAAATAGAATTTTGAAAATTATTTCTGAATCTGAAAAACCAGATATACATTCTACCAGCGTATATAACACTGACTCTATTATAGATTTTTTAGTCAATATAGTTCCTAGTAACGTATTTGATGCAGCAACAAAGGGTAATATTTTACAGATAATAGTCTTCGGATTCTTTTGTGGTGTTATTTTAAATAAAAATAGAACCCAATGTGAAGGATTGATAAAGCTAATTCATCAAGTAGCACAAATGCTTTTCAGCATGATAGAGTCAATTATGAAGTTTGCACCAATAGGTGTCTTTGGTTATATGGCGTCACTTGTAGCTGTTGATGGGATAGGTATTATGCTTACAATGTCAAAGCTTATAATTACAATAGTTCTTGGATGTATTGTTCAATATTTATTCTTTGGATTAGTGCTTTTAGTCTTAGGAGGAGTATCACCTATGCCATTCTATAAAAAAATCTTTGATATACAGCTCTTAGCTTTTTCTACAAGTAGCTCTAAAGCAGTTTTAGTACCAATGATGAATAAGTGTGAAAAAGAACTAGGTATTTCAAAAGAAGGTAGTAGGTTCATATTGCCACTTTCAGCTGCTCTCAACATGGATGGTGGAGCTATATATCAAGTATCTTGCGTGATATTTTTCAGTCAGATATATGGATTATCATTTGACTTTCATGAGTATGTTATTATAGTTTTAATGTCTACTATAGCTTCAATCGGAGGGGCAGGAATACCTAGTGGTGTGTTATTATTTTTGGGGATGGTCTTGCACTCAGTCGGAATGCCTATGGATGGTGTGTTGATAGTTGCTACAATCGATAGAATATTGGATATGTTTACGACAGCAATTAACGTCACAGGAGACATCTTTGCAACTCTTATGGTTGAAATATCTGAAAAGAGACTGAATAGGAAAATTTATAATTCGAAGTAATGAAAGAAGATTTTTTTGATAAAGTGGCATTTTATTTCATCATTGGTGCTTGCGCATGTGGTATTTTGAGTATGTTCGCTTTCCCATTTATAGTTGTTTCTGCATTTGTTTGTGCAAGATTTACAAGTATGAATAGAAGTGAAAAATTATTTACAAAAGAATTTTGGTTTACTATTATTTCACTGATTATATTCTGGGTTATAATATATACGATATTCTGGATGATAACTTACATCTAATTCGAAGTCATGAAAGAAAATTTTATATATTTCTTAAAGAATTTTTTATTTTATTTTATCATTGGTATTTGTGTATCTGGCCCTATGGTTACTTTTATCTTTCCAGTTATAATTTTAACCGCTGCAGCATTTGTTTGTGCAATGATAGCTACAATAAATAGAAGTGAAAAACTATTCACAAAACATTTTTGGTTTGCTGTCATTCCGTTGATCATATTCTGGGTTATAATATTAAACATTAATACTAGATTCTTGTTTGATGTCATTGATTCAATCATTTATATCTAATTCGAAGTCATGAAAGAAAATTTTATATATTTCTTAAAGAAATTTTTATTTTATTTTACAATTGGTATTTGTGCATCTGGCCCTATGGTTATTTTTATCTTTCCAGTTATATTAGTAACTGCTGCAGCAATTATTTGTGCAACGATTGCTACAATGAACAGGAGTGAAAAAATATTCACAAAACATTTTTGGTTTGCTGTCATTCCGTTGATCATATTCTGGATTATAATATCCAACATTAATACTAGATTCTGATTCAATAACTTACATATAACTCTGAGTCATGCAAAAAAAGTCTGTATTATTAAAAAAATTTGTATTTTATTTCATCATTGGTAGTTGCATATCTGGAACTCTAATTATTGTGGCTTTCCCTTTTGTAATGCTTGCTGCAGCTGCTTGTGCAAGAATTGCTACAACGAATAGTAGTGAGAAAGTATTCACAAAAGATTTTTGGCTTGCTGTCACAACCCTTATTACATTCTGGTGCATGATATATACAATGTTCTGGATGAAATAATGGATGTGTATAAAACATATGAAAAAATCGCTGACTGGTATGATAAAAATCGCAGCTAAAAATGGTGTTGCAGATTTAGAATTCGGAATTTCAGGACAGCCATGGAAGATTCGTTCTGGTCATAAAATCGAGTTTAAAAAATCTAAGTAGGAAATGCATATGACAAAAATTCCGGAACCGAAAACACTTACTGGTAATCCAGCTCTCGTCCGTGCTGGATTGGATGAACTCCCATATAATCCTTTGCACTTATTGCAAAATTGGTTTGCGATGCCATGAAACTTAACGTAAGTGAGCCAGGTGGCCTTGTTTTATCAACAGTTGATAGCAATGGAAAGACTTTTAGCCGAGTCGTTTTGCTCAAGACCATTGATGATACAGGTGTTATTTTTGCCAGTAGTTCCAATAGCAAAAAGGGTATGGATATATCAAATAACGCTTCGGTTGCTGGAACATTATGGTGGCGCGAAACAATGCAGCAAGTTAACTTTATGGGGCACGCTGCAAGAATGTTGCCTTCTATATCGGATGACATTTGGAGCGGAAGAACACTAGAAGCTCAAGCAGTATCTGCAATCTCAGAGCAAAGTGCTGTCGTGGTTGATGAAGAGCTTATGCGGCAGCGTATTAAAGATCTTATTAATTCAAAAACCAATATTCCACGCCCAGAAACGTGGTGTGCTTATCATATTACCATTCAAGATATTGAGTTTTGGCTCGGTAGCCAAGATCGCTTTCATCATAGAGTGCAATATAAAATGAATAATGATGTTTGGTATCATCAGAAATTACAACCATAGATGAGGTAACAAATGACAACAATAACATACGAAGAGTTTTAGCGTGTGAATTTGCGTTCTAGTACGATTGTAAAAGTAGAAGAGTTTCCAAGAACAAAAAAGCCAGCATTCAAAGTTTGGGCTGATTTTGGCCCTGAGATCAGCGTATTGCAGACGTCAGCTCAGGTGACTATGCACTATACACCCCAAAACCTTTTTGGGCGCGAGAATGTGGAAATTCTACAGTATGGTTGGCTAAAAAACAACAATACAAAGCAATCGAAAAATCAAAGTAATCTGACAATTTTCACACCTATAAAGAAAAATAAAAGACTTAAAACTACACTCAGCACAATGTAAGATAATGCCAATAAAAATTTATCTTCTTTAAAAAGAAGCCCGAACTCTAGAGCGAATGTCGAAAAGGTAGTAAAGCCACCTAAAAATCCCGGTATCAAAAAGTATCTTACTTGATCAGGAGGTGACCAATATAATGCCATGATTTCTGTTAGTAATCCCATTATAAAACATCCAAGTATATTAATGGATAATATAGGAATGGGAATACCATATACTACAGTAGGTAAAAGTTTACTTAAAAACACACGTATAATGCTTCCTAATGCACCGCCAAATGCTATTATAATATAATGCGTGATCATATTCTGCTGACAAATATAATATATTGTAATGAGAGATGAGTTAAATCGCAAAATTTATGAATTATTTAAAAAAACATTTATCAATCTTGTTGCAGCTACGCAATGCTTGCTATCCAACCTAGTGGGTTTATCACAATATTTAGTTGCAGAGGAGGAGTGATCTTCTTTCAAACACTCACCTTCAAACTGTGACGGTCGTTTTGCTTCACTTTCCAAATTAGAGAGTGAAGCGTAGTTATTTAATATTAATTAGAGCTGTGACAGCAACAAGATTCGTCCGGATCTTGTACTTCCAATTCATTTTCTACCATTACATTTTCTACTATTAAATGTGTATTATCAATATATGGATATGCGAATGAAGCATTAGGAAGTTTCTGTGGATTATTATGTTTATCCATACAAGACCCATTATCTGTTCCTTCTCCAAGAGAGCTACCACTTTTTAGAAACTTACCAGTGTCATCAAACTCTATTGAATACATAGCATACCATTGATCCCAATATTTAGGAGTTGCTAATGAACTACCTATTTTATCTTGAAAAATTTCATATAGATGTTTTAGGTTTTGATTTGGCTTACTTGGATCTACTTCCATATTACGTGCTACTTGTGATAACCCATTATAGTCACCTACTAACAATATAGAATACTGATTATTTAAACCCTGCATTGTTGTTACCACTTCGTCTACAATTGCTTTATATCCAGCATAATTGTTATCACCTATGTAGTCACCTAAAAGCTTTTGATCATTTACACTTTGTAATACATTTGGATTTTGTAATACCAGCTCCTGACTTGTAAAAAAAGATGATATGTAGTTTACACAAGATTGGAATGCCCATGCTAAAGATTGGAATCCCCATACTATAAAGTCTATAAAATAGTTGTTATAACCTATGTAGCTACCTAAAAGTTTTTGATCATTTGTATTGTATATTGGATCCTGACTTTTAAAGTCTTGTACATAAGTTTTTGAAAGTGACTCTGCAATGACAGTCCCAGTATCTTTAGGTTTAGGTGTTTGCCAGTGCCCACCGACGTTACCACCACCAGCAACGTAAAATATCTTACCAATTGGACAAAGTCCATTGTTTTCTGTGTAATATGCAAGTGCACGCCCTACATGTTGATAACCATCTGCCCATTTATCTGGCCCCTGTTTTACCCCCCGTGAATTCAGATCATCACAACTGTCTTCATGATGGCGAATTACTATAATTGCTGGGTGTTTATTTTCTGTTGACATTTTTAGTGTTTTATTTTTTTGTTCTTGATACAACAGATTGTATAATAACTTTTTTTTAAAAGCAAAGTAAATATTTTATAAAAAATTTATCAATTACAACTTGTAATGTTATAGCGGGTTGCAAAGTTTTATAATAATAAATTCCCAATCTTTATGCCTTGATGTGCTTAAATTATTAATAAAATTATGGTTTTGCTATAGAAAAATAGATAAATAATGAAGTCACGACAAATTTTAACTGATTGGGAATCACATTTTACTCCTGCAGTTGAAGTGGTTTGAGTCTTAGGATGGCAATAGTGGCAAAGCCTATGAATATTATAGATTAGAGGTGGTTTGAAGGAATTTAAAAAATCACGCAAAAAAAGTTTGACGCTTATAAACTGGCGGAAGTTATTTTACCGCAACCCAACTAACTTCAAAGTTGTGTGGTGTAGTTCTATTTTCCTTTCCAAATGCAAGGTTGTACTAGGAGATTGTTAAATGATACGTTATGACTCTCCATAAAAATTTAACGTGTAATTTTAAGCATACTCAAAATGTAAATAAAATACACCAGATGTAGCCTTAAAGATATTCCATGGCCTATTTGTGATAAATTTCTTGATCATTAGGCAAAATAAACTTATCTATGGAAGTGATGATTTGTATTTGCTCAGGTTATAACCTCCCACTTTTTTATTAGTAGATTCAGGGATGCGAAAAATTAGGACACTAGCTACATGAATAATCGAGAGCATATGATTGTTGCCTCATTTTTGGTAAAAAATTTTATGATACTTGGCGTTTTGGTAGCAATTGGTTTGGGGATTGCTTAGTGGACGTTGACCCTTTGCAAATAAGAGTACAATGTGTCAGTAAATTGTTCGATACGGTGCAGATGCTGAACCCTATTTTAGAATTTTAAACTTAATCACCAAAGGTGAAAAATTTGATCCAAATGGAATACATACAAGCAAATTTGTTCCAGAGCTTAGATTTTTACCAGATAAATATTTTTTTATTCTTAAATTAAATTTCTGCAGCAATAAAATCAGCAGCTTTTTCAGCATTTAACCGCACTGTTTCAATATCTGACATTTGGCACCAATCACCAACAGCACAAAGACCAAGCTCCAGATCAACATAATAGCCGTTATTGTTTAAAGGGTTAACCTTGGAATATAGCCAACGATGCATTGAAACATATGAAAGATTTTTGATATCAAGGGTAATTAAAGTTTTTAGCTCATTTAAAAGGATATCTTGAACCTCCTTGATATCTCTATCAATGTTAGCCTTTGTCCACTTCGGATCAGAATGAATGACAAGGCAAGTAAAATTATGATTTCGTCCAGGTTTTGTAGAATTCACACCAATCCATTTTATAGGGCTGTTAAAAATATGAGCTGCTATCCATTCTCTTTCCCACGCATGATGTAGGCCGATCATCAAAGAAAAACAACTATCAAATGTTGGCTTATATAGTCCATGATTTTTGGGAAGATAATCTGAAAAAAACTTAAGAGTTTGAGGGGCCGGGGCTGTTGAAATCACTCTATCATATATACCAAGATCCTCATCGTTGCTGCTGATAAGATGCCATTTCTTTTCATGAGTGGCTTTTATGCTCATTATTTCATACTGAGTTTTGATATTTAAATCTATGGCAAGGTGTTTGCACAAACTGTTCATATTAGGTGTCGCAACAAAATATGATGATCTAGAAATATTATTTACAATAGGATTACTATTGTCTAATGTGATGATGTTTCCTCTCCATTTTGCAACAACAGAGCCCATCAAAGGGGCTAGAAAATTTTTAAACTCTTGTGTTGTCACTGTCCAGTAGGGAGCACCATGATCAAAAACAAAAGGGTCTGCATATCTAGTTGCCATGCGCCCACCAACACCTCTCCCTTTTTCAAACACAAAAACATCAGCTTTTTTTGAAAGTTTTTGTCCTAACGTCAGGCCTGATAAACCTGCTCCAATAATCGCAATTTTTTTCATATCGTATCCTGATTTTTCATGTAAGATTTTTTATTCTTTTGACAACTATGAGAGCAATATTTAACCTCATCCCGAATTTGCTCCCATTTTTCTCTCCAGGTGAAGGGATGTTTACAAACGATGCATACTTTTTGAGAAAGATTTTATTCCACCAATTCCATGACTATAATGCTGGCAGTATTTTCATTCATGATAAGATCTCCTTTCCATCCCAAGCAAAACATTTACCACTTTGATCAGCTGTTAATGATGCCAAAACCTCTAAGAGTCTTGTTACAGATTGATGAGGTGTTAATAATTGCTCAACAGGTATATTTTTGTGAAAAGGTCTCGATAAATCCGTGTCAACAGTTCCTGGATGAAGACCAACAATGATTGCTTTTTGATTACGCCTGCTCATTTCAATAGCTGCATTTTTTATAATCATGTTGAGAGCGGCTTTTGAAGCTCGATACGCATACCATCCTCCCAATTCATTATCAGATATGCTGCCTACACGAGCAGAAAGTGCTGCAAATATAGAAGGGTAATCACGATTTAAATGAGGCAAAAAATGTTTTGCAATCAAAGAAGGAACGATTGTATTGACTTCAAACAACTGTTGAAACTTGTATCTAGAAAGCTCTTTTATGGATTTTTCTGGCATAATTTCTTTGCTATGCAGCATACCATTAGCAACAATGACAAGATCGAGTGGACCTTTATTGGATGCGATATTCGCTGCTTCAGCGATAGAATCTTCGCTTGCATAATTAATCTGATATTCTCCTGTGCGAGAAAATGGATACAGATTAGCATTCGAATACTGCCTGGATAAAATATTGACAAAAGCTTGCCCAATCCCTCCTGAAGAACCTATGACAGCGATATTTTTTAAAGTTAACATGATGATTTCTTCCTAATATTTAATCGTGCTGTTATTTTTATAGATAAACAATATGGTAAAAATTGCATTAGCTTCAGAAATAAAGTAAATTTTTTTGGGAAATGAATTTCAAATCCTTCGTTCAAAAGTCCATCTGCGATAAAAGTAGCAGCTTTTTCTGGGTTAATTATCATCGGCATATCAAAATCATTCTTTGCTGTAAGATCTGTTTTAACAAATCCTGGATTAATGATTTTCACATCAATTGTGCTTGGTAATTCTGAGCGAAGGCTTTCAGCAAGATTAATAATACCAGCTTTTGTGGCGCTATAAGGTTGTCCTCCAGGAAGACCGATATATCCCGCTACACTTCCACATAAAGCAATTTGGCCATAAGGTTGACTTTTTAATAAGGGAATAACCGCAGAAAGCACATGAAAAGCACCAAGCAAATTTGTTTCGATCATTTGACGTACATCAAAAATATCTAGTGTTTCAAGTCTCATCGGTTTATAAGCTGCAGCAAGAAAAATAATACTATCTATTCTACCAAAATAAGCATGAATAGTATGTGCGGTTTTTATAACAGCTTCTGCATCACAAACATCTAAAGGGAAACTTTCATGTTTTACACCTGACAAAAAGCTTTTTAGCTTCTCTAATTCTTGTGCGCGACGCGCTGAAAGACAAATAATAGCACCTTTTGAGGCTAATCTTTTGGCAAGAGCTTCTCCTATACCGCTGCTGGCGCCTATTATCCAAATAATTTTATTATTATACGTCTTATCTCTCAATATCGTCATTCCTTCTTCATGAATATTGTCAATTCAGCTACGGTAATCCCGAACTTTTTTAAATAAGACCGATTGATCAAAACCCCATCATTCATAAGCCACATCCAATCATCAAATTTGATGCGAAAAACTCTTTGGTCTACCTTTAGATCCATTATATAAGACCATTGTGCGGCATTTCCTTTTTCTATGCCCAAGGCTTTGTCTATAATATCGGATGCCGTGCCTTCATAATCTCCATTATCTAATTTTTTAATTGTCCAAGTACGTTCTTGTGTTTGTCCATCATAATAATAAAACTGTTCTCTTAAAGTTCCTATATCTCCATCCCATGTTCCAATCATTTTGATATCAAATTGCCTTACAACACGTCCTCGCCAATCTTGGACAATCCCCCATGCCTTTATGGAACCATTAAAATAGTTTTTGATACTCATTTCAGGCTTTTTATCTTCATAATATTCAATAGAATTTTTCATAAAATTTACGAATATAAAAATAGTTATTGATAAAACTACAAATAATAATACGATAAATTTAAATACTTTCATTATTTTTTTTCCGAGTTAAATTTAATAAATATTTTCCATACAAAAAAAGCTGCTGTTATTTTTATGATACAGGGAATAAAAGCGTACGCAATACTTAATCCTATAAGGCTTGTATTAAGGTTTGTTCCTCCTACATTAAATTCAGCATAGTCAAGAATGAAAAATGAGAGAGCAGAGGCAAAAGCTAACGATGATTTAGAAAGTAAATTTAAGATACCATAATGAGCAGCTGCGCTGTTCTGAGATTTTGAAGAATGAATATGATCAGATACTATAGCAGGTGGAAAAATAAGATCGCCACCCAAGGAGATGCCAGACATAAGGCAGATGAACCCGTATTGCCATAGATCTCCTTTTGTTAAAAAAAATGCCCATATAAAACTAAAGCTTGCCAGTAACATAGAAAAAAACCATGCTCTATATTTACCTTTTTTATTACTCACGTAAGTCCAAAAGGGCATAAAGATAGCGGCAGAAATAAAATAAATAAGTAGAAAAAATCCTGTATAGTGTCCAGCACCAAGCAAATCACGTACAAAAAAAATTACTAAGACAGCTGGAATAGATGATGCAAACATGCTGAACAAATAAATGCCAAAGAATTTTTTTAAGTCAGAAGAAAGAAGATTGCAATTAAAAGATAAGGTTTTTAGATTATAATCAAATTTTTTAGAGTATACTCGATACCAGTAATAAAATTGAGTAAACCCGATGATCACAAGTACCAAAAGTATAAAAACAAACCATTCATAAACTTGATCTTTATCTATTATCTTTTCTAAAAAATGTGGAATTGAAACTGAAATAAGGAGTCCGATAAGAGAAAAAACTTCTCTAACGGAAGAAACTTTCACTTGATACTTTTCTTGCTTGCACCACAGCCCACCAACTGAATTAAGATTAATCGTTAACACACTATAAGTCGTGACAGCAAGTGTCATGAATATAACAAATCGACTTAAAGGAGAGAAAATCGTAAAGTTAAAAAGGATATAAATGCTTAATACAAGAATGCAGGCTGATGCACCCATGATTAAAAGGGTTTGATCTCTATATCGGTCGCTTATTATGCCAATCAGAGGATCTTGAAAAGCATCAAAGACACGGATGAATAAAAGACAAAACCCCATTGTGGATAATGTCATTCCATAATTGATGGCATAAAAATCAGGAGCTAAAATATAAAGTGGAAACCCTGAAAATCCTAATGGTAATGCAAGAAAGGCATATTGAATCAATGCTGATAGCTCTATCTTTTCTTTTTGAGCCATTATTTTTCCCTCGCATGCTCAAGTGCTATCTGCATGACGCTTGTTCGACCTGATTTAAAACTGGCAATACAAAATGTCAAATAAAAGCGCCAAATGCGAAGAAATTTTTCATCAAAACCCAAATCTTTTACTTGCTCAATATTTTTCTCAAACGCAACAAGCCAATTCTTAATTGTAAGCGCATAATCTTCACCAAAGGAAAATTTATCTGTTACAACAAGACCCGCTTTAGAGCTAGCTGCAACGAATCTCTCTGGCGACGGCAACATACCACCTGGAAAAATAAATGTACGGATGGCATCACCGCTTTTTCGGTATCGTTCAAAATAGCATTCATTAATGGTAATTGTTTGAATAATGGCCTTGCCTTTTTCAGCTAATAGAGCTTTGATTTTGGAGAAATAAGTATCCCAAAAATTTTCACCCACAGCTTCAAACATTTCTATAGATACAATTTGATCGTATTTGCCTTTTTGAATTCTATAATCTTCAATAGCTATATTAGCATTACCTTGTAGTCGATTTTTTGCATAGCTATACTGTTGTTCAGAAAGAGTAAGAGCTTTCAGATCATAATCGCCTTTTAACAGTGCTCGCTCTGCGAATCCTCCCCAACCACACCCAATTTCTAACAATCTTCCTGAATTTTTAACACTGTTAATAATTTTATCGTATTTTCTATACTGCGCAGACATTAAATCTTCAGATTCATGTTCAAAAATAGCAGAAGAATAGGTCATGCTTGGATCAAGCCAAAGTTTATAGAAATCATTTCCTATATCATAGTGAACATGAATATTTTTTTTACTTCCTTTCAGAGTATTGAGATTAAATAAATATCCTATACGGGCAGCAATACGGCTCAGGAAACTACCATGTATGTATTTCCCTAAAACCTGTTCATTTTTTAATCCAAATGTAAATAATGACACTAGGTCATTACTATCACACCATTTGTCACGATAGCTTTCTGCAAATCCAATATCTCCTTTCGTTATAAATTGACTAATTGCTCTAGCATCATAAATCACTAAATCTGCTTTAGGGCCTTTTTCTTTTCCGACAAAATCGTAAATTTTACCGTCAGGCGTAGCGATATGGATTCTTCCATAATGAATTTGATGAAAGATATTAAGAAATTTTTTAATGATTTGACGTTCTATCATATAGTTATTCTCTAAATTATTTTTTATTCAATACTTCCTTTTGTATGTTAAGTGTTGCACTGAGTTTGTCTTGGTATTGTTTTGGTTTTCTAAAATAAAAAACCTTTTTACAAAACAACTTCAAAGCCTGCAGGTGAATCAGTAAGATTGTCTTAATAGTTAAAAAAAGATGAGTCTTAAAAGCTTTGTTCAGCGATAAGTTGTTAAGAGGTACTAAATTACCAACTAAAGATGTCATAAGCTGTTTATTGTTTTTGGAATCAAAATAGTCTATCCAAATGCCAAGTCTCTCCTCCTTTAAAGAAAATTGAAAACGATAGCTACCATCGCGTGGCAAAAACGGAGACACATGAAAAACTTTTTCTGCTTCTAACCATTGACTTTCATTAATCGGTGAATGGCATGGATTAGCACAAAAATAGTAATGTTGTTCACCAAAAGTATTATGGACTTCTGCTATAACTGCTATAAATTTTTTATTGTTATCAAAACAAAAATAAAAACTAACAGGATTAAATACGTATCCAAAAACTCTAGGCATTGTGATGAGCATAATATTTTCTATCTTTTTATCGAAACCATAATTCGAGAGTACTTTTTTTGCAAAGATTCCAGGATCGCTTCCGTCCCGAAATCCTAAATCCTTTGCGTCAAATCTTAGAAAAATTCTTTGAATTTTGGGGGCTGGTAAAGGTAAAGCTAAATAATACAAGTTATAAATAAATTTATTTTCTTTTGGAAAAAGACGTTTATGCATAACCTTAGCATTAAATATATGAGGTTTCATATCCATAATGGCTTGATCCCCATTTTTTCTGCAATTTTCACGGCGCTCCACAAACCATCTTCATGAAATCCATATCTTTGATAAGCTCCACAAAACCAAAAACGATTTTTCCCCTGAATATCATTAATTTTTTCTTGGCTTTTGATAGCTGCTGCGTCAAATACAGGATGCTCAAACCAATGTTCATTATACATGAGGTTTTCTCTTGGTTCTCGCGTTGGATTTAGAGTTGCTATAATAGGAGTATGCGTTTTTAAAGATTGCAAATTATTCATCCAATAACTTAATGATATATGTGAATTATGATCATCTTGATTATCTGACAAGTAAACCCAGCTCGCCCAAGCCCCCTTACGCTTTGGCATAAAGCTTATATCACTATGTACAACTATTCTATTTGGTTGATAAGTAAAATTTGATAAGATACTCCATTCTTTTTCTGATGGATTTTCTATTATTTTAAGAGCTTGATCTGCGTGGCATGCAAAAATTATTTCATCATAATTTGTAATATTTCCGTTCTCATCATAAACAGTAACTTTATCGTCATTTCGAACAACCTTTGTAACACCACTATTTAACAAAATATTATCAGAAAATTTTTCGGTAAGGCATTTTATATATTCTCTGCTCCCATTTTTGACCGTATACCACTGTGGATGATGATTAATTGTTAGCAAACCATGATTTTCAAGAAAACGAATAAATGTTTTTGCAGGAAATTCAAGCATCGATGAAATAGGCGTACTCCAAATGGCACCTCCCATGGCCAGCAAATAATATTTTTGGAACCACTTCCCTAATTGTAACTGTTCCAAACAGTCCTTTAATGTAATTGCCGAGTCGCATTCTAAATAAGAATGAGCATTCTTATTAAATTTTAATATATCTTTTATCATCCCAAGGAACTTTAGATTGAAGATATTAGATTTTTGAACAAAAATATTTTTGAGATTCATGGTTCCATATTCCATCCAACCTCTATCAATACTAACCCCAAAAGACATATCGCTTTTTTCAGTCTCTACATTTAAGTGCGCAAAAAGAGAGGTGAGAAGAGGATAATTGCGTTTGTTAAAAACGATAAACCCAGTGTCAACTGCAATCTTTCCATCTTGCGTATTGATATCGATAGTACGACTATGACCACCTATATAATCATTTTTCTCATAAAATTTTATATTGTGATAAGGATATAACAAGTAAGCAATTCCTAGCCCTGAAATACCTGTACCGATAATCGCTATATTTCGACGTTTTTCTAAAAAAGCAGTCATGATTTATGCTCTCAATATTTTTAAAAATGATTGCTGAATTGTTGGATAAGAAAATTCAAATCCATAGTGAGACGCTTTTTCTGGTAATACTTTTTGTCCATTTAGCATAATTTCTTCTGCCATTTGATCAAAAATCAATTTAAAAACAAATTCTGGAGTTTTCAAAAAGCATGGCCTATGCAAAGCTTCTGCAAGCGCCAAGGAAAACTCTTTGTTAGTAACGGGGTTGGGGGATGTAGCATTAACTGGACCATCAATATTTTTTTGATGAATAATAAAAAGAATTAATTCAATAAGATCATCTCTATCAATCCAAGACAACCATTGTCGCCCATCACCTATTTGACTACCAAGGCATAGACGAAAACTTGGCAAGAGCTTTGCTAACATTCCTCCATCTTTTTCCAAAACAGGACCAATTCTTAAAAATACTGTTCTTATGCCTAAATCAGCTGCATGTGATGCTTCATCTTCCCATGCTTTGCAAAGTGAGCTTGCGAATTGTGAATTAATAGTTGATGGACCGTTTTCTTCGGTAAATGTTTTGTGGTGATTCACACCATAATAACCTACTGCTGAACCACTGATAAATAATGTGGGGAGTGTTTGTTTTGATCGCATAAAATGTACAATATCTCGTGTTGTTGCAATTCTACTATTATAGATTGTGTGTTTTGCATTGTCTGTCCATCGTTGTGCAATCGTTTCACCAGCAAGATTAATGACGATATCAATATCAATATTTTGAATTTGACTCAAATTATTAAGATAAAATTTTGCATGGCCATTTCCTGTGCCATTCATTTTTTTATTTCGCGTGAGAATATACAATGTATGATCCTCTTTTATAAGACGATCGCAAAGGTGCTTACCAATAAATCCTGTGCCGCCTGTGATCAATATTTTTTTAGCATTTTTTCTCATGATGCATCTCCTTTTTCTTGCTCTAAAATGCCTTGTAAACGTTCATCAAAACCTTGCTTATTTTCCCATAAACTTTTGCAAAATGATTCTTTGCTGGCTTTCAGGTAATAGAATGAATAGATATGAACAACACGATCTTTCCCGTATTTTTGTTCATACTCTTTGGAAATCGCCCGCCTGACTGTTTTCACTTTCGGCCTTCTAATTAAATTGCTAGGTGCAGAAATAAAATTGTCGACCTCAAACACAACGAGTGTATCTTGGTCAGCATTTTTGACTTTTTCTGATATCTTTTTTTTATAATGCAATTTTAGTTATTGCTTAATTTTTTTGTTACACAAGACGCATAACATACTTTAACATAACATATTTATTATTATGAGAATAGCGGAAACTGCTTTCCATACCTTAATTTATTTCATTTTCTCCGTTTCGAATGCCAATCACTACTCCAATTTCTTTTCTCTAAAAAGTGATGGATCAAAAAACAGCAATCCTGTAAAACCCATGCAAATCCAGGGTTCTAGACATGCGTACCTTCGGGTCGGGCGTTCGCATGTATCGGAGATAGAGAGCGTAAAAAGGGAGATTTTGGGGTGGAATCGGTGATTTTGCGATTCTCTAGGTACGTATGTGTCGGACGACTAAAACGCGCTAAAGCCTATGAATACTGGGGTTTAGAGTGGGGTTGTTGGATTTGAAAATTCACGCCAAAAAAGTTCAGCGCTTATAAACTTTATGTTATTATCTCCTTGATAGAAAAATCTTTTAATTGTTCAAGATATTCTTCTAACGTGATAAGTCCAACACATGGCATTGCACCTCTTTCAACTATTGTTTCATTGATTAATTTTTTTGCCAATATAATTGCAGGGGTGCAAGGTATTTGTGGTCCATCACTTTTTTCAGCTATAATGAACCACCTGAGTTCTTTCGGTTTCCCAGCTAAATCCTTGCCTTGCAGCAACATATGCATACCACCATTTTGCGTACCAAATATTTGAAACAATTTGCTACAATTAAAGAGAAAATTTGCATATTTAGGAAGATTAATCAGTAATCCAATACGCACTAAATACGATAAAAACCATATACCCAAATGAACAACATGGCTCTCAACTCCGGCAGAAAACCGCAAAAATTCAATACCATATCTATTTGGAAAAATATCAAAATCAGGGATATCACAATTTGCCATCCACCTTTTACCCAATATAGGATATTCTTGTCTATATAAATCTTGCCAACCATATCTTATTTTTTCATCGTTACAGCACAGTTTGAGGGGCTTGCCGACATAACATAATATAGACTTAACTGTTGCAAGCCCTAGCGAAGTCTGTTGACCAGGGCTGATCCCATAAATCAAAGAGTCAATTTTTAAAAATTGACTTTTATAATGTTCAAGGACTGCGGATGACAACCCTGGAACTGTACTGGCACCGCTCACAACCAGCACATCGCTTTTTATTGCCTGGCTATGAAGCGAGACTATCTCATTGACAAAATCTCTACCATCTGCAAGATCAATGTAATGTATATTCTCTTTAATACATGCTAGAGCTACTGTGTAATCACAATTTTGAAATGGCCCAGCAACATTAACTACTACACGGGGTTTTAGTATTCCCAGCTGCTCAGCTAGTCTATCGTTCACATCTAGTACAGCTGCTTCTATGGTTTGTTGCGGATATAATGATTGCAATCTCTTCTGTAGGTTTTTAGCTTTAGAATGATCTCTGCCAGCAATAATAATTGCAATATTGGCCTTCACTAATCCTGCAGCAATCCTGCTACCAAAATTACCATAGCCACCAATAATAAGTACCTTTTTCATTTATTATCTACTTCAAGTTTAAATTTACCACTATATCTAAAGATTGTGCCAAATAGTGGGTGTATAATGTGCATTAACATACTAAATGAGTCTTGGGATTCTAGCTGCTCTTCTGCATATATCTTGCCTAAAATAATGCTCAATGGTATAGGAATTAACTTGCCAAATACACTCCATATATACCCATTATGCTGCATTATTACCTTGCCATCTTCATAATGTATTTTCATTCGCCATCCTATTCCTAATAAAACAAACTCGACTACAATATTCTCTTTGATATGTTGCATATATGAACGAAATTGATAAGCCTTTTTATTCGGAAAATGAAATGTTCGATCAAAACATAGTATTGAAGCATCAGGCATACTTCTAAAATTGACTGTAACAGGCACATCATTTCCTTGATAAGGTACAAGTATGTTAAATAATCTAAAAAAATGCAGGAAAGGATACATCATCTTAGGAAAGCTTATATCTAGTTTGCCTTGGACTGTAATTATATCATTGCTATATGAAGAGTTCGAATAACGCTTGCGCAATATATCAGGCAGTATATGCCATTTTTGACCGAAGACCGATTGAAATATTGACTCACTTTTATGTGTAGCAAGATTATTAAGCTTCTTAATGCCGTTAATCTTCAGAATAGTATTGCGAATAAATCTTAATACTGGATAAATTAGTGTAGCTATAAGCTTTGAATGAAAGAATAAAACGTTCATGCGATTAAACCAATCGACATCGGTACCAATCATCGCAAGGATATATTGAGCATCAGCACCATGGTACAGCGTATGCTTAAACTTCACAACCATTCCATCATCAAGGTTTAACCCTGCTTGCTTAATTTCTTCTAAAATTGGGTGCGGCTCTCTTGCATTTACTAAATGAAGAATTCCAGCCGCTTTTTTAATCTTTAGCGCATTAGCAGTAGGCCGGCAAATTGGGCATTCTCCATCATAAATAAGCCAAACTTCTTTCTTCATTTTGCTCTATATTATCTTAAGTTAATATATTAAATACTAACATAAAAATATAATTTAGAATATTGGTTGATCACCCCCTTGGTTTAGCTCATTTTCTCCGTTTCGAATTCCACTTGCTACTCCGCTTTTTGTTCTCTAAAAAATGTAGGGTCAAAAAATGGCGATTCTCTGAAACCTAGGTAAATACAGGGTTTGAGGACATGCGTACCTTCGGGTCGGACGTTCGCATCTAACGGAGAAACGGAGAGCAAAAAGGGAGATTTTGGGGTGAAATCGGTGATTTTGTGATTCTCTAAGTACGCATGTGTCGGAGCGACTAAAACGCGCTAAAGCCTATGAATAATGGGGTTCATAAGGGAGTTTGGTAATTTGAGAATTCAAGCCCAAAAAGTTCGAGCTCTGTAAACTGGCGGAGAGAGAGGGATTCGAACCCTCGATACAGTCACCCGTATACCTTCTTAGCAGGAAGGCGCCTTCGGCCACTCGGCCATCTCTCCATAAACTTTATTGTGGTGCCGCTGGCAAGAATTGAACCTGCGACCTCTTCATTACCAATGAAGTGCACTACCACTGTGCTACAGCGGCTTTAAAAGCCTTACATAAACTCTATATCTTATATAAGAAAAATTTTCAAGGTTTTTCATATATCAATTGATATTTTAATAAAACTTTAATAAATGCATTGTAAGTTGAATATAAATACAAAATAACCACGAATAAATATGCAAAAACTACCATATGATATTGTTATAAGTGAGAAAGCTTTTAAAAGGATTTTTGCTTATCAGATGGGAAGCCAAGCAAGTAGCAAACTTAAAGCACAGCAACAATTAAAGACCCATGAATTAATAGAAAGATTTTTACAAGCTAAAGGTCTTTCTGCAGATAGTTCAGGATTAAATGCTGCTGAGAAAAAAATTCCAGGTGATATTAACCCTGTAGTAAATGATGTTAAAGCATTTGATAACTGTGGTTTAGGAAAAGCATTTAAAGTCTTTGAGCCACAAGAAACAACATAATTGCCACTTACTTTTTTCTAATGCTCTAAACTTAGGAGATCAACTTGATCTAGAAGAAGTTATGGGTGATTGCCAAATAGATCAAGAAAAATACAATGCATTTTATGAAAGAAGACTATTACCTATTTTAAAACATGCAAGTGATCATGCAAAAAGCAAAGGTAAAAAAGCTATCGTTGCATTACCAGCTATGGGATGTAGTGTTTTTTCAGGTAGGTTTGACAAAGAAGTAGTACAAAATCACTTTCAGATTGCAGTAAAAGAAATCATTAATTCTTTGCTTCCTTTAAGATGTGAGATTGCATTGGTACAAATGCAGGAATTAGAGTTTGTTGATCAAGAAGTAGATGGAATAAAATTTAGAGGTGATGGTACAGTTATGGGCCTTAGTAAACCTGAAGATTGGTAAAAAGCAGGTGATGATTTTTCAAACTGTGAAATATACAAAGTCGTTGCATGGAATCCTTATGCATGGCCAGGGAATAACTTTTACTATGGTGGTAGAAGCACAGATGATTGTGCAACGGCTTCAGCAACTAATATGGTTGAAGTCTTAATGCCTGAGCTTAAAGATCTTGGAAAATATAGTGATAAGCAGTTTAAGCCAACAAATGGTCAAAATTGGGGGTCTATTATAATACAAAAAGGCCTTAAATTACAAGCTAATCCTGACAATATAAAAGTACTTTTCGATCATGGACAATTTAAATCTTTATCTGAGCTTAATCTTTCTAAGATAAAAGCAAAAGTACAAAAAGCAGCAGCAGAAAAAGAAATAATGAAAAAAGTGTACTCAACATGGAAAGGATGTAAAGACGCAGATGAATTTAAAGAAAAAATTTCTGGCAATGATAAACTTATAAAAGATTTCTTAGAAATAGAATCAGTGAAAGAAGTCATTGATGAATGCTACCAGAAGTATGAAAATATGCAGTGGTATGAAAAGATATGGAATTATCTATGTGAGTTTTTTGGACATGGAATAGCAAAAGAGATTAAAGAAGTGGTGGAAGTGCAATGGAAAGAATATACTAGAGATCAACTTTCTCACCTTGTCCTCGAGAGATAAATAACATCATAATAACTATACTAAAAAAGAATAATGGCATTGGTAAAAGAGTGCCATTATGTAACTCACTCATTCCCAAGTTTATTGTTGAACATACGCAATAATAAGCGAATCCAAATAAACTTGTAGCTGTTCCAATACACCACTTATATTTAGTTAATGCTAGAGATAATGTGTTGCCCATGGTCATTGCAAGCCCTAAGTTTGTAGTCATCTGACATAATATAGTAACCACTATCAAAATGTAGGCAGGAATAGATATATAATAATAATGGGTGAGTATAATCACCACAAATGTTGATGTACTAAATAATGCAATTCTTAGGCCATATTTTATTATATCAACTGTTTTGTATTTAAAATTGAGATGTTTTGATATTAAACTTCCTGACATTGTTGCAGATGCAAGGAATAGAAATGAAAATCCATATTCTTTCTTGGTTAATCCTAATAGTTTTATGAGATAAAATGAACCTTCTGCAAAATAACTGAATATTATCCCATTAGCACTACCTATTACGATTGCACAACTCACAACATTTTTATCTTTTATTAGTTTTGTTAAAACATCTAAAATGGATATTTTTACTCGCCTTTCTTTATGATGTGTTTCAGGTAATTTGAAAAATACTATTGTTCCTAAACAAAAGCTAAAAACACTCAAAAATATAAATATGTCATTCCATATAAAATGTTCTGATATGATACCTCCAATAACTGGCCCTACAGCAGGGAAAATTGCTAAACTGCTACCGACGGTAGCATAAACTTTACTTAAGTCTGGGCCACTAAATGAATCTCTCGCAATTGATTGTGAAATAACACTCCCAACACTACATCCAAATGCCTGTATGACTCTGCTAAACATCAAAAAGTATATGTTAGAAGAGAAGTAACATCCAATGCAGCCTATAATGAATATCAATAAGCCACTTATGATACATGGCTTTCTACCAACTTTATCTGATAACCTACCCCAAAATAATACCCCAATTGCAAACCCTGCAAGATAAGTAGTGAGAGTGTGTTCAACATTAGAGGGCGAGGTATTAAAATCATTAGCTATACTTGGCAATGAGGGCGTATATACTGTTTCTGAAAGCTGAGATAAACCTACCATTAAAACAATAATCCAGATCTGAGGTAATGCAGTGATCTTCACAATTTTTTTACATTTATTTTTCTGTAAACTAATAGTTTCTAGTTAACATTAATAAACGAATTTTTCAACTGCAGAGTTTATTTTATACAATAAATCCACCTACTTGAGAATCCCAAAGTTTCTTATAAATACCTTCATTTTTTATTAAATAATTATGACTGCCATCTTCAACTATTTTCCCGTTTTCTAAGACTATTATTCGGTCCATATGGATGAGAGTTGAAAGCCTATGTGCGATGACAATCATGGTTGCTTTAGAACCTTCAAGTATTTCATTTATTGATTGCTGTATCAAAATTTCTGTTGGGGTGTCGAGAGCGGATGTTGCTTCATCTAAGATAAGAATTGGAGCGTCTTTTAATATCGCCCTCGCTATTGCTATCCTTTGTCTCTGGCCGCCGCTCAGTTTAACTCCTCGCTCACCGACAATCGTATTGTATCCTTGTGGCATCATCATAATGTCATCATGTATTTTAGCTTTTTTGCATGCAGATTGTATTTCTTCAAGCTTTGCATCATATTTAGCGAGCTGCAGATTATCAATAATACTTCTATGAAACATTGTGATGTCTTGCGGTATGACTGAGATATTTGCTCTGAGAGATTCTTCAGAATATTTTGATATATCATAACCATCTATAAGGATTTCTCCTTCTTTCAAATCAAAATACTTTAGAAGACATTTGATTAAAGTTGTTTTACCTGCTCCAGATGTCCCTACAATACCTATCTTTTCAGATTTCTCAATTTTTAAATTTAAATTTTCAAAAACATTTTTTTCATTATTATAACCAAACTTAACATTTTTATATTCTATTTCTCCTTGCACGGCTGGTAAATTTTCTGTAATTTCTGAATGATTTAAATCTGATTTGATAAACTTAAAAGATGATTTTATAGTGGCTATCTTAGGGTTTATTGCAAACATTATATTCTCCAGTAGTGAGTCGAGATCATTATGTATTTGTAATGTTGTGCCTGCAATGAATGCGAACTCACCAGCAGTAATGTAAGAATTTTGATATAGATATCCTAATATGAAAATCTGTGTAGCATTCATTATGACTGACATTATTGTATCAGCCACATCTACATAATATGCATCATATTGCCTTGTTTTTCTATCCCAATCAGACCACTTTCTTATTGAAGGTAACAGTTTCAGATGTAGTTCAGTAAAGAGATTACCAATAATTTTTATTCCAAAGACATTAGAAATTGAATCATTTATTATTCCTACTGACTCCTGCCTTGAGTTCACATATTGCTCCTGAAGTTCTAACTGCTTTTTAAGCAATTTTATCATTATGGGTGAGTATATTATTAAAAAACTTAGTAATACCAAACCTGGGATATAGTTAACTTGAAATATAAATACTAAACCTATAAAAATAAAACAAAACATTGTGAAAGACCTAGAGATTACTGTAATAACTGTAATGATGCTATCTTGGAGGTCCGTTATTTTACTTGCAATTTCTCCTGAGAGGTGTGAATCAAACCAATGCAATGAATGCTTCATAGTTTTTCTATAAGCCTTGTCAACTACCTCAGCAAGCATTGTAGGTTTATATTTTATGTCTAAGAGCCTTGATATGAAGAATACCAAATGATTAAGTGTTACATAAATCACAAACATAATCACAGAAGAGAATAGGCTTGCATTCCCAAGAGAGTCAATAATCTCCTTTACCTGATAATTTACAAATGTTCCGAATGCACCTCCTGAGATTGATACACAAATTAATCCAATGAGATAAAATTTATATTTTGTTATAAGATCAATTAAGAATTCTTTTAGCCCTCGAGTCATAATGTGATTTTTTATATGGTGGGTAATTGAGAAAACAATAAAAGTATTAGGTATCTATGTCAACCTTGCGAGTTATTTTATTAGATCAAATTTCTGAGAGCATTACATCCTTAAGAGGTATAAATAAGGCAGATGATATTGTTATGATGTGTGAATGCATAGAAGATTTTACATATATACCCCATCACCCTAAAAAGATTGCATTTCAGCTCTCAGCAATACGTCATTTTAGAGATAAATTATTATCAGATGGATATAGAGTTGAATATACTGAACTCTCTGACAAAAACTTATCTGATGAGATATTACGTATAACAAATGATTTAAAGGTTAATAGAATTATCATAACTGAACCAAGTGAATATAGAGTTCAGGAAAAGATAATCAATTTGACAAAGTTATTAGATATTGAATTTGAAATCTTGGCTGATGATAGATTCCTGTGTACAAAAGAACAATTTGCAAAATGGGCAAAGGATAAGAAGCAGTTAAGGATGGAGTTTTTCTATCGTGAGATGCGTAAAAAATATAAAATCTTACTTGAGAAAAATGGTTCGCCAGTAGGAGGTAGTTGGAATTATGATAAAGAGAATAGAGAAGTTTTTAAGGAGAAAATAAAATCTCCAAGGAGAATTAGTCATAAAAAAGACCAAACTACTATAAGTATCTTGGAGTTTGTAAGTAAAAAATTTAATGAAAATTTTGGTAAATTTGAACCATTCCACTTTGCAGTCACTAGAGAACAAGCTTTGATGGAAGCAAAACAATTCATGCAAGATATTCTACCAAACTTTGGCAAGCATCAAGATGTTATGGTTTCGGGAGAAGCTTATTTATTTCATTCATTATTATCAACATATTTAAATATAGGCTTGTTGCTGCCTCTAGAGTTGTGTCAGATGGCTGAAAATGAATATCATAAAGGTAAAGCTCCTCTCAACTCTGTAGAAGGGTTTATCAGACAAATTCTTGGGTGGAGAGAATATATAAGAGGTATCTATTGGACTTTTATGCCTAAATATTTAGAAATGAACTTCTTAGGAGCTACAAGGAGTCTTCCTGATTCCTTCTGGGGCAAGCCAACAAAGATGTTTTGCATTGAAGAAGTAGTTAATCACACAAAAGAACACGCCTATTCACATCACATTCAACGGCTTATGATTACAGGTAACTTTGCACTCCTTACAGGTATAAATCCAGTGGAAGTACATAAATGGTATCTTGCAGTATACGCCGATGCTTATGAGTGGGTTGAAGTTCCTAATACGATGGGGATGGCATTATTTAGTGATGGTGGGATTGTTGCTAGTAAACCATATGCTGCAAGTGGGAAGTATATAAATCGCATGAGTGATTTTTGTAAGAAATGTAAGTATGATCCTGAAAAGCTTATAGGAGATGACGCATGTCCATTTAATGCACTTTATTGGAACTTTTTCATACAACATAAAGAACAACTTAAATCTAATAGAAGGCTTGCTTATGTATTTTCTACCCTCAACAGATTTGATGAAGAAAAAAAGGATGCAATTACTGAGGAAGCAAAAAATATCCTGAATAAGATAAATTTAAATGTTATCTAAGCAGCACCAATTCCTTTATTGTTAGCTTTTTGTTGTTCAAGTTTTTCAACCCATTTTTTTGCAGATCTCGCATCTAATTTGCTTTGTGTATCTTCACTAAAAATATCAAATCCAAATGCTTCTATGATAGGTCTAACTAAAAGTAAAAATTCTATTTTCCATTCTTTATCTATTGTGATCTCATCACCTAACTTTTTCATACTTTCAGCTAACTCAGTGGGTATAGCAGGTGGTGTTTTTCCTAAGAAATCTTTATTTTTGTTTACCAACTCTATAAAGTCTTTTTCCCATTCTTGTTTTGATGCTTTCTTACCTGATATTAATAAAACACCTGCTTGCAATTGAAGATTTGAATCTTGAGGTAGTAGTTTAGCAAGTGCCAATTGAAGAACTTGATCTTTTTCAATATGAGATTTGATCTCACTTCTTAGAGAAGCTAATTCTGTTGGATAGTCAATGCATTCACCTGCTTGAACTCTTTCATGTAATATTTTGATCAGTTGTGAGACTTCAGGTTGTTTAAAGATTTCTGCAATCAATGGAGTAAATGTTTCATATATTTCGAGTGATGGAGAATGTAGTGATAAGTTTACAAGATTACTTTCTGCTTGAAACTTCCAAAGCTCTTTAAGTTTTTTACAAATGTCAACTTGATCCTGTTGAAGATTTTCTGGTATTACAAAAGAAGACTCACTAATCAGTTTTGTTATAAGATCTTTATAATCAATTCCATCATTTTCTTTTGAAGATCCTCTGAGTGCTTTTTCGTAGTTTTCTGTCACTTTGTCAAAAAGACTCTCTCCTTGTAGATTTTTCAACAAAACACTATACAGAAGTAAATCATCTAATGTTTTTAATACCTTTGTATCTTGCATTTTTTTTGGTATAATATTATTTACTATACTTTTAATTGTATAATCTTCTCTTTTAGATTGCAATGCTTTTATCTAAGTTCCTTGCCTTTTCCAAATCATTTTTTGCAAGGATTTCATTACCTAAAGATTTAAAACAAATATGTCTATTATAGTAAATTTTAGCTGCATTTGTGTGATACAGCTGATGTGCAGATGATATTGTCTCAACTGTTTTAAGAAGAAAATTCAAATTATTTGTTTCACAATATTGATCATACCAATCCCAGTATGACCCTTGAAGATATTCTGTATTCAAAATGTTGTCTCCAACTGCAAACTTCAGAAATTCTGAAAAGCATTGAAAATCTCTTGTATATAATTTATCTGTAAGGTTGGAATTCAATAGATATTTTGCTTCGTCGTTCAATGGGTCTTGAAATATTGCTGCTTCATACTCTTCAGATGAGTTCTGCTGCTTACCAAGTAATAAATGGAAGTAAGATTGTTCAAAGTGAAAATAGCTATGGAATTTTTCACAAAGATTAACGCACTTTGTTGCTATGATTAGTTGCTGTTGAGGTTCTAACTCAGGTAATGACTTTGATAAGTAATCAATGTTAAGATTTTGATCATCAAAATGTTTGTCATTAAGGCTGAGGCATTCATTGATGTTTACTGTGAGAAATTTTTCTTGCATTTTTTATATAGTACATGTTGTGAAAGTGGATGATCTAATGAAAGCTTCGGATGGTTGAAGTAACTATCTTTTTCTAGTCCAATTTTTTCCATAACTTTAATTGATCTAGTATTTTTTTGCACTGTAAATGAGATGATTTGATTGAGATTTAATGTATTTAATCCAAACTCAAGACAAGCCTTTGCACCTTCTGTTGCATATCCATTACCCCAATATTCCCTTCCTAATCTCCAGCCGACTTCAGTTTGTTTCAGAAAATCAGTGTAATTTAAGCCTATAAATCCAATTAATTCAGATGTTTTTTTTAACTCAGCTGCGTACAGGCAGTATCCATATTTATGTAGATTATCTGTTTGTTTCCTTATGAATCCTTCTGCTTCCTCGAGGGTAAGCTTTCCAGGTAGGAATTCAACAACATATACATCTTGATTTATTTCAAAATACTTTTGTGAATCTGATAATTCAAACTGCCTTAGAATTAATCTTTCTGTTTGTATATTTTTTTGCATATAGTTATATTAGCTAAGTCTCACTTAATGTTAAATTCATGATTTGTTAATTCAACTTTTAATATCTCTAAATCAGATTTAAGCTCCTTTTCAGTAATCATCCTTGGAGTAATCATTTTAGGATGTAATTTAAATGGTAATAGCTCAAACCCCCATGCAATACCATCAAAAAACATTATCTGATTATCAGTAATCTTGACTGGATAAGCGTGTCCTTCCCATCTCATCTTCTTTGTTTTTATTAAGTTATAGGTCCAAAGCGGGGCATCATAAAAATTATTATCTGTACCATTAAATTCATCATAAGGATTATTCTTCATAGAATAAAATGGATACATCAGAGGATACTTTAATTTATCAACTGAATCGATAAAAATCTTCCAATTATCATTATTGGTGTGTACTACATGAAGCCAAGCATTGTGCTGAGTTCTTGAGTTGATTTTTATCGATGGGAAATTTGGATTGAAGCAATCTACCATAGAATTTTCAACATAATCAATATTAAAATCCCCTATTATGATATTTTTTTTCTTACCCAGATGCATACAGCCCTCGATGCTATATTTAGTATTGTGATTTACTTCAGAAGATTTCCAGCTTGAAACATATATAACCAATACTGCAAGTGTCAACAATATCAGTTTTTTCAATTTTATCATAGATGTTTCATTGTACTATTTACATTTTAAACAACAACATAGTCACAATCATTCAGTTTATTTTTAAACCAAGTTTCTTGTCTTTTTGCATAGTTACGAGTTAGTTGCTGGGATAAGTCAATTGCATCATTTTTTGAAACTTCACCATTGAGATATTGAATGATTTGCTCTAACCCTATCGCCTTCGGGTATTTTGTTCCAGGGAACTCATTTAATAAATGCTGAGCTTCTTCTAAGGCGCCGTTTTGAATCATTGTGATAAACCTCTCATTAATTCTTTTATATAGAGTTTGTCTTTCTGGCCTAACCCATATTTTCATAGAATTATCTAAATCAATATACTTATGATTGTTTTGTTGCCATTCAGAAATTGGCTTATTTGTATATTCAAATACCCCTAAAGCTCTAACTATCCTCTGTGAATCATTTTTAGATATCTTTACAGCAGCAACAGGATCAATTGAAGACAGTTTTTGATACATCGCATGTATTCCAAACATTTTTATATCATTGAGTATTTTTTCATTAATCTCAAGTGGAATACTAGGAATAGCAGTCAAACCATTCAGAAGACTGCTAAGATACATCCCAGTACCTCCTATGATGACTGGAATTATGTTTTTTTTCAATGCATTACGTATCTCTTTAGCAATCATTTCTAACCATCTCGCGACTGAGAAATCTTTATCATTAATAGATGTCATTCCATACAAGTGATGATTAAGTAATGATGGTGGCTGAGCAGTTATGATAGGTATTTCTTTGTATACCTGCATTGAATCAGCATTGATTATGATTCCATTGCCAATTTTATTTAGTAATTTAAGTCCTAAAGATGATTTCCCACTAGCAGTTGCTCCATATATAATTATGGTTTTGAATTTAGAGCTTTTAAAAGCTTCAATTATTTCATTTACATACATACTTTGACTATTTCATCATATTTCTCAGGATATTCTTTAAACATCTGCTTTGCCCTTTCTAACATGAATTCTATAACATCTTTACTTATTCCTAATGTAGGAATGTTGAGATTTTTCATCAGTTTCTCATGAGTGGATATTATCCTTATTATTCCTATTGCAGCTCTTCTCAATGCATATGGATCTTTTGTTGAAGTTGGCTTTATACCTATATTAAAAAGACTCTGTAATGTATCTAGCTTATCTGATATTGCTACCACACATCCAACTAAGGTTTCAGGTAATGAATCATTCGGTCCGCAAGGTTTATAATGATCTCGTACAGCCATAGCTATGTCTTTGTTGTATCCACCTTCAATTGCATAATAATATCCAATTATTCCTTGTAATTCTGGGAATTCCCCAACCATTTGAGTTACTAGATCATTTTTACATATTTTAGAAGCTTCTTCTGAGTCTTTAGAGTCGATTTTTATCTGATGACATATTGTCTTTGCTATGTTTTGTATCCTAATGACTTTTTCATATATACTTCCAATGTCTTTGTGAAATTGTATTTTATGTAATTTTTCTGAAAAGTTTTTAAATGATGTTTTTAAATCAGTTTTAATAAAGTGCTGAGCATCAGAAAGCCTTGCAGCTAATACTTTCTCATTACCATTGATTATTGTTATTCCATTGTCGTCTGAAGAGATATCTGAGACTATTATGAAATACGGTGCAAGGTTATCATTTTGATCTTTTAATAACAGATATTTTTGATGGTTTTTAAGTGATGTAATTAAAACCTCAGTTGGTAAAGACATAAAACTATTGTTTATATTACCTAGAAATACAAATGGGTTTTCTACTAGTCCTACTACCTCATTTAGTAATGATTCATCATCAAGCAATTTTAAATTCATTGATTTAATGATATCATCTATTTGATTAAGAATTATTTTTTTTCTCTCTTCATGTGAGACTATAACTCCATTTTTTCTCAATAGATTCTGATATTCTATACTGTCTGCTGATTTTATCTCGATTTTTGGTGAGCCTTGAGATCTATGTCCATATGTTATGTTTCCAGAATTTATATGTCCGAAATTTATATTTAAAACTTTGTCATCTAATACACACGTAATCGCATGTATTGGCCTTATCCATTTTATATTGTGTTGATTCCACAGCATTGACTTAGGCCAGACCATTTTACCTATCGCTATTGAAATATTTTTTGATAATTCATCCAAACATTCTTCCTGAGATAGAGATCGTTCAAGTATTAAAATTCCATCTTTTTCTTTTAATTCGTTGATATTTAGGATGTTATATTTATTCATAAAGCCTTTTATTGCACCTTCTGGAGCTGTAATCTTAGGGCCTTTTACAAATATCTTATTGTTAATAATATAATTATTAATTATGACACATAAGTGTCTAGGACTTACTAGACCATCTATTGATGAACTTGTATCAAGTGTTGTACGTATTATTTCTGTGAATTTCTCTAAGCATTCTAATTGCATTAGAGCAGGCATCTCTTCGCAGAATATTTCTAGTAACACTTTTGACATCTCATTATTTACTTTTAACAATTAAAGAGTAATGTTTATATACCATAAACAAATTCATATAAAATAACTCAATTTTTTTTAAACAATATCATTAATGAATTTTGCATCAACAATATTAAGTTTTTATACTCTAATCACGAGAATTTTATACTATCCATTGCAATTTTACCTGAAATTGAGATTGAAGGGTGCTGAAGAAGATTCTCAAAGATATCAAGAAAAGCTTTGTATATATGATAAAAAATCTTTAGATGAGTTTTCAAATGCAAAAAGAGATAAAGAAGTTATACATATTCATACTTCTAGTGCAGGTGAATTTAATGCAATAAAGGCTTTATTGAAAAAATTGGATCATCCATCAAGATATTTACTTATTACAACTGTGAGAATCAGTGGTGCTTTGGCTTTCAAACAGTATCGCCACACAAGTGATAATATACAACATGTTTACATGCCATTTGACACTCCACAAGCTATCAATGCATTTCTTGATTTTTGGTCACCACAATCATTAATCTTGGTCGAATCTGAAATATGGCCTAACCTTCTACAATTTAGCTCTAGAAAGCAAAAGATTTGTATAATAAATGCTAGAATGTCTCACAGATCTTTTAGCAGATGGTCTAAAGTATCATTTCTTTTAAAAGAAATACTCAACAAATGTTCTTTTATAGCTGCTGGTACAAAAACTGATTTTAAACATTATAAGAACTTTTGCAGCAATACATATTTGACTGGAAATTTAAAATATGATGCAGCAATTTTAACAACAAATACTCTTGATCTTGAAGCACTTAAAAAGTCCATTAAAGAAAGACAAGTATTTGCTTGTATCAGTACTCATGCTGGGGAAGAAGAAATTCTTATCAATGTCTATAAACAGCTAAAAAATAAAATACCTAATTTATTAATGATTATAGCTCCACGTTATGCTAATCGAGGAGAAGAAATACAAAGATTATGTTTTGATAATCAGTTAATTGCAATTTTAAGATCAAAAGATAATCAAAATACTAATCATGTGCCTGATGATGCACAAATTTATATTTGTAATACAATTGGTGAATTAGGCTTAATATTTAATGTTTCAAAGATAGTATTTGTAGGAGGGACATTAGTTAATATTGGTGGGCATAATGTTTGTGAACCTATAAATTTAGGATGTACTGTCATAACTGGAAAATATCATCAAAATGCTATAGATATCATTGAAGACATGAAACATCATAATGGATTAATCACTGTAGACAATCCAGATGAGTTAACTGCTGTTGTTTTACATCTTATGCAAAATCCTGAAAAAGCTGAAAGTATAGCTGCAAATGGTAAAAAATGTATAGATGAAAATAAGGGTGCTATAAATAAAACAATTGAGTTACTTGAAAAATATGAGGTTATAAAAACCTATTAAGGTTTCTATAAATTCTTTTTTAAGTAATAAAATGATGTACCTCCTGTATACCCATCTCTCTTGAGTTCAACTTCAAATCCAAGTTTTTTATAAAATTCAGGTGCTTGGAAACTCATTGTCTCAATAAATACAAATCTACAGTCTTTTTCCTTAGCATATTGCAGAGCATGATTTATTAGCTGAGTACCTAATCATTGTCCTCGATATTTCTTTTTGATTATAAGAGTTTTGATATGTAAGTTGCCAAAAAATAATCTAACTGTACAAGCACCCATTAAGTTTCCATTGCCTTCACGAATCTCAAATGATATGTAATCTTTTTTGAAGCCATCAAAGCCAACAGTTTCTATTGTGTGCTGTATGAAATCTTCTAATATCTCATTTTCAAGTTCAGGTGTTACTTTTGAGGTAATTATTTCGAAGGTCATGTGTCTAATTTATTTTAATCATCAATATTTGTTATAAACCATTCAGAAGCAATTGTTAAATTTTTATTCATTAGGAATTTGCGTTTAGAGTTATCATGTGAGCCACAGACAACAAGGATTTGAGCTGCACCTTTAGACTTGGCTGAAAACTTTATTACTTCAATTAACTTATTACCAACAGACTCCCAAAGATTTTCTGAATACACACAAAAATCATCAATCATTAATGTTAATCCCCCAGGGTCATAAACGTCTGGAGCTGATATGAGATTACCAATAATAAACCCAACTGTTTCTTGAGATTCATTTTCCGCTGTAAACATTAGATAATCTTTATGTTGAAGTAATTCTTTAAACCATTTCTTTTGTGAATTATCTCCTTTCTCACCTGCATATCCCCAAAACTGTGGCTGTGCCTTTTCATATTCAAGACGTTTGGATTTAGATAGTGAAACCATCACATCAATGTCAGGAAGCTGTGATGGATGGATCATAATGATTTCAGAGGTCATGATTTAAAAGCTCAATTTCATATGGAATAACTTCTTCTAAGTGAGAAATTTTATCTAAAAACTCTGGACTGTCTAGTATTTTATCTAATTTTTCACAATAAGCACACATGAAAGATCCGCTATATCCATTGATTTCTTTTAGATCGAAATACATAGCGTGTTCAAAGTAGGGTATATTGTTCAGATTTAGATATTCCATATATACAGCAAAACAGTTTGCATCAACTGCTTGAACTTTTATATCAATCATTTTCTGACCACTTGAATTGAATATTTGATCATTGAGAGTAAATAGTTCACCAGCAGTTTTCAAACTCCAGTACATCAACAAATATTTACTCCAATTCTCTATTTGTTCTCCTTTAGGAAATGTTAATAATCTTTTACCTTCTAAAAAATCATCCCATATTTCTTGTGTTGTTACATAATCTTTTGGAAAGATAAGATGTAAAAAATTTTCTTTTGAAGAATCTGCTGTTTTTAAAGAAATATACATTTCTTTCTTGGGTATTGATATCATCTATTATTTAATAATTACTTGTTTTAACAAGTGTTATATATCATAAATGTTACAAAGATATTAATACTGGATGGGTTTTTTCTGGAAATTGATAATTTGGTTAAACCTCAAAGATGTCTTCTCTTTTAAAAAGGTCGAGGGTCATAAAATAATTCTATTTTTGAGATCAATCCATTTTCAAATGATAATACAGAAGTAGAGCGAAAACAACCAACTGGCTCTGGACAAGCTGTCTCAAGAAGTAAAACTACTTTATTTTCTGAAGTAAATTCTTCTTTGATCACAATTGTTTTAAAAAAGTTTGAAAAGTTTTTTGCTGCACTAATTACAACTTCTTTCGTTTGTATTGTATCAAGTGGACTAATGCAGGTGACTTGGGGATGAAGACAAGATGACATCTTATCAAAATTCTTTATTGTTCATTGCTGTATAGTAAGAAATTGCTAATTGAAGATTATTTGAACTTGGCATTTGATATATGAAAGATTGTATAAAAAATACAATAGGAATCCTTTACCTTAGAATCTGTCTGGAGGTTGGTTTTGGAACAAGATAGAACTAATGAAACTGCAGAGCCTGGCAACGTCCTACTCTCCCGCGCCTTAAGACGAAGTACCATCAGCGATGGAGCTTTTCACTTCTGAGTTCGGTATGGGATCAGGTGTTTCATCTCCTCTATAATCACCAGGCTTTGCAGTTTCACAAATGCAAATCAAAGTTTTCAAATAAAACAAACTAATTAACTAAAAGTCATATACAGGTTTTGCACTGTATGCAAATAAGTACAAGCGCTTAAAGTTATAAAATCAATCGTGCTATTAGTACTGGTTAGCTACACAGATTGCTCTGCTTACACATCCAGCCTATCAACGTAGTAGTCTTCTACGGCACTAATGGGGAAAATTATTTTTGAGGCAGGTTTCCTACTTAGATGCATTCAGCAGTTATCCTTTCCATACTTAGCTACCCAGCGCTGCTTCTGGCGAAACAACTGGTACACCAGTGGTATGTCCAACAAGGTCCTCTCGTACTAATGTCAGCTCCTCTCAATTTTCCTTACACCCACGGCAGATAGGGACCGAACTGTCTCACGACGTTCTGAACCCAACTCACGTACCACTTTAATCGGCGAACAGCCGAACCCTTGGGACCTTCTACAGCCCCGGGATGTGATGAGTCGACATCGAGGTGCCAAACGAATCCGTCGCTATGGACGCTTGGGATTCATCAGCCTGTTATCCCCGGAGTACCTTTTATCCGTTGAGTGATGGCCCTTCCACACAGAACCACCAGATCACTATGACCGACTTTCGTCTCTGCTCGACTTGTCAGTCTTGCAGTCAGGCAAGCTTATGCCATTGCACTCTAACAGCTGATTTCCGACCAGCCTGAGCTTACCTTCGCACGCCTCCGTTACTCTTTGGGAGGCGACCGCCCCAGTCAAACTACCCACCATGCATGGTCCCAGTAGTCGATTCAGACTACTTGGTTAGATATCAAAAATTGAAAGGGTGGTATTTCAAGGTTGACTCCATCAGGGCTAGCGCCCCGACTTCATCGTCTCCCACCTATCCTACACATTCAATTCCTAATACCAATGCAAAGTTGCAGTAAAGGTTCACGGGGTCTATCCGTCTAACCGCGGGAACTCCGCATCTTCACGGAGAATTCAACTTCGCTGAGTTGGTGCTGGAGACAATGGAGAAGTCGTTACGCCATTCATGCAGGTCGGAACTTACCCGACAAGGAATTTCGCTACCTTAGGACCGTCATAGTTACGGCCGCCGTTTACTGGGGCTTCAGCTCGGAGCTTGCACACCTCACTTTAACCTTCCAGCACTGGGCAGGCGTCAGACCCTATACCTCCTCTTTTGAGTTTGCAGAGCCCTGTGTTTTTGATAAACAGTCGCTTCTCCCTGGTTTGTGCCACCCCAACCTAGTTGCCTAAGCGGGGCTACTCTTATCCCGAAGTTACGAGTACAATTTGTCTAGTTCCTTCAGCACCATTCTCTCTACGCCTTGGTATACTCTACCAGTCCACCAGTGTCGGTTTCGGGTACGATCTTAATGCTAGAGCTATTTCCTGGAAGCCTTAGACTGCATTCGGAATCCAATTACCTTATACAATCGTTTGACTTCGTCACTTCTAGCAGGCTCACGAATATTAACGTGATTCCCATCGACTACGCCTTTCGGCCTCGCCTTAGGGGTCGGCTAACCCTGCGCAGATTAACTTTACGCGGGAACCCTTGGACTTTCGGCGGAAGTGTTTCTCACACTTCTTTACGCTACTCATGTCAGCATTCTCACTTGTGATACCTCCAGCATACCTTACGGTACACCTTCAACGGCTTACACAACGCTCCGCTACCGCTTATGTTGAAACGCGTCCAACATAAACCCGCATCTTCGGTGTATAGTTTTAGCCCCGATACATTTTCGGCACAGGATTGCTATTAGGCTAGTGAGCTGTTACGCTTTCTTTAAAAGATGGCTGCTTCTAAGCCAACTTCCTAGGTGTCATGGCATTCCCACATCCTTTCACACTTAACTATATCTTGGGGACCTTAGATGGCGGTCTGGGCTTTTTCCCTCTCGGCTATGGACCTTAGCACCCACAGCCTGTCTACTATTCTATGTTCGTTGGTATTCGGAGTTTGATTAGGTTTGGTAGGACTTTGGGTCCCCCTAGCCTATTCAGTGCTCTACCCCCAACGATAAACAAATAGCGCTCTACCTAAATAGATTTCGCGGAGAACCAGCTATTTCCGAGTTTGATTGGCCTTTCACCCCTAGCCACAAGTCATCCCATACTTTTGCAACAGGAACGGGTTCGGTCCTCCATTAAGTTTCACCTTAACTTCAACCTGCTCATAGCTAGATCACTCGGTTTCGGGTCTAATGCATCTAACTTATCGCCCTATTCAGACTCGCTTTCGCTATGGCTACACCTAACGGCTTAACCTTGCTAGATACACTAACTCACTGACCCATTATACAAGAGGTACGCCGTCACACATCCCATTACTGGTCGCGCTCCGACTGCTCATAAGCTTTTGATTTCAGATTCTATTTCACTCCCCTTATCGGGGTTCTTTTCACCTTTCCCTCACGGTACTTGTTCACTATCGGTCGATAAGTAGTACTTAGGCTTGGAGGGTGGTCCCCCCATGTTCAGACAGGATTTCACGTGTCCCGCCTTACTCAAGTTTTTAAACACTTTCTACCTATACAGGGCTATCACCTTCTATGGCGGATTTTTCCAAATCCTTCTAGTTCTTATGTTTAAAACACTGGCCTGGTCCGCGTTCGCTCGTCACTACTAGCGGAGTCTCGTTTGATTTCTTTTCCTCCGGTTACTTAGATATTTCAGTTCGCCGGGTTCGCTTTCCATTTGCATGGAATACTGAGTAAACTCAGTGGGTCTCCCCATTCAGAGATCCGCGGGTCAAAGGTTACAGGCACCTCACCACAGCTTATCGCAGCCTATCACGTCTTTCATCGCCTCTTATCGCCAAGGCATCCTTCAAAAGCTCTTGTTATATTTTAAAATTATAACGCTGACTTATTTTGCTTACAGAACAAAACCTATATGGTTTTGCTCAGCGAATTTTGCTTTGTTTTTTTTACTTTTGAGTGTTAGTTTGTTTTACTTTACTTTTTAAATAACTTTGATTAACGAGAACAATTTATACATGGGAGATACAAAGGTGTCAATAGCCTTTTAGAAAAAAGTTAATATTTTTTTAATATTTCTTTAATATTTCATATATATAAGTGAAAACAGCATAGTATTTTTTCACTATTGCTATCTTTTTAACTAAATTTTTAACTAAATAAAATAAATGAAATGCAAAACAATCAAATAAACTACGATGAAATAAAAACGGGAATTCACTTGGTGAAATCAGGAATAAAGAGTTTGCAAGCTGATGAAATGAAACATATCAATGCATTAAACCCTGTATTAGTTAAACGTGGAAATGAGTTACTCAAGCAACTTGAAAATATTGAGTCAAATATTACTATTGAAAGTAAGAAAGAAATTCTACAAATCTTTGCTGAAAGTCTAAAATTAACATCAGATCATCAGAAACAAGTTTCACTGTATGTTAAGGAAATGGAAGATAAAATTAAGTTATCTGAAAAGTCATTAAAAAATCTGCAGGACATGAAAGATATCAATTCTGCAAATCTTGCCCTCCTAGGACGCACAACAAAATTGTGCAAGATACTTGAGGGCATAAAATATAAAACTGATCTAAATCAAAAAATACTACAAGAACAAATTGTTGATCCATTAAATCAATTGGAAAAAGAATATGTTGAAGCAAAGCAAAACTCATTTGCGAATTCTGTACAGCAACCTCAATCTAATCAAGGTGGATTAGCAAAATAAATTAGTGTGAGATAATTTCTTCCCCCCAACCAAGAACATCTAACTGAGCCCTAATGGGAATAAATTTAAAGCAACCTTCTGCTATTTCCAATCTATTTTCTCTTTTCAGTCTAAATTTTAGTATCTCCATCAACTTATGAAGGTGGATCACATCATTTGCTGCATAATTTATCTGCTCTTGAGTAAGATTTTCTGCGCCCCAATCAGAACATGTTTCTTGTTTTGAAAGTTTAACATGTAATAAATCATCACACAAGTTTCTTAAGCTATGATTATCTGTATAAGTCCTTGTTAATTTAGAAGCTATTTTTGTACAGAATATATTTTCTATTTGAAAGTTAAGATAATGCTGAAGAATTGCTGTATCAAATCTTGCATAATGCATTATTTTCAACACATTTTTATCTGATAATATTTTTTTTAAATTCTTACATTCAAAATTCTGTGTTGGAAAATGTACTACGTGAATTTCTCCTTTATTATCACTGATTTGTATTGTACAAAGCCTATCTCTTATATTATTTAAGCCCATTGCCTCAGTGTCTATTGCAACAGTATTATCAAGTATAATACCGTCTGGGAGATCATATTTATGTAAGTTTATATTCACTGTTTTTATTAGTGTTTTTGTTGTCCATTATAACATATAATAAAAATTAGACAAAAATGTGTTTTGGTTTTTACATTTATGTTAAAATGCAAAGTGACATTATATCTATTGTGGAAAATACAGAACTGTGAAAATATATATAAAATATTTACTGCTTTTAATATTATTTTTATCTTGGGGTTTTTATAGTCAATCATATGCTGATATGGCCATGATTTTTAATGATTGTAAAATGCCAGGACAAGGTCAGACCAACACAAATACTAATAATAATAATCAAAATGGGGCTATAAGCTCTAGTATTAGTGCTGATGATTATAATTACTGTGACAATGTTTGTAAAACGAGATTTGCATCTCAAGAACAAAATGTGAATGTTGAAATAAATCAAAACCTAATTTTAGAATGCTTTAATCTTTGTAAGGACAAATTACGCTCTAGTAATCAAATTTCTTATTTAGCTGCTGCTAAAAGATCTTACCCTGGGACGCAATCAATAACCATGACAGATAAATCAACAAATCAAAGTTTTTCTGGATCAGTAGACTATTCTATCTATCAATATGAAATACCTCAAATACAAGGCTTCAATACATCGAGTGCTAGCTCAAAAAAAGCAACTGATAAATATTTTAGTCAAGAATTAAAAAATGATTCAATTACCACAATAAAACTTGATTCATCTGGTACAAATATTATTTATGCATGTGGACATAAATTCATAACATTGGATCCAGTTTTTCCAAATATGTTTCAAATGTCACCAGATACAGTTAGTGGTGGAGATTCTGAAAAGATTTTGATAAGTGTTAATCCTCAAGATTTTAGTCAAACAAAAACAAATGTAATTCTTAATAATGAAAATTATGCTGGCGTAAAAGATTTTAATTATGATGAGTATGTAAAAAGCTTTAATCGAAACCCGCAAAATTTTGATGAGATGTTAAAAAATCTATTTTGCGACAGCTATATACAAGATATTTCAAAAAGTGGTAAAGCCTTCAATTGTACTCAAGATGCAGTAAATATATATAAATTTGACGCAAGTATTTGTGATGGATGTTCAGCACCTGACACATGTGCAAAAGTAAGAGCAGGTACAATGAGTAAAGAAGATTGTAAGAAAGTAACAGCGAGTCAATGTTGTGATATTGAACCATATACACTTGATTCTAGTATCATCAAAAAATATTCTGGAATAACAAAAGTGAATGTAGATCAATCATATTTTTATAGAAATGGTTGGTCTATGTCTGCATCAACTGTAGCTGGGTCAACTGAATGGACTAATGAAACTATTAAATACCATCCCTGCCTTAATACTAAAACTACACCACCATCAAATAAAGCAGTTACTGATGTTACGGCTAATCAACCGAATCACAGTTATTCTCCTTCGATGACTATAAGCATTGATAACTATCCTGAAAAAGTGGGTTGTTATCCTCAATGGCATATGTACAATACATCATATATGGATACTGGAATAGTTCTTTCAGATGGGGATTTTTTATCAATATCTTGGGGAGGTAATTTTGTTTTTGGCAATGGTTTAAATGTGCCATTTTTTGATCAATCTGTTGCAAAATCTTTAGCAGCTGGTGATGAATGGATATTTGCAAATTTTTCACAGAGCCCAGTAGTTAAGAATCTGAAAAAACTTTCCATGCTGAAAATAATTAGTACATTAGAATTTGAAGGATTAAATCCTCTTATTGGTGAAAATGGAGAGAGTCCTAAACAAGATAATAGTAGTAATAATTCAGGACAACCAGATGGTATTGAAGGTGAGATATGTAATAAAAAAACGATTTATGATTTAAGAACTTCCAAGGCAGCAACACCATGGTATAATCTTAATGGTACGATACACAGAACAAGTGGGAAGCCTATTTCAAGTGATCAAAATGCGCCTTGTAAGGATAGAAGTATTTCAGGTGATACCTATGGATACAGTGGCAACTTAGCAGGTATTGGTAAAGAATACCCTTTGAAAATCAGACATTATTTCTCTAAAGATGTTCAAGAATCAGAGTTGTATAATAACAGTATTATCTCGGGTGGTTATAAAGTTTCTATAGAATGGGGTGGCTGCCCTATGGCAAATGGCAAAGGATTGCAAATAGCATTAGGAAAAAATGATTCTGTAGATGGAGACTTGAAATGGACTAATATATCAGAAGCTTCAATACAAAACGGTTATAAACTAGCTCCTACAGATTCAGGGGTACCTACAGTAAATCAATTCTTTAACTCCAGTGATTATGATACTATTTTCATGAGAGTAGATACTAGCCAATATAATGTTAAAAATAATGGAGATTTTAATAATAGAATTGCAGATGGAAGTTATAAACTTAACATTAGGACAACACAAATAGTCGATGAATCTAATGGTAGTAATGATGATATGGTTGATAGTAATAGTAGTATGTATGCTCGGTTCAAGCAGTACGATCTCACAAAAATAATTGCTAAAGAGATCTTTTCATCATTAATTGGTGATACTAAGTGTATTGATAGTGGGGAGGCTTTTGAAGGTACAGCAATAAAGTTATCGCATGCTATTTGCGAAAGCATTGGTACTATAATTCAAGTTGTATTAGTTTTGTACATCAGTCTTACAGGATTAGGTTTTCTAATAGGTACAATACAGATGAACCAAAAAGAATTAATCAGTAGATTTTTTAAATTTACTTTTGTATTGATGACTTTAACATCATGGGATTGGTTTGTACAAAATTATGTAAGATTATTTGTTGTTGGTAGTTTACAACTTGCTAAGATGTTTAATAATTCTATCTACAAAATTCTTTATAATAAAGAAATTGTTAATAGTGATATATTCGATATATTTAGTAGTTATAAATTTGTAATGTACCTTTTAGAGGGGCACTTAATTCATAGACTTATAGCACTTATATTCTCAAGTTTAGCAGGTCTTGTAATTGCAATAATAATATGCTGTGGATTAGTAGTTGCGTGTAAGGTTATCCTTGAAGGAATCTTTGTTTATATATCTGCAGTGTTAACACAAGTATTGCTGCTTTTAGTTGCTCCATTTTTTATGATGTGTAATTTATTCGAAGTCACTAAAGATATGTTTGATGATTGGGTTAAAAATGTGTTTTTATTTTCAATAATACCATCAACTGTTGTAATAGTAGTTGGTTTGTTCTTTCTTTTATTGCAAATAGGATTGGATGCCACAATGGGTTTCACATATTGTTCATGTTGTTGGTTTAGTCTAATGGGAATATGCTTCATAGAAAATTTTGCTACATTAGGACTTATGTTTATTCCAGCCACTGGATCTTCAGACTTTATATTACCAACTGGTCTTGTTTCTGGAGCCATGACTTTTATTTTCATTGTACAGATTGGGTATATTGCTGTAAATTCAGCTGTGGAGATTATCAGTCGTATGATAACTTTTAAAGCTCAAAATGTAGGTCAAGGAAGCATGACTGGTCTCGGAGCTAATGTTTTTGCTTCGGCTAAAAGCCTAAAAGAAGGTTCCCAATCAACAAAATCAGATACTGAATCACGTATCAAAGATCAAAAGCAGTTAAAAGACATTGGAAAAAGATTAGATAATATTAATTAGTAAATGAATATAGATGTTTATTGAAAATATCACTTTTAATAGTAGCAGTAGAATAAATGAAATAGGTAAGTCTATTGTTATTACGAAAAGCCTTATGGAGCACTTGAATAAAGTAAGTGATATCAAAGGAATAGTTGATAAAGTTGATGGTAATACTATTAATATTCAAACGCCTTATGGTTCAATGACAGTACAACTTAATGAAAAAGTTGTTATAAATCAAATGATTTCAATTGGAATCTTTGATATACCAGATAGATCTAATATGATGAAGTTAGTCTTAACTACAAATAAAGTTTTGAATATCGAGAGTCAAAATCCTAAAAATCATGAATTTATAATATTAAAAAATCATTTGGAAAGAGCTATAACCGATCTAGAAGTAAGATCTGATAACAGCTCTTATATTATGGATAAATATTATAACTTAAAATTGTTATCTGAAAATACAGGAGAAAAAAATGTAATGATAAAAATTTCTGATTTAGAGCCAAATGGCAGCATTAGAATTATTAATGGAGAGCTTATAATACTAAAAAATAATTCATCCTTTAAGGTTTTAAATGCACCAGCTGATTTATTAGAACTTATAAGCAACTCACCTAAAAGTATTACAATTCAGGATCATATCCCACAAAATAATCAAAACAAAGTTGAAGAACTAATTACAAAATATAACTCATTATTAAACACAAATTCATTTAAGCAGTTATTAGATGTAGTTCCAAACTATCAGTTAAATAATAACCAAATAGCAGCAACAGATAACTTATATAAAATTGCATTTTTAATTTTAAAAACCCTTGGATATTTAAAAGAAGATTCTAAAGATGAAATGCTTGGATTGGAAGAAAAAAAATATAATAGTTGGAATTCAATTTTTTTACCAATTTTTAATGGGAATCAATTTACTCATATTAAGTTTTTCATACATTCAAAAAGCCCAGAAGAATTAACGCAACAAAGTTCAAAAAGATTCATTTTAGAATTAACAAAAGATGGACACAGAAACCTTATAGATTGCCTTTTTACAAATCATAATAATGATAAAAAAATTGACATTATATGGAGAATGGAAAAGCAAATTGGAAAGGTTTTGCAGCAAGGGCTAGAAAATGTTTTTCACAAGATTATTTGTGATCTTCAAATTCAGGGATCAATAACATTTGTTGAGCAAAGTAATGATGATATGGAAAAGATTATGCATTTAGTTTAGATAAAACCTATACATATATTGGTCAATATGCTAAAGAATTATGTAATATAATACATAAAAAACCCTCAGTATGCCAAAAGTTAATTTTATAGATGTAAAAGGTGAATTAGTAACTGTTGATGCAAACATTGGACTATCTTTATTGGAAGTTGCACACAAAAATAACATAGATATAGAGGGGGCATGCGGTGGATCTTTAGCTTGTTCTACATGTCATGTCATAGTTGATGAAAAAGATTTTAATAAGCTAGAAATAGCATCTGAGGATGAAGAAGACATGTTAGATCTTGCATTTGATTTACAAAAAACATCAAGACTGTGCTGTCAGATAATTATTTCGGATAAGCTTGATGGAATAACAGTCACACTACCAAAAGCAACAAGAAATATCTTACTTGAAGATTAGTAGACTCTTTTCTTGAGAGGCACCGGTGATACTTCATCAGTCATTGTAGATAGTGAGACAGGCCTGTAATTTATTTGTTTATTCCCACTCTTAGAATCAACTGATATGAGAGTGTGCTTCAGCCAGTGTTCATCATCTCTCTCAGGATAGTCTTCTCTCGCATGCGCACCTCTACTTTCCTTTCTATTTAGAGCTGAAAATATTGTTGCTAATGATTGTAAGCGCAAATTATCTAATTCCATTGTCTCAACAAGATCACTATTCCAAATCATACTTTTATCAGTGACCTTTACTGAATTGAATTTTTTGAAATTTTCTAAGATCTTTGCACATCCTTCTACAAGTTTTTCCTCATTTCTAAAAACACTCACGTATTTTTGCATTATTGATTGCATTTCTTTTCTTAGTTCAGATGTCGAGTATTCACCTTTAGAATGTCTTAAAGCATCAAAGTACGCTATGCTTGTCTCACCATCAGATTTACCTAAATTTATTCTTGAATTCTTTTTAACTATTTCCCCGGCTCTGATTCCAGCTGCTCTCCCAAAGACTACCAAATCTAGTAAAGAATTTGATCCTAATCTGTTCGCACCATGTACTGATACACAGGCTGTCTCACCTATTGCCATTAATCCTGGTACTATTCTCTGTCCCTTTTCATCATTTAAAACTACCTCACCATGTATGTTTGTTGGAATACCACCCATATTATAATGAACTGTTGGCTGTACAGGTATAGGTTCTTTCGTTACATCGACTCCAGCAAATATTTTGGCTGTATCTGATATTCCAGGTAGTCTTTCAGCTATTACCTGAGGTTCTAGATGTGACAAGACAAGCATTGCACAGTCTTTATTAGGTCCGCATCCTCTGCCTTCAATTATTTCCATTGTGATTGCTCTGCTTACTACATCGCGAGAAGCTAAGTCTTTAGCATGTGGAGCATATCTTTCCATAAATCTTTCTCCTTCAGAATTTATGAGATATCCACCCTCACCTCTTACTCCTTCACTTATAAGACAGCCTGCACCATATATTCCAGTGGGATGAAATTGTACAAACTCCATATCTTGAAGCTGCAGCCCTGCCCTTAATGCCATACCATTGCCATCTCCTGTACAGGTATGAGCTGAAGTTGCTGAGAAGTATGCTCTCCCATATCCACCAGTTGCCAGGAGTACCATTCCAGCTGAAAATCTATGTAACTTTCCATCTTCTAGAGAGTAAGCAATAACTCCTTTACACTGACCATCTGCTCCCATTATCAAGTCTATTGTAAAATACTCAATAAAAAAACTAGCATTAAGTTTTAAACACTGTTGATATAAAGTATGTAGAATTGCATGTCCAGTTCTATCCGCTGCAGCACAGGTTCTCTGAGCACTTTCACCCTCACCGAAATGAGTTGTCATACCACCAAAAGGTCTTTGATATATTTTGCCATCAACTGTCCTTGAAAATGGAACTCCATAGCTTTCAAGTTCGATGACTGCCTGCATAGCATTTTTACACATGTACTCAATTGCATCCTGGTCACCAAGCCAATCTGAGCCTTTAATTGTATCATACATATGCCATCTCCAGTCGTCTTCTCCCATATTACCTAATGCAGCGCTTATGCCACCTTGTGCAGCTACTGTATGACTACGTGTTGGGAAGACTTTTGTAATACATGCAACATTTAGCCCTTGTTCAACCATTCCAAGGGTAGCTCTTAAGCCTGCTCCACCAGCTCCAACAACGATTACATCATAATGATGGTCGACTATATCATATGCATTTTTCATTATCGCTTTCTATTTGCTGTTGTTTTCTATAAGTGGTGTTTTTTCTAGAGATTCAATTTGTATATGAACTGTCAAAAATAGTACGGAGATAAATATTGTGACACCAAATGCCACTCCTATAGTAAGGAAATTTATAACTTTTTTTGTTGTATCACAAGAGATGTAATCATTGATAATTGATTTGAATCCAAGAACACTGTGATACATACTGCAAGCTAAAAAAACTATTATACAAGTAATACTTTGTACAGAGCCGAAAATAATTTGAGTACAATTATGGAACTGTTCTTCATTTCCAAAGACTATTCCACCAATAGCAGGTATGATCCAAAATAGTAGCCATACTGATAAAGGCGCCATTATTGCTCCGCTGACTCTTTGTAATAGATATGATTGTGTAGGGCTTGTCATTATCTGATTATTTTTACATTGTCATTGATTTTATAAAGAATAAATACATGCTTAAAGCTATAAATAAAAGTGTACAAAATATTATAAGTTTTGCTGATAACCTAACCCCTTTCATATTCAAACCTATATTACAAGTCCAGAATAAGTATCTAATTCCTGCACAAACATGATATGAAAGACAAAAAACGAAGCCAAATAGCATCAATATTAAGGCATTTGTAAGAATCCCAGCATCATTTTTTTGATATTGTAAAAAATCTAGAGGGTGCTTGAAGAAGAATATACCTAATGCACCTATAACAATGAAAAAAAACATGTATACCCCTGTGATACGATGTAGAATTGATAAAATCGATGTAACTTGAGGTTTATAAATTCCTAGGTGTGGGGAAAGAGGTTTTGCTTTATAATTCATTTACAAATCACTGTATTTTATTGTTTGTGCTTCTTAAATTTATTACTTGTAACAATGCTTATAAAAACAAAGGTAATTGAGCTCAATTATTTGAATAATTTTAACATATCAAAATTAGTTCCACAATAGTTATTTTCCTCAAATATTTTTGTTTTTTAATTAAAATCCCCCCTTAAAATATCATTTTTTGTTGTTTGAAATAGGTAATAAAATATAGTGTTTTGAGATCTGATAATGGTATAATATAAATTAATAATTTAACAAAAAATAATATTGTCTATGACAAAAGAAAAAGATGAAAAAATAAACTGTTCAGGTGGCTTAGACTTAGAATCAAAACACCCACTTGTGTACTTGCATGTAAATTCTAAACAAGTAACAGTGTGCCCTTATTGCTCTAAAAAGTTTATCATACATAAACGTAATAATAGACGATATATTGAAGCTACAGAAGCCACAGACTCTAATTAACTTCCTTAATATTATCTTGATTAATTGTCTTTTTTTGTGACAAAAAGTAGCTAAAAATCCCAGGTAAAACAAAGGAAATTGGATTTGTTTTGATAATTGCTTTTTGTGAGTTATCCCAATTAATTGAGAAATTTTTCCGCCCTTCTACTGAATCCAATAGATTTGTTTTTCTATCTGTAAAAATTCTTTGTAATAAGATAATCGGTAAATTTATTAAACTACTAGGAATTATCATGCCTTCTACTAAACCAGAATTATTAGTAAAATTTACTTCTGCATCTGCACCTAATAGCAATACATCACTAAAAGCCTGACATTGTTTTAAATACATCATTTGCTTTGTAAATGATATGTCACAATGCATATTTGAAAAATCTATACCATTTGTTAGTATTTGCAGTATATTACTACCACTAAATGCAAAAATTCTTAATATTGTAGTTACTAAAGGTGATTGTAACACTTTAAAGTTTTTAAAGTATAAGTCGCCTTTGAGAATTGAATCATTGAGATTAGCGTAAACTGATAAATTGCCTTTTTGTAGACTCTTAGAATTGAATAAATCACTTGAGAGCTGCCCTGTATTATGTAATACAAATGCAAATACTGGACTATCGAAAAATATCCTAACATAACCCTTTTTCCCACTTGTATATGCTGCTCCATCAACTTTTTTCATCTCATTATTTTGTACAATAAATCGTATTTTTAAATCTTTTAATAAATCTTTTGAATCAACACGTACTGTTTCAGCTACAACATCAAAATTATGAACACTGTCTGTTTTATAATCTTTTTTCAAATTTTTTTGCATATTTTTGATTATTTTTTGTAGATCCAGAACTTCAATAGTACTCCCATTAATTTTATAGATATGTTGGTTTTTTGATTTTTCAGGATATGAATATTCAAGATCAAAAACATTATTGAAAAATTTTTCAAAAGATAGTTTAGTGTTTTTTAAGTTGTAATTTTGTGTATCTAATATCATTTCACCACTCATACTAACCTCAGGGATAGTTAGCTTTATACCACTAATATTGAGCTCCTGAGAATTAATACTTTCTGTAAGTGCAAAGTTTAAATTACCATGATGATGTTTGGATTTATTAATGCCTAAAGTTGGAATACTGATATCTGTATTATTTAAGTCTAGTTTTATTGTCTTAGAATTTTTAAAGTTTGAAAAAGTACCTATGACATAACCTTTGAGATCGATCATAAAATTTTGCCTTTTGAGTAATTCTACTAATGACTTTTGTTCTAATGGTAATATAAAATTTATAGAATATTGATAGTCTTTGATTCTTCCATCTGATTTGTCTAATATATGAGATAGAAGATTAAGTTTTTTTATCTTTATTTTATTATATTCTAGTTCACCTGTTGCTTTTAATTCTCCATTAGAGAGATGTAACTTCAAATCATTTGAATTTATGTTATAAGTTTTTTTCTGATTTTTTAGAAAAAGGTTTTGTATCTTTGCATTCATAATAAATACTATATCGTTTAAATTAAACTTTTTATTTGTTGCAATGGTAGATTTTACATCCAATGATATTTTGCCATCTATTACTTTACCTTGATATCCCTGTGTTTCCTTGAAGATTTCTTCATACAAATTTTCTAAAATTTTTGCACTTGTATTTATTTTAAATTTAATGTCACTATGTGTTGGAGAATCACTTTTATAAAATGGAATTAAGATATCAACATCATTTGCATGTAGTATATCGTTAATAACTATTTGGTCTGAGGTAATTTTCAAAGCATGTAATCCTATATTTAGATTACCTAAATCAGCTTTTAATGCATAATTTTTATCATAGATTTTTTTATGTAGTAGTGCATCACTGATTTTTAAATTCACTTCTAAAGACGATAAATTATTGGATACTTTTTGATTGAGTAAAGTTTTTATTTTTAACTCTGCACTTTCAACAAATGCGTGCTTGACTATATCAAGCAATATATTCTTCACTTTTTGACCTTTATGAATTGGCCAGTAATTAAAAATTTTTCTACCGTTAAATTTATTATTTGTTTTCAAAGATAGCTCTAAATAGTTATCTGGTGAAATTGATAGATTGCCTGAGAAATTTATAGCTTTTTTATTCTCCAATAAATCAAGATCAAATTTTTTAACTCTTAAAGTTTTTAATTTACTATTATATCTAGCTTCAATGTTTACATTTTCCATTGAAATTTTCTTATCACCAAGATTATGTAACTGGATTTTCAAACTATTTATTTTACCTTCAAAAAGTGTGTCTTTATGTGAAATATTGTATGATATTAAAAAATCAGCAAAATCATCAGAACTTATAAGGTTAATCTTTTCATTTCCATATGTAATGAATTGATCAATATAACCATATAATTTGACTACAAGATTTGTGTAATCGCTTTGTCTGATGCCATATATCATTTCAGAAATAGTATTTTGAGATTTGATTGGTTGCCTTAAAACTAATCCTGAAATCGTTCCATCTCTATTGTTCAAGCTATACTTTATGCGTATCTGACCTATGTAATCCTTGCTATTTACAGCACTAAAAAAAGTTATTTTTTGAATACCAATGTTATTGTTTACAAAATTTGCCGTTGCATAGTTTTTAAATATTTTTTGAAAATCCAAATCATCAAAATGTAACTCAATCTTAAAATTGTCAAAATGATATTTATTAAGAAAAATAATTAAATTGTTCAAAATTATTTCTTGATCACGTTTTTTAATGTAGTAATAGCTATTTTGAGGTTTGTGCTTCAATAAAAAATCAGAAATTTTCTCAACTGATATACCTTTTACATTCAAATATACTACTGGATAATCATCTGCATTTAAGCTTTGATTGGTTACAGAATGCTTTAAATTTTTATATAGAGACTTAAGATTTAAGGTTAATACGACATCTGATATAATCTTTTCAGAATTATATTCATGTATTTTTTTGATTGAAATATTAGAAAATCTCACTTTAAATGAGGAAAATTTTTTTCCCCATGAATATCCTACATCATTGATATTTATAATTGTACCGCTTTGTTTGTGTAAGAACTCAGCATGTTTAATCAGTCCAACACTATGGCTGATCAAAATACTAATGAAAATCAAAAGTACAACAATAAAGAGATTCAGAATAATAAAACTATTAAGTCTTGAAAAAACCCTATGCATCAGAAGATATAACCTGTAAATAAAATAAAATATTTATAATATTATATCATTTACAAAATAAAATCAGCATAAAAACCTTTGACAAGCGATCAACTTATGTTATTAAATGATTCTATCTTGCTTAAAAATAAATAACATAAAATCATTTATATGAGTTTAACAATTGAAAGTCGTGTAAAAAAAGTAATAGCAAAGAAGTTAGAAATAGATCCAGAAAGAATAAAGCTGGAAGACAGATTTGTCGAAGATCTTGCAATGGATAGCCTTGCAAGGGTAGAAATCATGATGAATTTCGAAGAAGAATTCAAAGAATTCAGCGTAGAAATCCCTGATGATGCAGCTGAGAAAATCAAAACTGTTTCTGATGCAATCTCTTACATAGAGAGCGTTGTTACCAAATAATAAAGAAGAAAAAGCACATTCTTCTGTCATGGTTCAGAAGGTGCTAGAACTCTTAGCGCCCCAAGACAACTCAAATTACATAGATGCAACATTTGGCGCTGGTGGTCATACCAGGGAGCTCCTCAATGTATCTTCCAAGTGTAGAGTGATAGGTATTGATCGAGACCCTAACGTAAAAGTTTTTGCAGATCATCTTCAAGAAAAGTTTCCTAATCGGTTACAATTTATCAATGCAAAATTTAGTGAAATAAAAAATTTTGTAGAAAACCAAATAATATCTGGAGTGCTGTTTGATATAGGCGTGTCATCCATGCAAATAAATAATCCTGAAAGAGGCTTCTCATTCATGAAAGATGGCCCTCTCACAATGACAATGGGGCATAATAAAATCTCTGCATATGAAGTTGTCAATAAATATTCTGAAGCAAAGATAGCTAGTATTTTATTGAAATATGGAGAAGAAAGACAGGCAGATAAAATCGCACAAGTAATCTGTAAACATAGAAAAAACTCTCCCATAACAACAACATTGGAATTAGCTGAATTAGTCAAATCAGTCGTACCTAAACGTGGTAAAATACATCCAGCTACACTGACATTTCAAGCTATCAGAGTTTTTGTTAATGATGAATTAAAAGAATTAGAAATAGGTTTGAAAGATGCAATCGAATTTATAGGAGTTGGTGGGAAGATAGTCATTATAACATTTCAAGGCCTAGAGGATAAAATTGTGAAGGATATCTTTAAAGAGTATACTTACAAGAGTCATGTCAATAAATTTAAAGTACAAGAGACTAATGACAAGTCATTTGAAAATCTTACTAAAAACGTATTGAAGCCATCAAAAAGTGAAATCAAGAGGAATCCTAGAGCTAGATCTGCTAAAATTAGAGCAATTACTAGAACTAAGTGATTGAGCTCATATCAGACCTCTAATTGCAATTTTTGAATATTGATAGTATCTTGAATTATTTATTAACAAATATAAAAATTACAAATGGCACTAGAAAAAACACTATCAATCATAAAGCCTGATGGAGTATCATCAAATCTTATAGGAAAAATCAATGCAAAAATAGAAAGTGTTGGACTAAAAATAGTTGCAATGAAAATGGCACATCTTACAAGAGAAGATGCTGAAAAGTTTTATGCAATCCATAGTGAAAGACCATTCTTTAAAGATTTAGTAGATTTTATGATATCTGGACCAGTAGTTTTACAAGTCTTAGAAGGTGAAGATGCTGTCAAGAAAAATCGTGACATTATGGGGGCTACAAATCCTAATGATGCACTTTTTGGCACAATTAGAAAGGAATTTGCAAAAAGCATAGATGCAAACTGTGTACATGGGTCTGATTCACTTGAGAATGCACAAATTGAAATAGCTTTTTTCTTTAGCGACACAGAGATTTTTAGTCGTTAATCATCTTAAAGAGTGGCTTGCCATTCATATCTTCTGGGATATCTATCTTCATAATGTTAAGAATTGTTGGAGCTATATCTCTCAGACCATATTCAATATTTTCTTCAGAAATTTTTTGAACAACATCATTGACACATATCAGTGGTACTTTATTAAGGGTATGAGCTGTGTGTGGCTGCTTTGTATCTTCATCAAACATCTTCTCAATATTACCATGATCTGCAGTAATAAATAAAATATAGTCGTTGTCTATCACCGATTTCTTAATTTCATTTAGACATTCATCTAAGACTTCACATGCTCTTTCTGCTGCACCTATATTACCAGTATGGCCAACCATATCTGCATTGGCAAAGTTAACACATATGAAGTCATATTTTTTTGTTTCTACTTCTTTTATTAGCCTTTCTGTGATCTCATAAGCAGACATCTCAGGCTGCAAATCATATGTTGCTATTTTAGGAGATGGTATAAGAATTCTATTTTCATTTTCATAAGGTTTTTCATTACTGCAATTGAAGAAAAATGTCACATGTGCGTATTTTTCGGTTTCAGATATTCTGAGTTGTTTCTTTCCATTTTTAGATAGAATTTCTCCCAATGTATTATGTATTACTTCATTTTGAAATATTGCCTGAATTGAAGTGATTTGACCGTCAAAATAGTCAACCATTGAAATCATCCTGATATCATTTAATTGTTCAGAAATAATTCTAGCTATCTGCTTCATCCTATCAGATCTGAAGTTACAAAAAACAACTACATCACCCGTTTGTATACCTGGGTATTTTTCATTACACGCAGGATAGAAAAATTCATCACTAATATTATTATTATAATTATTTGAGATAAGATCTATTATGGAATCAAATGACTGATTGGATTTTGCAAATGCAATTGCATCATATGCTGCTTGTGTTCTTTCTACTCTATTGTCACGATCCATTGCATAATATCTCCCACAGACAGTTGCAATTTCACATTTATCGTCTAAATATGGCATAAGTTTTTTTATATACACCTCTACTGATCTTGGTGGGGTATCCCTCCCATCAGTTATTATATGTAAATATATTTTTTTAACATCAGATGTCTTTAAAATCTTTATAAGATGCAAGATATGATCTATATGTGAGTGTACCCCTCCATCAGATAGTAAACCTATTAGGTGATATGTTTCTGCAGACTTTTGTTTTATATCTGGAAAAGTATTATTTGATATACTTTCATTGATCTTTACTAAATATTGTTTAATTATCCTTCCGCTGCCAATTGTCATATGACCTACTTCTGAATTACCCATCTGATTCCTTACTAACCCTACATGTTCACCTGATGCGTTCAACAGTAATCCATTATGTAAATGACTTTGCATAAAGTGAATAAGTAACTTATTACTAGTGTTCTCAGATATTCCTAAGCCATCAAGGATACAAAGTAAAACTCTCATTTATATCTCAGTAAAATATTGATTATAATAAATATCATTATGTTATATGTATTAATTGTATTTTAAAAACATTAACATAAAATTAGATACTTTGAGTTTTTTATATATTTTTAGAAGAAACAACTATTGTACCAGCAATTTTATCATGCAGAGCTTGTCGCTTTTTTGTAAAATCTATCATAAATAAACCTATCAAGAGTGGTAAAATTGATAGTGGGATACTGAGGAATCTAATAATGCCTTGTTTTATAGAAATTCCTTCACCTGTTTTAGCATCTAAAACTTTGCATCTTAATAACATTTTACCTGGTGTAGCTCCTTTTTTATACCAAAAATACACTACATATAATCCAGTAAAAAATATTATAATCAATTGCATTAAAAGCATATAAGTAATCAGACCACTTTTATAAAGCATTTTTAAAAATGTTACCATTGTGATGTCTTGTAACATAAGTTCTGGCTGCATTTGTAGCTTTATTATTGAATCATCCATTCCAAGTTGGGAAAAGATATAATTGATTGGGGCAACCAAAATTGCAACTAATAAAATATCTATCGTTGATGCAAAAAGCCTTTTATTGAATGTTGAAAAAACAAATTTTTTTCCATTAATTTCTATCTCTGAGTCTGATATGTTGACTCGTTTCTTTGTATTCATCATATTATCCATAATCTCCAAAGATTTTTTTACAAAAGGCTTTGATTCGATATTGTTTACTGTCATACTTAAAAAATATTTTATTATTTAATATACCTTTATAATCTCAACATATACATTCTTTTATGTCAAGATTCAGCTTCTACAAATTGGATATCTTCTATCTGTATTTAACATCATTTTATTGATTTTTGGACCAGGAGGAGATTGATAACGTTTAAATTCATTTTTGATAATCATATGCTGCACTTTTTTGATTTCGGAGATTGAAACATTATAAAATATAGCAATTTCTTTTTCCGAGTGATGTAATTCAATTAAACTATATAAAATTTGATCTAAAATTCCATAGTCAAGTAATGAATCTGAATCTTTCTGGTTAGGTCTTAATTCAGCAGATGGTTCTTTGTCTATAATTGACATAGGTATAATATTTTTGCTACAAATCACATTTTTAGTTATTAAAGACTCTGGGATATTTTGATTCCTCCATTTACTCAATGCATATACCTGTGTTTTATATAGATCTATAATCGGAGCAAATGCACCAGTCATATCTCCATAAAGAGTTGTATAACCAACTGCGCTCTCAGACTTGTTACTTGTACAAAGTACTAATCTGTTTTGTTTATTTGCTATTGCCATAAGTATAGTTGAGCGAATCCTTGGCTGTAGATTCTCATTAGTTACATCATAATCTGACAGAAAACCTATGGAATCAGTTAAAGCATCATCAAAAGACTTTTTGATATCGAGAATAGGTACAGTAATTAATTCACAGCCAATTTGTTGTACGAGTTCAAATGCATCATTCAAACTGTTTTCTGATGAATATTGAGATGGCATTGCTACACACAGCACATTAGCTGCGCCAAATACATCTGCTGCAATTACTGCTACCAAGGCTGAATCTATTCCCCCAGAAAGACCTAAGACAAATTTATTACATTTTGAATACTTTGCATATTCCTTCAATCCTAATAAAATTGCATAATATGTATCTTGAGCAGCAGAGTCATTTAAATTCAATATGTCAGTTTTTTCTATATGATATGAGGGGATTTTAGGTCTGTTATTTAAATCGAATATCGCAACCTTTTCTTGCCATTTTATTGGCTCTACTAAAACCTCACAGGTTTTATCAATCACGAATGATCCGCCATCAAATACAAGATGATCTTGTGCACAAAAGCTATTAAGATATGCGAGACATCCTTGTTTATATTTTTTTACAAAACTTTTCGCTATTTTTAATCTTTTTTGTAATTTATTAACTGAAAATGGAGATGTATTTATTGCAATTGTCAGACTACAATCTTCTGTTGGTGAAGATAAAGCAAAATCATTGTGCCATAAGTCTTCACATATTAAAATCCTGATTTTATTATTATTTACTTCCAATATAGTAGAGAATTCATCTCCTGATGTAAAATACCTTTGTTCGTCAAACACTCCATAGTTTGGTAAAAACCTCTTGTTATATTGATTTTTTATCTCTCCATTTTGTATCAATAAGGCGCTATTGAAAAGTTTATTATCTTTTCCAACAGGGGTTCCAATCAGTAATGCTTTTTGATCTGTATTTTTTATAATTTTATCAAGATGTGCTGCAATCTCATCGATGAATTGTTTATCTAAAAAACGATCTTTACAATTGTATCCAGAAAGAAAAAGCTCTGGGAATACTATTAGATCAGCCTCAGTTTCATTATATATTTTGATAATCTTTTCTGCATTGCCTGAAATGTTACCAACTTCAGATGATATTTGACATAAGGCAATTTTCAGATTTGACATATACTTTTCTTATTTTAAAACACCATTTTCTAAAACCATCATTTTTGAACACAAATTTGCCATTTCAAGGCTATGTGTAGCAATAATCATCCCAGCATTACTATATTTTAAGACCTCATTCAAAAGTTCAAAAGCAACCATTGCATTTGCATTATCAAGGTTACCAGTTGGTTCATCGGCAATTATAATTTTTGGCCGATTTATAATGCTCCGTATTATTGCAATCCTTTGTTTTTCACCACCTGATAGATTGTGTATGTAAGAATCTTTTTTATTTTTTAAATGAAATTTGTTGAGGTATTCGATTGCATTACTTTCTGCAGATTTACTATCAATATTACAAATTAGCTGTGGGATTATGAGATTTTCAAGTACATTGAATTCAGATAAAAGATGATGAAATTGGTATATGAAACCAATTTTATGACGTCTGATGAGTGTTTTTTGATCATCTGAGATGTCAGAACATAAGGAATCATCTATTGATATACTCCCTTCAGTTGCCTCATCCAGAAGCCCACAAATTTGTAAGAGTGTACTTTTACCTGACCCTGATTTCCCTACGATTGCAAGGCTCTCACCAGACTTGATATCAAGATCTATTCCATTCAGAATGAAATTGATATCGCTGATGCTGAACTTCTTCTTAATATTTCTAACTTGCAGTGCAAAACCTATTTCGCTCACACATTAAGCTTTTTTCTCTTCAAATAAAACATGTTTTCTAACAACAGGATCATACATCATGAATGATAATTTCTTCTGAAGTTTTTTAGGATTTTTTATCCTGATTTTGAAGTAACCTGTCTTTGCAGAGCTGACAAGCTTAACTAAAATAAGACCTTTTTTCAGTGCCATTTTTACTAATTTTTTAAGTGATGTCGATTACATCATTATATCTCAACTAAGGAAATTGTCTAGCTCTTCATTTGTTTGGTGATTGTTGCTATTCTTTTTCCAAAAAGCCTTGCAGTTAAAAAATCATTTTTAGATATTTCAATACCCCTTCTTGCATCTGATTGTGACATCAAACCAATCCATGAACCTAGCTTGTTTACCTCTAATGATTCAGAGCCTAAATCAGACCATTCATTTGGAACATAGCTTTCACTTGGTAATAAATCCATGCCAGTCCATATCATGCCATTCTGCATAGCAAAGATCATAATCTGCATCAAAGTCATCAATTTATCTCCACTTGGAGATCCTGAATGAGTAAATGCAGCTGCAATTTTATCCTTCCAAAGTTTATGCATAAATATCTCACTTGTGCTGTCAAAAAATGTTTTCATTTCAGATGATATTGATCCAAAGTATGTTGGTGATCCGAAGACTATAGCATCTGCTGTATTTATTTCAGTAATTCTGCTTTTGGCCTCAACACAAGGTATTAAAGACACTTCAGTATTATCAACTGACTTCATGCCTAAAGCTATTTCAGAAGCTAATTTCTCAACACTATGGAATCTCGTGTGATATATGATTGTAATTTTTTGCATAAAAATAAGTTTTTTATTCGTGATTCTAACATTTTTTTTATTTTGTGTCTTGAGAATAATTAACTAGAATTTTTATAAATATAGGTGTTAATAAAACTTTAACATTTCTGTGGTAAAAATAAATCAATAGAATTTAATATAAATTATAAACAATGGAACCTACAACAAGGATTTTAAAACAAGGTGTCATAGGCATATCTCAGTTTTTTTCTTTGCAAGCAGCTAAGGAAGGTAATGCAAATATTTTATGGAATTCAGCTGAGATTTTTACGAAAATGCTTTCATTTTCAGATTTGAATCACCAAAGTCTTATTGGAGCTGCAGGTATAAGCATTGGAAGCCTGATAGATGATGTGATGATTGGAAATGGAGTGTATCAGGAGCATCAACTTGCTAAGTTAGGATGTGCTATGTATGCAGGATATAAATTATCATTGAATGATAGAATCAAAAAATCAACAGATTCAACGCTGAAATCTGATATTCTGACTTCGAGTGCAATTGGTGTAGGTTTGTTTGGTTTAAGTAAATTATTAGGCTCAGGAGATATAATTAACTCAATGCGATCTAATACAAAAGATTGTATTGAATTTTCTGATAAAGTTTTTGAATTGAGTGATGGTACTGTTAATCCATATAATGATCTTTTAGTTGGTGCTGGAATTAATACTGTGATAGGTGGCGGGCGTCAATTTTTAAATGATTTTAAATTGGATATGGGTGGTATGACAAGTGATTTTGTTAAAGCTTCTATCACATCTAGTGTAAATATAGGAATAGGTTTGAAATCAACAAAAGATTTTAAACATGCATTAATTTCAAAATTCTCATCTATAGATGAAAGAACACTTATAGAGCTTGAAAAAGATTATCGAGCACAAAAAGTGATGGAAAATTTGCTGTCAAACATAGATAAAGCATCAAAAAGTATTACAAAAACTGCTGTAAATTACAGCGTAAAAAATTCTTGGCAACAGATTCTTGCTAATCAAAAAGATGATGTTGGTTTGAGTTCATTTGTAGCTTCTAATTTGTTTAATAATTTCAAGATACAAAGTAAGAAAAGTTACAAATCTGATGAGTTTGAAAACGCAGTAAAAAATAAAGATATATTAGCAATTAGACAGCAAATAAAAGCACAAGAAAAGTCAGGGGATAAATCCTATTCCTCTGAGTTATTTTCATTTTGTAAAAAGTCTATGGAAACTTTACTATCGCCACTTGCAGCATCATTTTTAGTCAGTGCGATGCAAGGTAAAGAGATAAAAGTTAAAGATGCGACAATAACATTTGATCAACCAGAAGCATTTAGTAAATATTTTATGCCAATTACATCTACAGTTGGTATGAGCTTACTTTCAACTGAAGATGACTCTCAAGAAGCACTTGACGATATGCAATATCTTTATAGAAAGATTGTCGAAATACAAGACAGTTATTATTCACACTAAATTCCGAAATTCTTGAGTTTTTTTGTGTTTTTAATTAACTCAAGAGTTTGTTGTAGATCAAATTCAATCAATATATTATCAGTAGATCTCAAAGATATTGCATTTGCAGCTGCTTTTGATAGATCAAGTACTGCATTTGTTTTAAAAGGACCTCTATCATTAATAAGTACGGAAATAGATTTACCATTCTTTTTATTTGTAACTTTTACCACTGACATCAGAGGGAGTTTAACACTTGCAGCAGTGCAAGCATATTTTGAGTGCCTGATACCACTAGCTGTTTTTCTATTATGAAATTTATTTCCATAGAAAATTGCTTTCCCCTCAGCATTATATCCATCTAAAATTAAATACTTTTGATAATTTTGCTCCAGTATCTTATGAATTTTTTTACCATTATCTGCATGTACATTTTGTGTAATGCAAATAACTCCTAATAAGATTATCAGTAGTATCTTCATTTTATCTTTACTATTTTGATTACTTTAATTGCAAAAGTTGCTTGTCTATTTTCCAAAGGAACTTCTTTACCATTTATTGTCACTGTAGGGTAATGTTGTGGAAATGTGACTTGAAATGTTTTCTCTTGATTAACTTGTAAGCCAATTAGTGCATCTTCAAATCCAGGTACGGTTTTTTTACTACCTATTAATACATTCAAGTCACCTTCATCAAACTGCCCTTCTTCTACTAATCCTTGATAATGGATAGTGATTTCATCTCCTATAGAAGATGTGACTTCATTACATGATGCAGTCTGTTGAAAGCATAATAAAGTTAATAAAAATGATATAAATGATTTCATGATTTTTTTCTAAATTCTAAATATTGTGTAGCTTCTTTTATACAAGCATCTATTAATAATGCAGCTTCTAAGGTTTTGTCAAGATTTGTATATTGTTTTATTATCTGTAGGAATTCGATTTTACAAGAATCTCCTAAATTAATTTCCTGATTATTTATTGGTATTAAAAATATCTCCTTATTGTTTGCAAAAAATAGACAGAAATAAATTTGTTGTATTTGTACTAAATATATTCCAGAAGTTGGTAATATGATCTCTTTATAATCTTTTAAACAAGCAAATATTGCTTTTGAATTGATAGATTTGAAAATATTAAAAATTTCAGAGTTATAGTGAGTTGAAACGTTACAATCTATTGTATATTTTTTACCAGTAAATTCAGAAAATAGATTCACACAACCAACTTCTAAAAATTTCCTGAGAACAGATGATGAAACAACTGATCCATCAATTAAAACTTGATTAATAGTATTGAATTCAAATCCATAGTGTTTTTTTAGTCTGTGTAGAGTTTCGATATTGCCATGTCTATTATGACCAAATCTGAAATTATAGCCAGTTGTTATGGATTTTATTTTGAATTGTTGACATAAATGATTGACAAATTCCTCTGCAGTAGTTTTAGAAAAATCTGGTGTGAATTCTATTACGAAAACCTCATCGACTCCCATTTCCTTTATAAGAGCAATTTTTTCTTCTAATGAAAGGATATCATTGAAGTTTTTCTGCGCCAGAACTTTATTGGGATGCGGCCAAAAAGTAAATACTGCACTTTTACAGTTAAGATGCTTTGCTTTGATTTTAGCAGTATCAATGACACATCTATGTCCGAAATGCATACCATCAAAGTTACCCAGCGCTATTGCATATTCACAATCACTATTAATTTTTGATATATTTTTTTTAATAAAATTCATCTATATATGAATTGCATTTTTATGAGATGCAAGAACTGATTCATGAACCATTTCTGAAAGAGTTGGATGTGGAAATATTGATTTTATTATATCAATATCAGTCAGCTCAGCTGTTTTCGCAACAGCAAAGTTGCTTATTAATTCCGTAACTTCAGCGCCAATCATATGTACTCCAAGTATCTCACCTGTTTTCTTATCAAAGATAGTTTTAATCATCCCTTGCGGTTCACCTATTGCTATAGCCTTACCATTACCAATGAATGGGAATCTACCTATATTTATCTCATACCCTTCACTTATTGCTGCTTTTTCAGTCATGCCGATGCTTGCCATTTGCGGTCTAGAATAAACACATCCAGGAATGTTCTTTTTATGAATTGGATGAGCACCTGGGAGGTTGGCAATTTTTTCAACACACACAACTGCTTCATGGCTTGCTTTATGTGCTAAGAATGGTGGCTGAGTTATATCACCTATAGCATAAATACCTTTCTCATCTGTCTCCATCCATTCATTTGTGATTACATGTCTTGAATCAGTCAATTGGATTTTTGTGTTTTCTATTCCTATATTTTCTGTATTTGGTATCACACCTGCAGCAGAAATTACTTTATCGCACTCCATAATTTTTCCATTTACAGAGATATGAACTTTTTCATTGTTTATTTTAAATCCATCTACTTTTGCATCTGTAATTATTTTAATGCCCATTTTCTCAAATTCCTTCCTTGCAATAGCAGAGATTTCTTCATCTTCAGACATTAAAATCCTTTGACTACCTTCAATGACACTGACATTACTACCCATATCATTGTAAAAACTTGCATATTCAATACCTATAGCCCCTGCACCTATTATGACTAAATCTTGAGGTATCTCTGAAGGAACCATGGCATCTTTGTAATCCCAAACAAATTTGTTATCTATTGGTACATTCGATAAAATTCTAGCTCTTGCACCTGTCGCAAGTATTATATGTTTACCTGTGAGTTCTATTGCTGATCCTGCAGACACTTGAACTGAAACTCCCTGTTCACCCATAAGATTCGCATAGCCATAAATCACTTCTATATTATTTTTTTTCATTAAGGATTTGATTCCATTGCTAAGCTGCTCAGATACTTCTCTAGATCTTTCTATGACTTTTTTGAAATCAATTTTTACTGTACCTTCAATTTCAATCCCATATTTCTTACTATTTTGAATCAGATGATATACCTCAGATGATCTTAAGAGAGCTTTTGTTGGTATACAGCCCCAATTCAAGCATATGCCACCAAGTTTATCTTGCTCTATGACACAAGCTTTATAACCAAGCTGTGAAGCTCTTATAGCGGCCACATATCCACCTGGGCCACCGCCTATGACTAAAACATCAAAACTTTTCTTTTCCATATTTCTGTTAAATAATTATTTTTAATTTTTTATAAATTAATTTTAGGAATCAAACATATCATTATATCAATCAAAATGACAAATTTTGTCAATAGCTAACAATTATTTAATAATCTTTATTATCAAAAAACTATTGAAAGCTGAGTCAATATTATGTTACTTTTAATATATAAAGAACAAATGTCACCAAAAATCTTATGCAAAATACAGGAGAAATAAAGAGTCTTTTAAAAACACTTGAAAAGATACAACAAATCTATTCAGATAAAGCTACTTCAGCAGATATTCCAGAAGTACAAAAGGCAAAGTATGCAAATCTTGCAGATGGAATACAATTACTCCGTGATGTGAATAGTGGCACGTTGCCAAAAGAGAATATGAAATCAGATTCCAATATTGAATTAGCTAAAAAAACAATAGATGCAATGAATGCAAGTTCTGCAAAATTTGGTGACAATTATCTTACTGCTTTTTGTATGACATCTAATATACGTCTTGGTTTATATGATGAAAAGAAACTTAAATATTTACCAGATTTAAGTTCGTTTGTTGGTAGTTTAACTGGTTTAGCTACTCCAAAATTACAACCTGGTTCAATAAGTGAAAAAGAAGGTAGTAAAGTGAGTGACATTCTTTCTTGTGATCCTGCTTTTTTAGCAGAAATACTACACATAGGATCTGTAAATCAATCGCTTAGTCAAAGTGGAATACCAAGCAAAAGTGAAGAATTAAAAAGCTTCTTGAACACAGCAAATGAGCTTAATCCTTCTTATCTTACTCCACATATGCAGTCAATATTATCAACTGAAGCTACAAGCGTTGTTGTAGATCTAAATTCAGATAAAATTTCTATAAACAGACAAGATATCACAAGCAGAGAGTGGGAATCCATATTTCTTTCTACAGAAGAACCTGGTGATGTACGCACAAAATGTGCACAGGTCGAAGTAGCATTGAAATATGCTGGTGATCCAAACGTTAGAACTTTTATTCAAGAATCTTTAGATTCAATGTCTGAAAGTGTAGGATCATTAAAAACGAAAGATAAGTTTACAAAAGGACCAGAAATACTAACACGACATATAACTGAAGTGATAGGGAATTTTGAAGAAACTCAGAAAGAATGTACACCCGAGAAAATACAAGAACAAGCAATATCACAAGTATCTAAACTATTATCAAATCCAAACCTTTCTGAAAGAGATATTGATCAAATTGCATTTAAAGTTTATAAACAACTTAAGACAGAAAATAAATTGGGTGGTATTGATAGTTTGAATCTTGATGAAAGCACAGATGACAAAAATAAAAAATTTAACAGTGTTTTAGATAAAGTAAAAGCAAGAGCTAATAGTTCTAAGGAAAGTTCAATGCCAGATTTAGGAATTATGGATTTTCTTTCAACAGTCTATTATGCAATAGTTGATTTATTTAAGAATAAAGAACAAGTTAAAACTAAGACAGTCCTTGGTAAATATACTAAAAGTATTATAGAAGCAAAAG
>CALPOD020000002.1 GCA_943325105.2 Candidatus Fokinia solitaria | reverse complement strand
AAGGTAAATAATGAGACAAACGATGTCAAAGCATCTGATTCACATGTATCAATACCTGTACCTCCTAAGTTAGATTCAGATGATAAGTCAACAAAATCAAGTGCAAAGAGTGTTGTAGGAGTAAAAAAAAACAATATTTTAAATGAGAAAAATAAAAATGAAATAAAACCCCTTAAAGATTATGTACACACAAAAGACAGTATAAAAGATGATAGGGATGTAGAAGAAGAAATAATTATAGAAGAGGTAATGTTTGATACTGAGTTGTATAATAGGCCTATCTATGATCATAAAAACGTTATATTACCACCCACCATTAGCAAAAAGCAATATGGTGAGAATAATAGACATTTACCAAAGGTTTTCTATCAAAATGAATACACTGATTTATTGTTTTCAGCTGTAAAGAGTGATGATATACAAGGTATCAAGTCTCTTATTCAAAGTGGTGCGAACATCAATGCTCAAGAAATATCAAATGGTTATACGCCGGTAATGTATGCTATCAAATATAACAAGATAAAAGCACTAAGATCATTGATTTTGAATGGTGCTGATTTACAAAAAACAAACCTTCAAGGACAGACTGCATTACATGTCGCAGCTAGTCTTGACAATGCACAAGCAATAGAAGTTTTACTTGCTGCAAGGATAGACGCTACTATCAGAGATAAAAAAGGTAATAGAGCAGCTGAATATATGAAGCAAAGTATGAAAAATACAGCAACAATAATGGCTGCAAATTATCAAGATGCTAATAAAGCACTCATAGATTTTGTAGGATTAAGCGCATATGATGCTGTTCAATATGCCTTACAACATGGAGCTAAAGTCGATATTAAGGATGATATTGGTATTGATGGCGATACTCCTTTAATAATAGCTATAAAATGTCAAGATGCAAAAATGATATCATTGCTTTTAAATAATGGTGCAAGATTAGATGTATCAAACAAGAAAAAACAAGTACCTATGCAAATTGCAATCAATACGAATAATCAGGAAATAATTGGGATATTAAAGACTGTAAAGATAAACAGGGAGATAGAATCAATGCAGTAAATGGATACTCTCTTTTACTGCAGGTATATAAGAGCTATTTTTTAAGCAGCTTCTGATGCAGGTACCACATGTACAAAAGTTCTTTCGAATCCGTTGTGTTTCTTATGTGAAAACATTACTCTGCCTGTTACAAGTGAAAAAATTGTATGATCTTTACCAATCCCTACATTTTCACCAACTTTGTATTTTGTGCCTCTCTGTCTGATGATTATGTTGCCAGGTATAACGACTTGACCACCAAATTTTTTTACTCCTAGTCTACGACCAGCGGAATCGCGACCGTTCGTGGTACTACCACCAGCTTTCTTCGTTGCCATTGTGTTTTAAAAATTAATTTCGTTTATGCTTTGATTTCAGTGATTTTGATAACAGAAATATTTTGTCTATGACCTTTTTTTCTACGGTAATTATGTCTTCTTTTCTTTTTGAAGATTATAACTTTATCTGTCTTTTCATGAGATAATACTTTTGCTTTAACGATAGAAGAGGTTGACTGATCACCATCTACACATAAAACCTTTTGAACAGTGAATTCTTCACCTACCGGACATTCGACTTTTTCAACTTTGATAACCTGTCCAACAATGCACATGTATTGCTTGGCACCTTGTTCAATTATGCTGTACATAATTTTTTTGAATTTTTTTTACAAATTTAATTTTATGCACAGACAATATCACAATTTTCGCATGTAAGTCAAGAAGAGATTGAGTTAAGTATCTCAACTGAGTAATAAAACTCAGCAGAAATACTTTGTGGTATTGATCTGAATTATCAGTTTGCACCTAATTCAATCTCTAGTGATCCCAGACCACTTACTAAAAGAGTATAATCAATCGATATTGATGAACAAGGATTTAGTATATCCATTGTGCCATCCATAGAACTGATTTTTGATGTATCACAACTAATTGATTTATCGAACGTCATAGGATAATTTGGTGATGTAAAGTCAGCTGTCTGATCATTACATTTAATGATAACTTTTGCATGATCATCATAAGTAACCTTAACATCCAATTTTTTTAGATTAGAAGTATCATTCAGTGTAAATACTTTATTTATCATCACACATTTATCATTAGCTACAATACCTTGTGCGTTAATCAATAGTGTATCTTCAGGTATCAAAGTAGAAATTACGCTTTTGTTAATAGTCATACGACCGTCAGCTTTGTCTGATGATGTTATAATCTTTGTGTCTTGATCAAACACTCTTTTTCTTACGAATAACTCGAACGCAGCTTTTATTACATCTTTTAATGGTCTATCTTCCTGATAATCCATATCACAGTTAGGCTGTAAAGGAAGTTGATTATTAGGTGTAATCAAAGCCTCAACCCTATTGCATATTACAGGAGGCACCATTTCATGGTTAACATCACAAACTTTTTCAAAAATAGCTCTTGCAACATTATTGATTACTTGAGGAGAATCATTTTTCGTCACTGTAGCTTTAATAACTGCACAAGCTTTAGATATCCAAGGGAATTCATCTGAAATAACTTTACATAATCCTGCTATTATCAATACATCAGATACTTTTTGATGTTTCATAATCTCAAATTCATTGCATATTGGAGTTTTAGCCATTGCAACTTTTTGATCTACAGTACACACTACTTCATCAACAGCATTTAAAAGTTTACTAAAGAATCCATCCTTATCCTTATCTGTACACACGATTGCATTTATTACTCCTTGTGCACCTTCTTCATTTACCGCAGCTCTTATTGCATTATCCATGATAACTTTTTCGTTATCTGAATCTTCAGAATTAATATATTTTTTTATTTCAATTGCAGCTTTGATTAAATGTTTGAAATCTCTATTATCAGCTTCACATGTATTATAACCATTACCACTTGTTATAACCAATGCATGCATGAAACCTACTTCTACTTTACATTTATCACTTAAATCGAGTATTGGTGTTATTGGATTAATATCTTTAAATAAACCTAAGCCTTGTATGAGCACTGGAGGAATTGCATCATCATCTGATTCTGCTAGGCCGATTAAATTTGTCAATGCATCAAAGACAATACACTTGTTGCCTATATCAAATACTTTATTTTCTATAATTTTTATAAATAATGATTTTGCATTTGGTAAATCAGGGTTAAATGCTTTTCTTACACTCTCTGCAGCTCCCACAACACTTTTAAAATCAGGTTTCATAGCAAAAAACTCTGATTTCAACAACCTTTCAAACTGCATTGGATCAACCTTTACTTGAGAGTTTGTTATTTCTGCAGTTACCTGACTTTCTTCTGGTTTAGCGGAACACATAACGTTTATTATTCCAAAACAGTTTCCCATCGCAGCACCTGCCTCTGGCTCACTAGATAAAGAACTCTCTGGATCTTTTGCAGCCTCTATAGTTGCTTCTGACACACCTTGCATTATACTCCCATCTGATAATCTTATATCTTGCTTAGGACTACTCTTTGCAATGCTTTCTATTATTTCTTTCAAAGTAATAGAAGGATTACTTTTAGTAAAATCTCCAATAGCTTGCATGTCTTCTAATGGTATTTTATCATTCTCTATTAGCTTGTGAAAAACTGCCATCTGCTCCGCTGTGAGTTTGCTCTTAATGAACGCACCAAGCTTCTCAGTATCTTTAGATTCCCAAGCTTTGAAGTCAGGATTGATATGTCTTGCAGCAAGAATTAATGCACCTAACTTTTTAGGCTCTAATTTACCAAATGGACTATCATCACCTACTATCATTTTTATTGTTCCAAGAACTTCAAAATCTTTAGATAAATCTATTGTTGTGTCTGCTTGTAAACATGGAAGGAAATCCTGTGATTCAGGAAAAACCTTGTTAATTATTGAAGATAATGTTTGTATTACATGAAAATCTACTTTGTGTTCATCCCATGTTGATATTTCAAGTATATCTTTTGGTTCAAGTGGGAATCTATTACTTATATATTTTCTTGTAGCTTCTTTTATGGCTTCTTTTTGCTCATCAGTGAATGAAGTCTCTGTAATCTTATTCTCTAGAATATTTTTGATATCCAATTCAGTAATACCTTTTAATGTTATTAGTTTCAGTATTACATCTGGTCTAACAGATAGAGAATAAAGACCTATAAGGAAAGCCTGTTGTTTTGAAATATCAAAACTACCAATCTCTAAGTCATTTTCTGATATGTCTTTATATAATTTATTCAATAATACAAAGCTCTTTGCTTGATTTACTGAAATACCATGTCCAGAGATGAATTCTATAGCAACCATGAGTTTATAAAAATCTCTCAATTCTCTTTCAGAAAAAACATTTTCTAATTTATCTAGATCTGCTCGGTCATAAGATCTAATGATTTTATTAAGAAAATCAGTATTATAGTGCTTTTCTCTGGGGTCAAACTGGCCATCAAAGATTTCTTTTTTATGAGGAAAATCAGGACTATAGTAACTGTCCTCCCTATCAAAGATCTCTCTAATTGCATGTAATTGAGAGTCTGTTGGTACACAAGTCATTTCAACTATAGATGAAAACTCATCTGCAGTAAGATGATGACATTTTGTTTTGAGGAATTTAATTGCTTTTGCAAGTTCTATTGCAGAAGATTGCAAATTTTTATCAGTTGTATTTATGTTACTCATATTTTATTTGTATTGTTGTTTGGTATACAAGTTAAGTATGACATGCATTAAGATACGATACAAACAATAAAGAATCTGAGATTTTCAACAGAGGCATTTATGTTGTAAAAATACAAACAAATGATTGAAAAGACTCATGCTCTAGGCAATATTCAAGCTGGAATTTGTTGAGTATATACAAGCTAGTTCGTGACAACAAATTACTTTTAGTTGTTTAATGCGCTGTTTAGTAAGCCATGTTTTCCATACATCGGAGGAATGATCTGGATATTTAATTTCAACAAATTTTATCCAAGCATCGCGGTATTTTATCCATTTTCGTTGCGTTGCTTTGATTTCTGCTTTTGTGATAGTTCCATATGTTCCAGATTCCTGAATTTCAGTTTGCTTCATGATTTGAGAATACAGAGTATTTAGATCTTTATCAACCTTTATAAAATTAGTATCATTAGGCATTTTACCTAACTCAAACGTTTTAATATTTTGTAAAAATGCATCTTTTAATTTGGTTTTTTTACTAATAGCAATTTGTAATCTAGCAGTTCCATATGTAGATTGCTCATAGAATGTATGTGCAAAGAAAAAATCACTGGCGGTCTTTTGGAGAGCACGAAATGTGTTTTTTTGCGATTCAGTCCACTGAGATGTCAGAGTCAAAAACTCCAATTCTCTTTTTTTCTCGGCAATGGCTTCATCTTTTGATTCACAGATTGCACCGCTTATGCTGCTGGTGATGTGATTACAGAAGTCGAACTCCTTTTTTAAGTGCTCATCATCTTTTGTTGAATAGAGAGTATCGATCATACCTTCAAGTTCTGCTACGACAGAATTGCCATGACAAACGAAAGCAATTGCTAGTTTAGAGTTTCTTTTTACACCCCAACCATTAGCATAAATTTCTGCAAGATCATTGTCGTCAATTGCATCTTGCGACAATATGCATTTGCGATAACTGTTCCAGTCTTGCTTGTTTCCTATCCCTGCTTGGAATAATAAACAATCCACCTTAGAATTTTTAAAAGCAGTGATTTCTTCAGATGTTGGTTGGTCGGAAGAAGGAATAGTAGGGTATCCTGCTTCATAACAGCGTTCAATGGTTTGTTCCCTAAACATGATCGTGGAAATAACGAGCACCAAAAAAAATCGTAGCCATGAAGTCATTATATTCTTTAGGGGACCATTTTTCACGGGCTTTCTTGTAATAAAAAATAGGCTGTTCTTTCCCCAAACCTGCATAGCCTAACCAAAACAAAGCTTCAACAGAACCTTGATCTTCTGACTTTTGAATCCATAATGCAGCCTTATCTCTGGACTCATTGAGTATTGCTTTTCCATATTCTAATTGAGATTGTTTATCGCCTTTTTCAGCTGCACTGAGCAAAGCATTCAGATCTGGCTTACTATCCGCAGCATGTGCTTGATAGAAAATGCTCATTATTAGTACACAAAAGAGGAGATTTTTTTTCATATGATTTTTTGAATACAATTAAAACCACCTCATATCACTGTAACAGCTAAACATTCACTGTTAAGACTCGAAATACGTATCGGGCACTTACCAAAATTTAGAACCAGAGCTAACTGAGTCTCTCACACGGAATTGAATCGCTTTTACAAATACCACTTCCGACATGGTGCTCTCAGCAGGATTCGAACCTGCGACCTTCAGATTAGGAATCCGATGCTCTATCCAGCTGAGCTACGAAAGCAGAAAATTATATGATATAAGGAGAATGCAAGTATATAAAAAATATTAGTAATTTCAATAGTTTCAATTGTTTAGTAGTATTCATATGATGCTATAATTTAAATTAAAGCCTTAAGATAAACAACAAATGATAAAAATAATTAATCAATCTATAAAATCATTTTTAAATATTCTGGGAATTTTTCCAAATGTATGGAAATTAAATACAATAAGGAACAAAAGTAGTATTGAAGCTGAAATATGTACTGATATCAATAAAACAATAATGAGAATAGAGAAAAACAATGCAAAAAGAGAGAAAAATTTACAAAACTAAAAGTGATAAGCATTCTGATTATTTCGATCATAAGAACCAGCTTAGTAATGTAACTAAAACTGTAAGGAATATATCTATATTACCACATCCAACAACATTAGAGAGCTATGAAGAGATATCACCTGGCATCACTGAAAAGCTCAGCTCAATGATATTGAAGGAGCAAGAACATAGACATAAATTGGCAATACGCAAAATACAAAATATTACAAGGATTCATAGATTCGGACAGCTTTTAAGCGCTACATTAGCTATTTTGATAATTTATACGACATTTTTGATGTTTATAGAATACAATAATGTGTATCTGGCATCAGTTATATGCATAAGCGGCTTTGCATTCTTAACTATTATCAATTTATCTGCTGCAAAAAACTTTAAGAAAGATAAAGAAGGATTTCAACATAGGCATTTCAAAAAGAAGCCATACAATCCTAGCTAATTTTAGATTTTCTAACTTTCAAACTCTCAGATTTGAGTTGACCGCAGGCTGCCATTATATCCTGTCCTCGTGTCACTCTTACTGGGGCCATATATCCAGCTCTTTCTACTATCTCAGCAAATCTCCTTATTCTTTCCTTTGATGAGCACTTATATGGTGAGCCTGGCCAAGGATTAAATGGAATGAGATTAACTTTTGATGGTATATTTCTTAGTAATCCGACCAATGACTTAGCATCATAATCACTATCATTAACACCATCAAGCATTACATATTCAAAAGTTATTCTATCATTTCCTGTAGCATTAGAATACATTTTACAAGCTGCCATCAAATCTTTTATTGGATATTTTTTATTGATTGGTACTAATTCATTCCGTAAACTATCATTAACCGCATGTAATGATACTGCAAGCTTCACTCTGAGATCTTTTGCCATCATTTCTATTTGTGGTAACAAACCAGATGTTGAAACTGTAATACGCCTTCTAGCATATCTTAATCCATTTTCATTCATCAGAATTTTAATAGAATTTGAAACGTTTTCATAATTTAGCATTGGCTCTCCCATACCCATAAAAACTATATTGGTGAGCTTTTTTTCATTAGATGCTGGCCAATCTTCAATCTTATCTTTTACAAGCATTACCTGAGAAACTATTTCATTGGCTGTGAGATTTCTAACAAGTGGCTGAGTACCTGTATGGCAAAAAGTACATGTTAGTGTACAACCAACCTGAGATGACACACATACTGTGCTTCTCTTTAACTCTGGAATAAAAACAGTTTCTATTTCATTTTTATCATCCAGTGCGAGTAACCACTTCATAGTGCCATCTTTCGAAACCATCTCTTTATTATTGATCAGGCGAGGTATTTTTATTGTTGTAGACAGCTTTTCACGTAAATCAGCTGGTAAATCACTCATTTGTGAGAAATCCTTACACCCTTTATTGTATATCCAGTCCCATACTTGTTTAGCTCTGAAGGGCTTCTGATGCATTTCAATCATTATTTTTGATAATTCACTTTCTGAATTGATACTGTGCATATTTTTTATGATTAAAAAAAGATTTCTTGTGAGAATAATAGTTTGAATGTATAGTACACATGAAAATATTAAACAATAAATAAATTAACTTATTTTTTTAAATTATGTCAGGTCCAGCTTCCGAACAAGATATTCAAAATCTTTTTACCGAAATGGAAAGTAGGATGACCAAAAGCATTGATTCAATGAAACATAATGTCAACAGCTTGAGAACAGGTCGTGCCACTCCATCACTTTTAGATTCTGTTAAAGTTGAATCGTATGGGACTTTTACATCTATTAATCAGGTTGGGAATGTTTCTGCACCTGAGCCAAGACTACTAGTGGTACAAGTATGGGATAAAGGCCTCGCTAAGTCTGTAGAGAAAGCTATTAGAGATTCTGATCTAGGTTTAAACCCTTCAGCTGATGGAAGTATAATCAGAGTACCTATCCCTGATTTAACAGAAGAGAGAAGAAAAGAGCTTGTAAAAAAAGCTAGTGAGTATTGTGAGTCGGCTAAGATTTCTGTTAGAAACATCAGAAGAGATACAATTGACAGCTTTAAAAAGATGGAAAAAGATAAAAGTATTTCTGAAGATCAACTGAAAAATCTGTCTGAAAAAATCCAAAAAACTACTGATATTTATACAAAAAAAGCTGATGAGATCTTAGATACTAAGTCTAAAGAAATCATGAAAGTTTAAATTATTTAATTCAAAGTACAAAATGCTGTCAAAAATTGCAATTTTTAATTCTGATGAAGGTACTTTTTCAATAAAAACTGAGACAGTAAATGAAAATTTAGAACCGAATCAAGTATTGCTAAAAAATCTGTCAATTGCAGTGAATGAAATTGATGTTGTTGATGGAAAAGTACGTAAGTTGAAAAATTTAGGATGCAGTGCATGTGGTGAGGTTATGAAGGTTGGTACCAATGTAACATGGCTAAATCGCGGAGATAGAGTCGCGTATTTTACTGAGACCGGGTCATATTCTGAGTATAAAGCTGTGGATCACAGAAAGCTAGTTAAAATACCATCAAATATAAGCTCTAATACATCTGCAGCAGTTTTATATCGTGGGTGTCTTGCACACATGATTGCAGTGCGTGCATTTATTATAAGAGGTGGTATCAATGCTCTCATAGATAATATCCATACTGCCACCTCATCTGCAATTGGATGGATGGCAAAAAAACGCGGTGCATTTGTTGTCGGAGTTACATCTGAGGAAACAGAAATTTCACCTAATGTCTGCGATGTAGTAATAAAGTCCACTGGAGATGCTGTGGTCAAAGAAATACTAAGTGCAACTAAAAACGTTGGATGTCATGTTTATTACCCTGGATTATCACCAATGCCTATTGATAAAGTAGGTGAAGCACTTACTGTTTCAGGTGTTATTGTGGATTATTTAAATGTGATGCAAAGTGTTCCAACTGAGATCATAGCTGCAAAGTCCCTGTTTTTCACTATCCCATCTCTTATTGATTATAAAAACATCAGAAGTGAGTTGATTCTTACAGTAGATGAGGTATTTGCAATGCTTAGCCAAACACCTCTAGACATAGAGTTTGCAGAGTATTCATTTGAGAAAATCAATGATGCGTTTGCGGTTACTGCATCAAATAAATCTCGCCAGGCTGTTGTAGTTAAATTCTAAATTGCACATCGATACTAGAAAAATACAATTTTCTGATTTTTAAAATGGTATATCATCCTCATCTTCAGGCTTTGTATAACTCTCATCTTTGTTTGTATTTGAAAGCAGCATGAGTTTACTGTCATGAGACTGTAATAACACTTCTGTTATGTATTTATCGACATTAGATTGATCTTGCCATTTCCTTGTCTGTAATGAGCCAGAAATATAAAGCCTTGTACCTTTTTTGACATGTAATTTTATTACTGAAACAAGCTGCGGGATAAATACAACGATTTTATGCCATTCAGTTCTCTCTTTTCTTTCACCTGTCACTTTATCTTTCCAAACGTCAGATGTTGCGAGAGTAAAGCTAGCAACTTCTTTACCATCCTGCGTACTTCTTATATCAGGATCTTTTCCAACATTGCCTATTAATCTTACTTCATTTAAAGTTACTGCCATATAAAAAGTTTTTACTACAAATTATGTTACTACTAGTTTAATCGCTTAAAGATTGAGTTTATAGTTTTGATTTTTTTTGAATCACCACACATCTAATGATAATCATAAAAGTCAATTTATGCAACAAAAAAATTTTTATAAATCTTATACTTTCAAAGCATTTATTAAATTTTTCACAGATTCTACTGAATTGTTAAATTGCGCTCTTTCATCATCAGATAACTTCAGCTCTAAAACCTTTGCAATACCTTGTGCATTTATCACAACTGGTACACCTACACATAAATCTTTATAACCATACTCACCATTTAAATATGCACAGCAAGGCAATAATCTGTTCTGATCGAGTAGATAAGCTTTCATCATTTCTATCGCTGCAGCTGCAGGTGCGTAGTATGCTGAACCAGTTTGTAATAACTTGACGATTTCAGCTCCACCATCACGTGTGCGTTGAATAATCTCTTCTAATCTTTTAGCTGAAATCGTACCATTATCTAAAAAGTGTTTCAAAGGAATTCCACCAACTGATGTACAGCCTATAAGTGGTACCATTGTATCGCCATGCCCACCTAAAACCATTGTATCAATTTCACTTTCTGCAACATTTAGTTCTAGTCTTAAAAAGTGCTTGAATCTTGAAGAATCTAATATTCCAGCCATACCTACAACTTTATTACTTGGTAACCCACTATGCTTTTGAAAAGTATAGACCATAGCATCTAATGGATTAGTAATGACGATAACAAAAGCATTAGGAGCATATTTTTTTACACCTTCAGCGACACTTTTTATAACATCAGCATTTATATTTAAAAGATCATCTCTGCTCATGTTTGGTTTTCTAGGTATGCCAGCAGTTATTATCACGACATCAGCACCTTCAATTTCTTCATATTCTGCAGAACCAACGATGTTGACTGTTTGTCCATATACTGCAAGTGATTGTGAAATATCAAGTGCTTTACCCTGTGCCACAAGACTTGTTCTATCAAGCAATACTACCTCACCAAGCTGCTGTAATGCAATTATATGTGCTAAAGTACCACCTATATTACCACTACCAACTAATGCTATTTTGTGTAGTTTAAAATTTTTTGCCATAAATTTAATTGAAAAATTAAGCTGTTAAAGTGTCTTTGTCCTAGAAATAACTTAATAAAAAATGTATTTTAAAAATGCGTTTTATTGTTATTTGCTCTAAAACAATGATAACAATATTTTATTTTCATGTCTAGATAAATTTAATTTTCAACAGTCTATATATTCATCTTCTACAGAGCTTTGTAGGTAAATATCATTAATATCATCATCAAATAGTTCTTTTTCAGAATCTTTTAAAGCTATATCTTGCGCAATATAAATACCTTGCATAGTCGACATAGCACCAAAAATAAAATCTAAAAAAGTTGACTCTTTGATTAGAAATTTTTGTACTTGAAGGTTGATTAAACCACCAAATGCACCAAGTGCAAAAACATTTTTAGTGATATTAGAATATCCAAAAGCACCAATAAATAGACTAAGAGAATTCCCTAAAAAATCAGATAATATATTCCCTAAAAAATTTTTATTATCTCTATTATTTAAAAAAGCATTACCTTGGATTTCCTTATAAACTTTATAAAAATCATCTCTAGAAAAACCTTGATTCTCTACATATTTAAGAGTTTTATCATGATTTCCTCCAAAGATTGGATTATTACATGTTGACTTTAGTAATGAGTTCACAGCACTAAATTCTAGAGCTTTGAAATATTTTTTATTACTTGTTGAATCTTGAGTACTCATATGTTATGATACAAGTGTTTTTTGTGTGTTTCCAAAAAAGCATAAAAAACTTCTCATAACAAAAATAGCAGCTGTTGTTTGGTTTTTGCTGTTATTTTTGCATTTCGACATGACATATATTTATGTAAAAAACTTACATAAAATCTATTCAATAAAAAAACTAAGTAGTGATCTACTGCCTTATATTTAATAATAACATCACATATTTGAAAGTACAAGTATATTAATTCGCGACAATAGATATGCACTATAGAAATATACTACTGTGTTTCAAAAAAGTATTGCAATAAAAATAGATATTTTATATAATCTAAAAAAATTGCAGTTATAGTAAAAAAAATTCTCTCAACACTAAATTTTGTGACTGAATTATATCATTGTACTTGCAAAAACCTCCACTTTCTCTTATACTGGCGAAGTGATTTGTGCAATTTAACATTTTGCAACAAAAAATAAATTTTGGCGAAGTAGCTCAGCTGGTTAGAGCAGCGGAATCATAATCCGGAGGTCGTGGGTTCGAGTCCCTCCTTCGCTACCGAAAAAATTCATTGCATACAAACATTGCTTTGTGATACAATTTAAACAAATATAAAATCAAAAATCACCCCTATTTATGCTCGATGAAGCCATTATCAGTGCCTATCTTCCAGTTCTGTTATTAATAGGAGTGGCAATGTTTTTAGGAACTGTAATAATCTTGATACCAATTTTCACTGGTTTAAAAAAATCATATGCAGAAAAGAATTCTCAGTATGAATGTGGTTTCAAAAGTTTTGATAAAACAAGTAAGCAATTTGATGTGAAATTTTATCTGATATCAATGCTTTTCATAATATTTGATATCGAAATTGCCTTTCTTTTTCCATGGGCAATTGTCTTACAAGATATAGGCATGACAGGATTTATATCAATGATGATATTTATCTTTGTTCTCGCAATAGGATTTATATATGAATGGAAAAAAGGTGCTCTAGATTCCTGAGCAAGTATAAAATTTTTTTAGCTCAGTAAAGTATTCAATAAGGCACTATAATCCTCTACAGATTATTTTAATTGTAGAGAAAATATAATTCAAAGTAATTAAGCAGTTCCAGATGTTTGACATCTTGCATAAGGAATAGGAACTCCTGCACCATCAACTATCAATCCTTCACCTTTAGTTTTGTCTTTATATCTTGCAGCTATATATCTACCTTGTTTAAAAGCGCTACCGTCATACATTATTGGCTCTACTTCTTCACCCATGAACCTTCTCAACGCAGCTCTACTGTTACGATTTTTCGCATCGTTTTTTGAGCCTTTAGATTTTTTGGACATTTTTCCAGATTTTATTATAAATTATTATATTGTTTTACTGATTGTACATACCAGCACTGATGATATTTATATCATAGTTTTATCACTTTTGGAATATTGTTAATAACTTATTAAAGACTCTAGAAAATCTAAAGGATACATTGGATTGACCTCAGATAAAGACTGGTGAAAAAGTACTGTAGAGGGCGTTAATGCAGGCAATGTATTAATCTCAATTAGAATTAGCTTATTTGTCATTCTATTAAAAAAGATATCTAACCTAGCATAATCTTTTAATTTAAAACTACTTGCTATAAGTTCAATGTTTCGTTTAATGAGTTCTACTTGTTGTGATGAAATAATCTCTTCAGGAGGTGGTGTGAGATTAATACCAGTACCCCCTTGGAATTTCTCTTCAATTGTCAAGATCGTGTTGCTAGCAATGGTAATGCTTGGATTCAAGGAATGATAAACATTTTGACTTTCAGTTACCACAACTGTCATCTCAACCCATCCATTTTTCTTATCGATTACTAACTGATCATTTAATACCTGAATTTTATCAACTTCAATGAATGACTCAATAATATATTCCTTCAAAATTCCATATTGAGGCATTTCAACAATATTATCTTGATCATAATCATTTTTCAAAATTATATCTGAATCACCATTACATATGGATTTTACATATTGATCAAGATCTTTTTGTGATGCTATTTTTATAACGCCTGCAGAACATCCATCATTGCATGGCTTGATAATAAATGTATTTGATTTCAATTCACTTAACAGAAAATTAAAAGTAACCTCTTTGTTATTATGATCTTGTACAAGAATTAATTGAGAGTTTTGGACTTTACAGAGGATTTTAGGTAATAATTCTATATCTGTACTTTGTACTAAAAACCTACCTGTTTCATATTTATTCATACAAAGTTTTGAGGCTTCTGAATCAGATCCATTATATCTTATATCATTTTTTTCCAATAATGCTTGGATTGTACCGTCTTCTCCTATACCGCCATGCAGAGCTATAAATACTAATCCTTGATTTAATTTCACTTCTTGTAAAAATTCATCCATACTCATTTTGTATGGCATAGCAAGGTCACATCTGATATCAAGTCTTTGTTGAATATTCTGTATATAATCCTTTAATCCATCCATAATTTCAGAAGCAAAAGTGCAATTATGCTTTATCTCTTCAACTGTATGGCTCATTGTATATTGATAAGGCAAAAACCATAAACTATTGTCATCAAGCATATAAGGAATTGGTTGGTAATATTTTGAATTGAGAAGTTTCAACCAAACATTTGTACCACTCATAAGAGACACTTGTCTTTCAGCTGAATTCCCACCAAATATTACAAAAACCTTTTGTTTACCTACTATTGATTCACTTTTAGGCATTGTAATTTGATAGCGATCAAAGGCACTTTTAAGAATCAATTTTAAAACATCTTTATGACTCATGCCAACCCAAGCAGACTGCTGAAATAAGAAACTATTTTGCTCAAGGCCGCAGACTGGATTAATATCTGAAAACACAACTCTTCCATCATTTAAGACCCATCCATCAATTCGCACAAAGTCATGCATCTTAAAAATTTCAAAGATCCTTTCAGCGCTTTGCATAATATATTGTGTGACTGCCTTACTAAATTTAGGAGGAGAAAACCATCTGGTTGAATTTGTTGGTAAATATTTCTTTCTATAATCAAAGATTTTGTTTTCAGATAATATTTCTATCTGAGTTGGTACTAATGCAACTGGGTCACGATTTTGCAATACGATTACTGTGAATTCACGACCTTCACAAAACTCTTCCACAACAGCTATATCATCAATCATCTTAATCATCTTAACTGACTCCTTTACCTCATCTAAATTTGAAGCAGAATACACACATATCGATGAGCCAGAGCTATTAGGTTTAACTATAACTTTTGATCGTCTTTTGACTAATGTTTCAACTGAATCCCAGTTTGGTTTATCTATATCAATTTTTACTAACTCAGTAGTGTCGAAACCATTGATTTTTAAAACTGCATTTACATTACTCTTACTAAACATTGTACGGCAGCTCTCACTAGATGAACCAACAAATCTAATATTATTATCTTCTAGAAGCTTTTGTAGGGTACCATCTTCACCATATTTTCCATGTATAACAGGAAATACAATATCAAAACTCTTAAGAGTACTCATTGGTGATTTTAACTTTTCGCCATATTTTTTTAACTTAAAATCAAAGTCAGATGGAGTATTTGAATATAGCTGCCCTTTTTCTATCAAGAAGAATTCGAGATTTGTATTTACATAAATTACTTTGATATCAAATCCAGCTGCATCAAGGTGATCCATCAAAGATCTAGCTGAATTGAGAGATATACCTCTTTCAGGTGATGGCCCACCACAAACTATACCAACAGATAACCTTTCTATACTCATTTAGATTCCCACTATGGCTTCAAAACAATTAAACAAACTATTATTATCATGAGAACCGTTGGCATTTCATTGATTTTTCTAAAAAACATTTCATTCTTTTCATTTCTGCTTTCAACGAAAGCATGATGTAAAGACATAAAATACCTATGTGTTAAAATTAACAGTACTATACAAATCAACTTCAAATGCATCCACCAAAAATTCATATATGACATATCAAGATGTAACATCAAAGTTCCTGTAATTAGTGATATAGCCATACTTGGATGCATAATGATATTTATGAGTTTTTTTTCCATTAAACAAAAAAGCTTATTTATTTCCTCATTATTAGTATGTGATGAGTGATATACAAAAAGCCTTGGTAAATAAAGTAATGCTGCCATCCAACATATTATTGCAATTATGTGCACAGCTTTTACTACGAGAAAATTCATATTGAAAAATTGACTTTTAAAATTCATTGTGGATGATATCACTACGAATTTTTGTAGTCAACCAATAAACTTAGATAATAATGTACTTCCAAGGTCATCAAAAATTGATTACACTTAAGTAAAACAAAGTAAAAATTCAATATGATTAAAAAAGGCAGACCAAAAATCTATCATGACTTTATTCAAAATAAGAATTCTACTGTAGAGCCAATCGATTTATGTTTACAAATTGGTCTAATTAGTTTTAAACAGCATAGACTTGCTTTGAGACTTAGATGGCTATACACTATCAACTTCGGATTACCTACAGTACAAGCATACAATATCAATAGAATACCTGGTAGAGAGGTTTCAAAATATGATGATGTAACTGTTTATGAAAGAAGGCAAGAATATAAAAGAATAACTGAGTTTTTGTATAAAGAAGATAGGGTAGCATCAAAGCTTTTTCTAAATATCATTATTCATCAATACAGGCCATCATTTTGCAGTTTTAATTTAGATTATAAAATGCTAAATGAAAAAGAGCTAGTTAAATCAGCTGCAAAAATATTGGAGACTGCATACGAGAATAAATTAAATACATACCCAAATAATAATAACACTGTCAATAATTATGCATATAAGCAATAATTCTTATCTCCCAGGTGATAAACCTCATGAAAAGATCATTGATGAGATTATTAGAGTAGATCATAGTGGTGAATATGGTGCACAAAAAATATATCAAGGACAAATTCTTGCAACAAAACATTTAAAAAAATTATGCAGGAAATTCAATGATACAAAATATGATAGACTGATCAATATTCTACAGAAAATGTATGATAGTGAAATTCCACACTATGAATTCTTTCAAAATTTAATGAATGTGAGAAAATCCAGACCTAGCCTTATGCTTCCTGTATGGTCTGTATTTGGATTTCTCACTGGATATCTAACTGGAATTGTTGGTGAAAAAAGTGCTATGGCATTGACAGTAGGTGTAGAGGATATTATAGGTCATCATTATAATGAGCAACTACAGATTGTTAAAAATATAATCGATAAAAATAAAAAACTAAATAACAATATTTTATTGCATGAATTATATAGTAAAATCAAACAATTTATGCATGATGAGTTAGAGCATCTAAACATTGGTATTCAGTACAATACAGAAAAAATATGTGGATATTTTTACTTCAATATGTTAGTAAAATCTATTACGAAAATTGCAATTTCTATTGCAAAAAACGTTTAAATTTTATACACTTAAAGTTGTCAATTTAACAAATACTATAATTATTAGAAGATATGCAAATAACAACACAAACACATAAACTTGACGATATAGTGCTGGCAGATGATTACATACCAAATCGTAATGAAGAGTATATGTCTGATAAACAGTTGGCATTTTTTAGAAACAGACTATTAGCTTGGAGATCTGCCCTTCAGAAAGAGTCTGCTGATACGGTAGAGCATTTAAAAGCAGAAACACTAGATGAACCTGATCTAAGTGATAGAGCGACAGCTGAAACTGATATCAACTTGGAACTTCGCAATAGAAACAGACTTCGTAAACTAATAAACCAAATTGATTCAGCGCTTGAAAGGATTGAAAATGGATCTTATGGATATTGCGAACAAACTGGTGAGGAAATAGGAGTTGAGAGGTTAAGAGCTAGGCCGATAGCTAGAATGTGTATAGAAGCACAAGAAGAGCATGAAAAATTTGAAAAATTGCATAACAAAGTCATCACAGTAGAGACAAGTGATGATCTTGAAGAATAATGTTCGTTTTTTTAATAATCACCCTAACATATCAGGTGAAATACCAAGGCTCTGCATTTTATTGCTGACAGTTTCATCTAATTTGTTTTTTGCATTATTAAATGCAGCTACAATTAAATCTTCTAACATGCTTTTATCATCCATAAGCGTCTGATCAACTTCACATTTTTTTGCTATTCCCTTGCCATTCAAAGTGATTTTTACTGAATAGTTACCACCTCCTGCAGTACCAGTAACTTCAATATGTTCAAGTTCTTGTTGTGCTTTTTGCATCTTGTTTTGAAGGTCTTGAGCCTTCTTCATGATCTGTTGTATATCCATAAAATTTAGTTAATATAATTGTTATTTAAAGTTATTTTGTCAACTTTAAAGTCATTAAAACTCGAGAGTATATATTGTACAATATCTGTTTGCAATAGAGCTTTCTCATGTTGTTTATCAACTAAAGTCAAAAAATCAGAATATGTTATTGCATCAGAATTTTCCTTAAAAGACACTTGCCATTTAACACATGTCACTCTTTCAAGTCCTTCTCTTATTTTTTCTATAACCTCAGTATTGATCTTACAGTCTATCACCATATGTTGTTTGCAGTTATCGAGTGCAACAATCTTAATGACAGAGCTTAGTCTATGGTATAGAACTGCTTCACCTATATCAAGTAAAAATGCTAATAATACCCTTAAATTATTAAACTTTTTTAAGTTATCACTCAATGTCAAAAAATTACTTTGAGGATCTAAGAATTTGATCTTTTGGACTGCAGGCAAATCTTCATGAGATTTTGCTATAAGCATTGCCATAACATTATTAACTTCTCTTTGCCCTGTGGTAGATGAAAGCTCATTAGTTGTTTCTTCAAGGATTTTTTCTGGTAAATCGGATGTATTGACATGTGCAAGCTTAATAAGCGCCATCTCAAACTGCATCATTTGATCACCAGTATTCTTCATTTGCACTATAGTCTCACTCAAAATATGCCAAGCACGAAGCAAAAATGCTGTTTCGATGTTAATTGATTTTCCTGATACTTTTTGTGTAGTTATATCATGTATAATATTTAAGATATCAGTAGCCATTGTTATCGGATCAACTCCAAAATCATAAAGCTCTCTGACTTTCTCTAAACAACCATTTAAATCACCTACACATAGTAAATCAAATGCAGAATTCATGGCTTCATGATGCTTATATCCAAGTAATTCAATGACATTTGATAGCAATAGTTTTTTTGTATCATCGGCACAAAATACTATAGCTCCATCTAATATTGAAAGAGCATCTCTCATTGATCCATTACCTGCCTTAGCAATCATATCTATAACATTATCTTCTGCAGAGTATCCCTCCTTATTAATAATATCATTACACCTTCTAGCAATGGTTTGATACTTAATTGGCTTCAATCTGAACTGCAAACATCTAGAAATAATAGTTAATGGTAATTTACTTTCTTCTGTGGTTGCAAGAATAAACCTTACATGTGATGGAGGTTCTTCAAGAGTTTTGAGAAGTGCATTAAATGCACTGTTCGACAACATATGTACTTCATCTATAATGTAAAATTTATTTTTAGATTTGATAGGGCTATATTGTACACTTTCAATTATTTCACGTATATCACTTACACTTGTTTTACTTGCAGCATCAAATTCCAACACATCTGGATGAGAACAATTATTTATTGCAATACAGCTTTCACAAATATTACAACAATCTGTTTTATTGCCATTTTGGATTTCGATGCAGTTCAAATATTTTGCTATAACTCTTGCAGTTGTTGTCTTACCTATGCCACGAGTACCAGTAAGCAATATTGCTTGTGGAAGTCTTTTAAGTGTAAGTGCGTTTCTAATTGTTGTGATTAGGACTTCTTGCCCTGCTATTTCTAAAAGAGATTGAGGGCGGTATTTCCTTGCAAGTGCTATGTGATTTCCTTGAATCATTTTGAATCAATCATTTTATTGTGAGTATAGCACGGAAAAAGCTACAGAGAACTTTTTTTGAGGGTTATTTTATCTGTTTTATCACAGTCCCTTGATTTAGAGAATTTTGTATTTCTCTTTTAACATAATTGACCTGATCTTCAGGTGAGTCTTTTACCATCCCACCACTTGCAACAAATTCATTATAATAAATAACTCTGCGATCTTTGAAATCTTCTTCTTTCTGCCAATTATTTCTTTTTTTTACATTACCTCCACAAGCAGTTAGTGAAATTGCTATAAAAAAACAAAGTAATGTAGTTTTGAATCGCATCATTTAAAATAAATTAAATTGTTAGTCCAACATTCTCTGCTGCTCTTTGTAAAGCCTTTAATTTCTTTATTTGAGCATTCACAATCTTAGAAGAAATTACTTCTGATTCTGCAATAATAGCTTTTATGCTTATTGCAAGATTCATAGCTGATTCCTCTATTTGGTGGAACTTTATCTTAGTTTTATTGGTCATAGAATCAACCATTTCAGAAGCAGATTTCTCCAACATCATAACTTTTTGTTTAGCTAAATTTGCAAGTCTTATGGCTATTATTTCAACGTCTGCAAGTTTCATCTGATAATCGTTTTTGATATTAGAATTTATCTCACTCATTTTAGCAGCAATTCTTTCTTCTGATGTTTCTACCAAATCCCAAGCAAGACCACATTTCGACATTAAAAGAATAATCAATTTATGGAAGTCACCATGATACCACTTATGCCCATTTCTATAGTCTCTAGGGAATGCATGATGGAAATTGTGCCAGTTTTCACCTAATAGGAATACAAATAACCACCAAATATCACCAGATGAATCACTTGTATATTTTTTTGATCCACAAACATGTAGCAATGAGTTTACACAAAATGTCATTTGCTGCTGTAATGCTCTTGCAAAGCCAACAGTTAACAATCCTGCAAGAGTTGACTGTAAAGATATTTCAGCAAAAACACACCATCCAAAAATCATTGGAGGAATGATATTCATAAAGACTGCAATCTTTACATAATGTTTGACTTGCCATGTGAACATTTTATTCTTACCAAGAGTAGACATAGTATTTTTGTCTATTTTTGCTGCAAGATAATCACCAACTAACATCCATCCTATGTGAGCCCATAAGAATCCTTTAAACTTATTTTTATACTTCAAAGGTGTATAAGGATCATTTTCAGTATCACCATAAGCATGATGACGTTTATGAGCAGAAACCCATCCTAAAACAGGGCCTTGTAATGTTCCTGAGTTAATTATCATTAAGATAAACTCAACAACCTTAGTTGTTTTATATGAACCATGTGTCCAAAGTCTATGTGTACCTATACCTACTGATATATTTGCCATATAATATGAAACAATTCCAAGAACTGCTTCTTTCCAGCCACAACCATATTCAAAACAGTATTTTATAAACCCAAATGTGATGAGAACTGGCAATAATATAAGTACCGAGCAAATTGACCAATTGATATCTGAGCTTCCACGAGTTTTTTTATCCATGTAGAAAAATATTTTTAGAATTTATTTGTTTTTTTGACTTTAAGATCACATAAATGATACCATAACAGCTTTAATATATCAAATCAAACTAAAATTTTTACATAGATTATGTGGACTTTAAATGATCTAATAACAGCTTTAAATAAAGAGTTCCAAGGTTTATCATCAGCTTGTTATAATTCAGTCAAAATAGACAGCAGAGAAGTAAAAGAAGGTGATATATTTATTGGGATAAAAGGCCCTAATAACGATGGCAGTACATTTGCTAAACAAGCTATTGAAAATGGTGCAGCATTTTGCATTGTAAATGCTATTCCACATAACTGTTATCAATTCAAAGATAAGTTTGTAATTGTTAATGATACTTATCAAGATGGATTAGTACAGCTTGCGAAATACAATAGAAACATCAAATATAAAAATAGTACCTTTATAGGTGTTACAGGTAGTGTTGGTAAAACAACTACAAAGGAGATGCTAAAAATCGTTTTTGATAAATTGATTGGTAACACTTATGCAACTGATGGTAATAAAAACAATGAATATGGATTACCATTGTCGATTGCGAATATTGATGATGAGAACCTCAAGTGTGGTATCTTTGAATTAGGAATGAGTGCTCCAGGTGAAATATCATATCTAAGTAAAATTTTAAAACCAAACATTGGAATCATCACAAGCATAGCTCCAGCACATTTGGAATATTTTAGTGGACTTGATGAAATAGCAGCTGCAAAGGCTGAAATCGTTGAAGGAATGCCAGATAATAGTTCTTTGATAGTGAATTTCGATAGCCCACACATCGACACAATCCTTAAGATTGCAGATGACAAATCAAATTTAAAAATATTTGGATATAGTCAATCTAAAAATAACATCACTGCAGATTTTAAAATAACTCTGATAGGATATGAAATACTAAAAATTGACTCAAATTCATACCATACGTTAGTAAGCTTAAAATATGAATCTAATGAAGGTATCAATGGTAAAGTAAAATATAAAATAGGGTGTATTGGCAATGAATTTATTGTCAATAGTATGGCTGTATTTTCATCATTGTTAGTATATTCTTTGGCACATGATTTAGATCTGGAAAAAATCGTTATAGCAATGAATGCACTTAAATCATTTCATGGATTAAAAACAAGAGGTGGTACAATACACTACCAAAAATTTGATATAAAGGTTCTAGATGATTCATATAATGCTAATCCAACATCTGTTGCTGCAGCACTCAACAGACTTTCTCAAAACTTTCAACTTTCTGAATATAAGAGAAAGATAGCTATCTTAGGCGATATGTTAGAATTAGGTGAAGATGAGTTAAAGATGCACAGAGAGCTTGTAAAGAATATTACAGATAATAAAATCGATAAGGTTTTTTGTATTGGAAAGAGAATGTATGAACTATTTCAAATACTTCCAGATCATCAGAAAGGTCTATGGTTTGAAACCTCAGATGAAATGTCACAAAATATTATCAATCATATACAGCCCTTCGACTTCATAATGATCAAGGGGTCATTCAGTATGCAAATGTCTAAAATATGCAGCGCTATACAAAAGCACTGTCAATAACATTATTTTATAAGTGTACGTAACTGTTTTTTAAGAATGACTAGGAAAGATAAAATATCATTCTCTGTTGACCAATTATTTTCATTCTCAGCTTCATCCCAAAAGCCTAGATAGTGATCTACAGAATTATTTTCACATACTTTATGTAAATTATGTAAATTATCAGTCATAATTTTATCTTCACCAATGCGTTTTATATATGACACGGCTATTCTCATCAACAATGATTCCAATCCCCTTACAACTATCATTATAGCTATCTTAGATTCATATTTCATACCAAAAAATAGACCGGCAATCCTAGTATTCATAATATCAAATTTTAATTTCTTTCTTAAAAGTTTATATATATAAGATACTTGTTCAGCATTTATATTATTTTGTTGAGCTGCAAAGAATATATCAAGTGCAAAATATGAAAGTTGAATATTTACTACAAATGGTATTAATATTTCTGGAATCTTGACCTCCCCTAATATGCTACATATTAGCTTCCCTTCATCTGAATTACCATTAGAATACTCTACTTTAGAAGTTAACTGTTTTATCATAGACTTGATTGCTTCATATTCATTTTTTTCTCCAGTAATCTCAGAGATTTTATTGTGACTGAGCCAAGATATATTTCTTGAAATCATCACTTGCATTATCTTAAATAACTTTAATTGCGCTTCACCACTGATTTTCCCTTTGAGATTCTCAATCATCTCCCACTCATCATTAATACATAAACTGTATTTCACAATACAAAATGCTTTAATTAATACCATCGGTTTAATACCTTGTTTTTCAGTCATAAGATGGAAATAAGTGCAGCCCATAGTATTTATCAAATCATTTACAAGAACAGTCACCATTATTTGATCCCTTAATCTGTGATTTTCTAAATATTGATAATATTTTTTATCTCCCCTTAATCTTTTTGGGAAATACTCATAATACAAACTACGATAAGGCTCGCTTTCAAACAGTGTACTTATTTCATTACTTTCTGAAAGAATTCTGATTGCTGAATTTTTTGAATATGCAAGAACCACGCATAATTCAGGTTTTGTAAGTGGGGTATTGTTTAAAAGCATTTTATAGAAATCTTCTTTTGAAGGGAGTTTTTCAACTTCTCTATTAAGCTCTCCTTTGCTTTCAAGATGGTTTATTAACCAGTTATGTTCCCATATTTGATCCTTTGCTTGTTCAGACTCAATTGAAAGGATTTGAGTTTGTAATCTATTATCTTTTAGCACTAATGAACAAACTTCATCTGACATTTCAGCAAGAATTAAATTCCTCTCGTTAACAGTAAGTTTATTTTCTGCAATAATTGGAGAAAATGCTATTTTGAGATTAACTTCATGATCTGAACAATCCACTCCACCAGAATTATCAATAGCGTCTGTGTTAATGTGACCATTATTATGTGCATATTCAATCCTTCCTAGCTGTGTAAAACCTAAATTTCCACCTTCCCCAACTACCTTACACCTTAATTCTTTACCATTAATCCTTAGATTATCATTTGCTTTATCACCTATTTGTTCATTACTTTCTATAAATGATTTAACATAAGTTCCTATTCCTCCATTCCATAACAAATCCACAGGTGCTTTTAAAATTGCTTTAATTAAATCATCTGGACTCATTGTTTCAACTTTTTTATCAAGACTCAAAGCACTTCTGATTTCATCATTTAAAGTAATTGCTTTTGCACTTCTGAGGAATATTCCACCACCTTTTGATATGAGATCATTACTATAATCAGACCATTGAGACCTAGGTTGATTAAATAATCTTTGTCTTTCAATAAAACCTTTACTAGCATTTGGATTAGGGTCGATAAAAATATGCATGTGGTTAAATGCAGCTACAAGCCTTATTTTATCTGACATCAACATACCGTTACCAAATACATCACCTGACATATCACCAATACCTACAACTTTTATTTCTTGCTCATGTGGATTGATTCCAAACATGTTAAAGTGTTGTAAGACAGATATCCAAGCACCTCTAGATGTAATACCTAGCTTCTTATGATCATAGCCAGCAGACCCACCTGATGCAAAAGCATCTCCTAACCAGAAGCCATACTCCAATGCAAGAGCATTAGCATTATCAGAAAATGTTGCTGTACCTTTATCTGCTGCAACTACAAGATATGGATCTAGATCATCCCAACAGACGCTATTCTTTGTTTTTATAATTTCTGAACCTTCAAAGTTATCAGTAATATCAAGTAAGCCTTTGAGGAATGTTTTATAACACTCAATTCCTTCTTGTAAAAATCTTTCTCTATCATTTTGTTGTACAGTCTTTACTATGAAACCTCCCTTTGATCCTACTGGAACTATGACAGAGTTTTTTGTCATTTGAGCCTTCATCAAACCTAATACCTCAGTTCTATAATCTAGGTATCTATCTGACCATCTTATGCCTCCACGAGCTACTTTTCCCCCTCTCAAATGTATACCTTCAAACCTAGTGGAATAGACAAAAATCTCCATGAATGGCTTAGGTAGAGGTGCGAAAGATATTTCAGATGATGCAATTTTTACTGATATATATTCAAAATCATTTGAATAGAAGAAGTTTGTTCTTTTTGTAGCATCTATTACCTCAAGATAACATCTCAAAATTTTGTCAGCTGCTGCACTTTCAATTTTTGTAAGATTTTCTAATATCTCAGCTTTAATATTTTTAACACCATTTTCCAAGTTTGCACTTGATTCACTAAGATTTGAAAACTTATGATTAAATAATTTGACTAGATTGCTTGTAATTGCTGGGTTATCAACCAGAGTTTGAATAATAAAGTCTATATCATAATTTACAGATAACTGTTTCAAATAACGTCCATAAATTCTGCATACAACTACCTCTTGTAATGATATCCCTGCATACAATATCAGACTGTTGAATTTATCCTGATCAACTTTTGAATAAGCTAAAGAGTTTTCTAAAAGCATTTCTAGATTTGATTTTAAATGCTCCTTATTAAATTGAACTTGATATTTTGGTCTCACATCAAGCTGATGTATGAAAAATATATCTGATATATCTGCATATTCTGTTTTAATATTGTAGATAATTATGTCTACAACAGCAAAACCTGTATTCTCTATTGCTGGCAATAAATCAGAAATTTCTATTCTATTATTTCTACTGTATATTCTGAAATAACACCCAGAATCACTGATAACAAATTTAAATAATTTATCTTGGTTTTTTGTTGACATCAGTTCGATATTAGCTATATCCTCAACTGCTTGCTCAGCAGAGTTTGTAACTACATATTCATTGTCAAATGCATTATTGAAAACTAATAACTTATCTTCACTTACTTTATTGGTATATTTTTTGTACAAAAGCTCTTTTAAAAGATCCTTCCAAGTCCATGTTAAACTTTCAATAGCTTTTTCTATTTCATCTAAATTGTATTCAATATGTTCGTTTATCTTAACTATCAATTGAATAGTCATCAATGAACGTTCAGAAATATGTACATATCTCTTGAAAGATTGTACGAACATTTTTTCACAAACTATTTTCTCAATTTTGCTATGTAAATCCATACTAAATTTATCCTTAGGAATAAAGATTAACACACTTCTAAAATCTGAATTATGATCATTCCTGACAAAAATTTTAACTCTAGGAAATAATATTACAGAAACTAAACAAACAGTAAGTTCATATATGCCTGCTGTAGTCATTTGGAAGAGTTCTGCTCTTGGATAATTTTGCAATTCAGCAATCACTTCTTTGATAATATAACCACTTTTTTCTAGATGATGATGTTGCTCTAGAGCATCATTAATTTTATTGTTAACAATTGGTATATTCATAACATTTTGATGATATACAGCAGATGTAAAGAAACCTATAAGAGCATTTAAGACATTACCCCTTCTAATATAAATAACCTCCATATTAGAACCTCTGTGAACATTTGAAAGTATAGTTGTTCTTTTAAAGATGATACCTATATCTTGATTATTATCCAAAGTTTTTAATATATTGGATTCAACAAAGTCATCTATTTTATATTGCTCTGTTCTTAAAAGACCTGAGAAAGTTTTTTCTGAATAAATAATTTTATTATTTGTTATTTCTCCACTGCATGTAGCAATGAATATGAAGTTATTTTGAGATAACCATTCTAAAAATTCATTTATATTACTTTGAGAATTTTGCTTAGCAATATCAGCTCTAAGGTTATTCATGAGGTTTTTTGCTAATTGCCAGTCTTGATTAACGGCAAAAACACATTGTAAAATAATTTCTAGCTTACTTTTTAAAGTCGTAATATCTAATTTAGAAGCAACTCTTAAAACAAAGAGTGAAACAGCCTCATTTTTTGAATTTTGGGTATCTTTAGATGCATTATCAAACGTCTCTAATTTACCATCTTGATTTCTTTCAACTTTAAAAACAGGAATGCTCATATAGAGTATTTCAATATTCTCTTTTTTTATTGCATTTATTGTTGAATCGACAATAAAAGCACAATCATTAGAAACAATTTTTAAAATCACAATTTCAGCATCAAAAGATTCGATTTCAATTTTAAAATCTTTATAGTCTTTCTGTTGAAAAAGTTTAAAAATACTTTGTATGCTTTGTTGTAAAATTATTTCATCTAATGTATTGCCTGAAGTAAAATCTTCCTTCAATACAAATTGAAAATCTTCAAACGTTGCTTTACCAAATTCATTCTGTGATTTTTGCATATATTCTAGTTTTTGATTTTGTAGTATAGATTAACTATTACTACCCATAATTTTACCCTTCTTAATAACAAGATTAAATCATTTTTGTTAAGAAGTATATAATTTTTAGATATTTCGTAGATGAATATCTATATCATATATGAATAACTTTACTTAAGACTTTTAAATGAAAATCATCAAAGAAGACTTGCCATTAGATGTGTTTTTTTCTTTAGCATCAGAATATTACTATAAAAATAGAGCCAACATCATTAGTAAATCAGGAGATTTTATAACTGCACCAGAGTCTTCTCAAATGTTTTGTCATGCAGTTGGTGTATGGGTTTATAAACTAATTACAAAATTCACAAATGTTATCTTAGTAGAGCTGGGGCCTGGATATGGCTCTCTCATAAGTGAAGTTCTACAATTTTTAAAACAAGACCCCCAATGTATAATGAAAATTAAACAAGTCTTTTTAGTTGAAACAAGTCCTCAGATGATTGCTAAACAGCAAGAGGTTTTAAAAAAACATCCTGATATAAAATGTAATTGGATGAAAAGTGTTGATGAGTTACAAAATATCACATCTGAAGATAATATAGTTTTGATTGCAAACGAATTTTTTGATGCAATTCCACTCAAACAATTCATCAAAATCAACAAGCACTTTCATGAAGTATTTGTGAGTCAAAATTCAACCTTAAGTTATTATAATCAATATATTGAGGATGATATGATGTTGAAAATAATGAAATATTGCTCATTAAAACCTAATGATTTTAATGATGGAGATATATATGAATTATCTACTGCTTCACTATCAATTTTAAATACAATATGTCTTATATTACAAAAACATAATGGAGGAGCTTTATTAATTGATTATGGATATATAAAACCTAAAAAGAGCAACACAATTCAAGCGATTTTTCAACATAAAATACTTGATAGTTTTATTGATCACACTGGAGAAGCAGACATATCTGCCCAGGTTGATTTCAATTCGATGATGAACTTTATTCACTTAAACTATCCAAATTTTCTCTGTAACGTATCAACTCAAAAAGATTTCCTAGACATGCAACATATTAAAGAAATTGTTTCAACTGCTGAAAAGCATGCTAAAAACAAATCAGAATTAGAATCTATAAGATTTGAGTTAAATAAAATATCAGTTGATATGGGGGATATTTTTAAAGCTCTAGAGATTCATTCTAGTTAGTATTTGTTTGATCAGCATATGTCTATTATAATCGTCTTTCAGAAGATTGTCTGTCACGTTGTATTCGAAATGCGCACCTGAAAGAATTACAGAGCCATTGTTGATGTTTATAATAGCTGGAAGATTATTTTCATACCAACCAATTACTTCTACACCTGCAAACTTTTCAGCATCTTTAAAGTATCCACCACCATTAAAATATACATCAACAGCTTCTGATGCAGTTGTTCTGATTTTAACATTTATGCCACATCCTCTACGATGATAGTAACCAAATACAGGCCCTATGACCTTTCCAGGAAAAAAACCGAGCTCTCTACTTCCTATTACTTCCATTTTAGTACCTGCAGCAAATTCTATTGATGAAGAGCCATAGTAAGATCCAGCACATATCCCTAAGTACTTCCCACCATTGGCTACATAATTTTTTATGATTTGATTGCCTTTTCCATTGAGTTTTTTTGTATATGGTATATCAGCACCGCCTGGCATTATAAATAGTGCAGCATCTTCTGCCCACAGACCTAGTTTTAATTCTTTTGCTGAAATAGTTTTGATATGAAATGAATCTTTTAAAAAAAGACTCATTGTATTTAATGTGTGTTTGAGAGATTCAGGTGAAACACCTGAATCATTGTATATGTAGATTGCTTGAATTAAGATTGCATCAGCTTAAGATTAACAGCTGATTTTTTTCCTTTATTCATAGAAAGTTCGTATTCTACTTTCTGACCCTCATCTAAAGAACGAATACTTGCTTGTTCAAGTGCGCTCATGTGTACGAACACATCTGAACCACCATCTTTTGGAGTGATAAATCCATACCCTTTTTCTGGGTTAAACCATTTTACAGTACCTACTGCCATTTTTTATTTATATTATTTAAAGTTAAAAGTAATTCAGCATAAATCTAGCTGATATAGAGTAATAAAACATTAAACGAGGGATCGTTCTACGACTTAGTTATTAAAGGCCTTAGACTTTATATTCTTAGGAAGGTATTAAAACTCAACACAATGTATTGTACATCACATTGTGCTGGGAGTCAATTGATATTGATGATATTAGAACTCTGTTGAAATATCAGACAGGATTTTTGCATCAGCGATAGCATCTTTTATTTCTTGATCTTCCAATAAACCTAAGAAGTCTTCAACTATTTGTAGTCCCATAGTAGAACCAAATGCGTATATGCTATTTTCAAAAATAGAACCTTTAACACTCTTTGCTTCAAAATTTTTAATCAGTGTTGTAACTTCTAATTGATCTTTGAAACAAGTTCTGAGAAAATCATTTATTAGTTCATTAGGTTTGTGCTTTTCACCTACTAAAAGCTTTTTAGTTAATGCATATGACAGTGAATTAGCCAATGTACCATATATATTGGCCTCTGTATTATTTGCCATATATAGATCTATTGTATCCTCACCCTGAAGTACTTTTTCTCCCAGAAGTTTTGGTGCTTCCATTTTATATTTGTTTTTTGTAATTTTTTTCAAATTAGCAGCAACTCCAGCAGCAATTGCCTCAACATAGACTCTACCAGCTACTTCGCCTTCATATTCTTTTCCATTCCACCAGCTTGAAAAATCACTTTCTACTCCCTTAACCATTGCAGGTAACATATAAAATGCAAATGTACTATTGAATTCACCAGTGCTTGGTAAAATGTTATAAGCAGGCACATAAAGCGCTAAATCATTAATGCTATCAAATGTCTTTACAACAAAATTAGCAACTGATTTAAACACTCCCTTATCCATGCTCTCAACATGAGGTTTCGCAGAAGTTACAACGAACTGAGAAACAAGATATCCTGCAAATGCACCTGGAATCCCGAATTCTTTATTAGCACATTTTTTGAAGTTTTCTGGATCATTGTATCCAAGTCCAAATGCAGCTGCTGTTGGAATCCCATAAGCAATGAATCTTTCTAACAGCGGATAGCTTCCTTCTTTTTCAACATGAATATAATGTTTGTAAGTATCTTGAAAGTATTTTATTGGAGTACGGATGTAATCTATAAGACTAGATGTTGTTTTTTCAGACATATAAGTTTTAATTTAAAGTTTTATTTTATATTAACTAGTTAGACTAAGGAGATATTAAATAAATGTGTATACAATGTCAATATTTTTTTTACATGAATACTTTGACAAAGCTTAATACGATATGTAAAACAAATTCAATGAAATAAAATAGTCAAAAATATCAATATTCGTGTTTTCACATCATCAAGAAAATATAAAGAGAAGAGGTTTAATGTTTGTTCTTTCTGCGCCTTCAGGTACTGGAAAAACAACAATGGCAAAGAGATTACTATCAATCGATCAACATATTCATCTATCAATTTCAGTTACAACTAGGAAACCTAGACCTGGTGAATTAGATGGAATTGATTACTATTTCGTATCACATGATGAGTTTAAATCTATGGTAGCTAATGGTGATTTATTAGAATATGCAGAAGTTTTTGGAAATTTTTATGGCACTCCACGCTCCAAAGTTGAAGAATATCTAAATAAAGGGGAAGATTTACTATTTGATATTGAGTGGCAAGGACATAGACAACTAGTAAGTTCTGCAAGACAAGATGTAGCAAGTGTTTTCATATTGCCACCAACAAAAACAGAGCTATTAAATAGATTGTGTTTAAGAAACTCAGATTGTTCAAAAACAATTACAACAAGGATGGAGCATGTTAACTTTGAATTAAGTCATTGGCATGAGTATGATTATCATATAATTAATAGGAACTTAGATGAAAGTGTTGAAAAACTTCATGCTGTTTTAAGGGCTGAGAGACTAAAGAAAACACGTCGTACAGGACTTGCAGGTTTTGTAGGTGAATTACTCAGGGAAGAGATTAATACTCTCCTAGAAGAAACTAAAGAATAAATATCAGATGACAAATCATCAGAGTGTTATCATCATTCCAGCTAGGATTGCATCAACAAGATTACAAAGGAAGCCTTTAATAGATATTCAAGGCAAGCCAATGTTAATATGGTGCGCTGAACAAGCAATAAATTCTAATTGTGGTGATGTTTATATTGCATGTGACTCAGAAGAATTATCAGACCTATGTTTTAAACATGGATATCAACACATCATGACTGATTCTGATATACCTACTGGCTCTGATAGAGTGTATATTGCATCAACTATGATCAATAAAGATTATGAGTTTATAGTGAACCTCCAAGGCGATATGCCAAAAATACAGCCAGAAACAATCAAAGCAGTTGTTAAAAGCTTAGAGAATGATGTCGATAAAAAATTTGATATCATGAGCGCAATCACTGTCTTTAGTGATGAGGAAGAAAAAAGAGATATTAATAATGTCAGTGCAATAGTTTCACATGGGCAAGGAAAGGATTTAAAAGCTGGAGATATTGTTGATTCACTATATTTCACAAGGACATCTGAGCCATTCCCTAAATCAGTTTATAAACATATAGGGATTTATGCATATAGAGCTGAGGCTTTAAAAAGATTTGTATCTTTAAAACCCTCAAGGCTTGAAATTGAAGAAAGACTAGAGCAACTAAGGGCTCTAGAAAATAATATGAAGATAGGCTGTGTATTCGTGGATGATCATGTGATATCAATCGATACACAACATGATCTTGAAAGGTTATTGTAAAACTACTTGTGATTTTTCTTTGCCTTTGTCTACTTGTAATCCCTTTGTATGTTTACCAACTACCTTTTGAGCAACTACCTTTTGAGCAGCTCTCTTCTGTTGTAATGTAAGATCATCTTTTGTTACTTCAAAACCTAAAAATTGCTTTACTGCAAGAATAAATGCGCTAATTGCATCCAATATACTAGGCTTTGCACCTGTTGCTTCAATACTGCCATCAACCAATTTCATGAATTTTTCGTTTGCAGCTTGAAGCTTAGAATCTTCAGCTAGTTTATCATTAAGATTTCCAGCATGAGGTTTATTTCCAACCCATTGTAGTTTATCATCAACTTTTTGAAGCTTTAGACTATCTAAATCATCTTTTTTGACATGATATTGAGATTTTTTATATTTTTCTAACTCACCTTGCATCATTTTAAATGATGGATCAGATTTCATTAAATCTACTCCCTTATCAACTTCTTTCTTTATTGCCTCTAACAGAGACTCTCTTGAACTCATTAAACCTTTTGAATTCTCTACACCATCAATCTGTCCTCGTAATACAGATAAATTTGTTTTCAGCTCTTGAAGTTGATCTGGTGTGAGTTTTCCTTTTATACCCTCTGTTACATCACCAACTGATTTAGCAATATCTTCGACTGACTTTGTTGTCTCAACACCAAGCGATGCATTGACTGCTTCAATAGTAGCTTTAGATATTATGTCTTGGAAGATCTTTCTTTGCTCTCTTTCTAGTACTTGCTGTCCTAATTTCTCTACTTCTTTTTTTAAATCTTTTTCTTCTTTTGTTAATTTCTGCACCTCAGTATTAGCTTTCTCCAAGCCCTTTATTGTTTCAAGAGCTGTTTTTTGAAACTTTTTTAATTCTCCTAATGCATTTCGTATTCCTGCCTCCTCTTTGTGCAATTTTTCATTTAGTGGCTGTAATTCTTTAAGTTGTTGTTGAGCAGTAGCTTTTTGTTCTGGAGAATAAGTAGTTGTTGTAAAAGCTCCTTTTGTGCCTAAAAACATATTTTGAGCATCTATTGCTGATTTACTTTTTGTAATCTCACCAAGTTTTAGAGTTAACTCAGTCTCTTGCTCTGCAATCTTTACTGTTAATAATTGATAAGCCTTTGCTATGTTCCCATCCCCTAAGTCTTTGCTAACTGGTGCAAAAATTGTTGATGGTTGTGTTAGCTTATGTTCTTTAATTACACTTGCTGAGATTCCAATGCTCTCGTCAAATGAACTGAGTAATTTATCAAGACCTGTTTTTAAAGCTTCAGTTGTTGTTTTTAAAGTATCAGATTTCTCTTGTAAGTCCTTCTGTTTTTTTGTTATTTGTGTATCTAGATCTGTTGTTGTTTTCATTGTGATTTGTTCTTGTTTTGTAGGTTTACAATAACTAAACTATCACCCATCCCTTTTAAATGTCAATAAATATTTTTTTGTATTTATCCAACGAATCTATGCATAACTTTTTGTTTTTTTTCTGCTAACATTTGTACAAATGATTTTTTTATTCCTAAATCTTTTGTTATTGCACTCATTTTATCTTTAATGCCTTGAGAAATCTCTACTGATTTAATTATATTATTTAACTCCTGAGCTAACGTTTGATCTGTTGATTCAGCAAACTTATTTCCTCTTTTTCCCTCGTAAGTTCCAACTACAAATTCACCTTTAGGGCTTAATGTGGCAGTAAGTCCTGCTTCTTTAATCCTTTGAACAATAGGGGCTAGTTTCATAGATTGTTCCTTAGCATCACTTTTCATTGCCCCTTGTAGCTCTATGCATTTTTCTGTCAGAACCTTTTGATCGAAACCTTTCATAAAAACATGTCTAATTTTTTCGATTTCTGCTAATTTTTTAAGCTCTGGTGGCAGAAGATTATCTTTAAACTCTTGTGTGGTAAGAAGATCATTAACCTCTTGAACTTTTACTATACAAAAATCTTTTATAATACGGCTTTGAGATTCTTCTGCAACATTAGTATTTAAAACATTTACTATCGCTAACTGTTGTATTGCACCTTGAACAACATCATCAAAAAACTGTTGTGGTGTAGGTAGTGTTTTACTTGTATTTTCTGGCATAACTTATTTTGTTTGGTTTTTTATTATCTACGATTGTAAAAATCAATCTATATTAGAGAATAACAAATGCAACTTAAGGATGTCAAGGTTTTTTTAAATAACATGTGTATTGCACAGTAAAAGCTTCAATGTTATTCTGCAGCGCGAAGTAATAATAATTATATATAAAGTAAATGATAAGTGAATTCTCTCAACTAGTTATATGTGAAGCATTTGCTGACGATGAAGTTAAGCATTCAGAAGGTCAGAAAGCATCAAGTTTTACAAGTTTTATTCCATTAATATTAATCACAGCTGTGTTCTACTTCTTAGTCATCAGACCACAACAAAAGAAGAATAAAGAGCACCAACAAAAGCTCAAAAATCTTACACGTGGCGATGAAATCATAACAACTGGGGGTATTGTTGGAACTGTTACAAACATTCCTAGTGATGGTGATTATATAACGATAGAAATCGCAAAAGATGTAAAAGTGAAATTGAATAAAGTATATGTTGCTGATTTTGTGACACACAGCTCTAACATGAATGAACTAAAATCAGAAAAAAAACATAACAAAAAAAATGATTCTGAAGCTAAAAAATCAGATAAATATGATATTATCCAATAAAAAAGTAACTTAAATTAGAATTAGTATGACAGAAATCAGTGCAAGTTTAGTAAAAAGTCTACGTGAATCTACTGGTGTAGGAATGATGGATTGTAAGAAAGCACTTACTGAAACAAATGGCGATATAGAATTAGCTAAGGAGTGGCTGAGGAAGAAAGGATTGAGCAATGCAAGTAAGAAAAGTGATCGTGTCACATCTGAAGGAGTTATATCAGTTGCAATGAATGACAATTGTGTAGCTCTGATTGCATTAAATTCAGAGACAGACTTTGTAGCTAAAAATGAGAAATTTATAGATTTAGCAAATGATATAGCGAAGGAAGCTGTTAACAATAATCTGATCTCAAAATCTGACGTAACAGAAGTAGACTTTCAAGCTGCTCTTAATGATTCTAAATTGCCAAATGGCAAAGTGATCTCTGATGCAATAGCTGAAAGCATAGCAACACTAGGAGAGAACATTAAATTGACAAGAGCTGGATATCTAAAAGTGAAAGATCACGGAGTAGTTCAATTCTATATACACAATGCAATTGCAAATAGTACAAGCTGTGGGAAGATTGGAGTTGGAATAATGATCGAAAGTGATAAAAAAATATCAGATAAATCTAAAGTACAAGCATTAGCAAAGCAGATAGGTATGCATATAGCTGCTACTAAGCCTGAATCATTAGATATTTCTAATTTAGATAAAGCTCGTGTTGAAAAAGAAATAGCAATTCTAACAGAGCAAGCTAGAGCTTCTGGTAAGCCTGAAAACGTAATAGAAAAAATGATTGAAGGTCGAGTACGTAAATTTTATGAAGAGGTTGTGTTACTTGAGCAATCATTTGTAATCAATCCAGATAAAAAAGTCTCTGAAGTGGTTTCTGATCTTGGAAAGGAAATTGGTTGTACATTAAAACTTTCAGGATATTTGAGATTTGGATTTTGATCATAAATCTTTTTAATTGCTGGAAGGTTTTCCAGCAAATTTTATATACTACCTCATCATTTTATGTCTCGATCAACTATCCCTAAACATATAGCCATTATTATGGATGGTAATAATAGATGGGCTAAGCAAAATAATACAAACATTGAAATAGCCTATAGAAAAGGATCTGAAGCTGCTGAAAAAGTCATTCATGAATCTTTTAGATTAGGTATAAAATACTTAACTTTATACGCATTCTCGATTGATAATTGGAATAGACCAAATAATGAAATTAACCTCATTATGTCAATTTTCAAAGCAATAATGCTCAAGCAAATAGAGAGAATTATGAATGAAAATATGAGAATAATATTTATAGGTGATAGATCAAGGATTCCAAATGATGTTTTAGATGTCATGCTTAAGGTTGAAAAATTATCTGAAAACAACAGTGCTTTTTTCTTAGTTATAGCAGTAAGCTATAGCTCAAGGAATGAAATAGTTAATGCGGCTTTTTTAACTGCAAAAAATTCTGAGTACAATGACATTGAATCTTATACGGAAAACTTTCGTAAGAATATAAACCCACATAATATTCCTGATCCTGATTTATTAATTAGAACTAGTGGGGAAATAAGGATAAGTAATTTCTTATTATGGGAAATCGCTTACACAGAAATGTACTTTATAAATGTATTGTGGCCTGATTTTGATGAAAATGATTTAAAAAATGCATATAATGACTTTAGATTGAGAGAGAGAAGATTTGGAAAAAGATAAACAAATTTAAATTAAAAAAAATGTCAGATATTTTAGACGAAATCAAAGAATCGATTAATGAAAAGAAAACAAATCAAATACTTATTAGATCAACGATTTCTATTTTTATTTTAGGGATATTAATTATAACATATTTAGGGATATCATCTTGGTATGAATCTAAAAACAATGAGAGAATTCAAGCAGAAGGGGCTTTATTAACCCAAATTGCAAATAATATAAATGTTTCTAAAGTTAATAATAAAACTCCAGATGAAAAGAAGTTGGTTGAAGAAAAAAACAAAACTCAAATACAAAAGCTTGAAAAATTAGCAGAGCAAAACAGTTCGGCCTATTCAGCATTAGCTAATATCTATCTTGCAAGCATTTCATTAATGGATAGTAATCACAGCAAAGCATTATATTATTATCAAAGAATTTCTAAAGACGCTTCATTCTCACAAACTCTACAAGAATATGCTAAACTTATAGAAATAAACACTAAGTTACAGTATAGCCCTAGTATTTATGAAACACCTTTAAAACAATTAGATGAATATTTTGCAGAATATGTGAAGCCTGATAATACAATTGACATAAAACTTTTAAACAATAAGAGCTTTTCAAATGCTATGGCTTTAACAGCAATAGCAACAAATGATATTAATGATAATCATTCAAAGAGTAAGCTTTATCTTGAAGTTTTAAAACAATATGAAAAACCCAATGATAATATTAAATTTATCATTGCTTCATTAGCAAAATATATAGAACAAAAACAATAAAATTTCATTATGACAAAAGAAAGCACTCCAGATTTTAATATTGCAATTACAGGAAGTTTTGAAATAGAAGTACAAACACTTCTAGATTTAGTAGTGAGGAATCTAGATGACTCGAAAATAGAAGATGTAAAATCCTTTCATCTAACACATAGAAGTGACCTAGCATCATATGTTTTAGTTGGTACAGGTAATTCAGCCAGACATATCGTCGCGACAGCAGAAAAAATTAGCGATAAGATAAAAAGCGAATACCCATATGAAATAACGATAAATATTGAAGGCACCTCTAAAAACCCACAATGGATTCTTATTGATTTACAAGACATTATGATTCATCTATTCATACAGGAGGCGAGGGAGAAATATAACTTAGATGCAATATATGATAAAAATCACAATAATTAGTAAAAAATAGTCATTATGGTTTTATAGTTTGTTCATCATTTTTTGATGAACTATTTTCATATATTTTGCCATCTTGTATCTCTAAGATTTGATCACAGAAAGACGCCTCATTCACATCATGTGTTATCATGAGAGTCGTTACATTATGCCTCCTTACAATCTCCATTGTCATTTGCATAACTATATGAGCTGTTTTTTCATCTAAAGCAGAAGTATGCTCATCTAAAATCAATAATTTACAAGGACTTAAAACAGCCATTACAAGACTTAATGCCTGCCTTTGCCCACCAGAAAGATATTTTACTTGATAATCAATTTTATCTTCTAATCCCATTTTTAATTCAGATAATCTCTCAATAAAGAAATCATACTTATCTTTTGCATTACATAGAGATAATGTGCGTTTCATACCTCGTTTACTTGCAAATAACATGTTTTCAAGCACAGTCATATCAAGTGCAGCACCAAGCATATGATCTTGAAATACTCTACTGATCATATGTGATCTTTCAACTATTGTCTTTTTTGTATAATCTTTCCCATTGATTAATACTTTCCCATATGTTGGTTTTATTTCACCTGCTATGACTTTGACAAGTGTACTTTTTCCAGCACCATTTCCACCTCTGATGGCAACACTTTTGTTGTTTTGTACAGATAAAGATACATTTTCTAAGACTCTTTTTTCGAACCTTGTACCTTTGTCAAAAATTACAGATATATTTTGCAGTTTTATCATATAATCTTTTAAGTCTTAGATTTTTTTATCATCATACTTACCATCATAATAGCTGTAATAATATTTATATCTGTTGATTGTAAACCTAAGTCTGATGAAAAAAGCGCTAATATAACTGCTGTTTTATATATTATAGCACCAATTATTGACATCAAAATCATTACATAGACCTTCCTGCTTGAGAAAATTTTTTCACCTATAATGACACTTATAAGCCCTACTATAAGTACATTATTCCCCATATTAAGATCTATAAACCCTTGCATTTGAGCTAATAATGCTCCACTTAATGCAACTATCCCATTGCTTAATGAAACAATAGTACAAACAGTGAAAGTTCTACTAATGCCATATGTTTCACCTAACATATAATTATGTCCAGAAACTCGTATACCTAAACCTATTTCTGATAGTAAGAACAAACTCAGAGCTATAAAACAGCTTAATACAATAAAAAATAAAATAGCCATTTTGACATTATCATTTTGAGTATCAAAAATAGTTTGTAGATCCATCAATGGTATGTTAGGCCTTCCCATTAACCTTATATTAACTGAAGATAATGCAATCATCATTATTATTCCTGCAAGCAGGCTCCGGATATTAAAGAATAAGTACAAGGCAGACGTTATATAACCTGCAAACATACCAACAAAAAACGCTAAAACTAACGCAATATATGGTCCATAATTCATTTTTAAGAATATGTACCAGACAGCTGCCCCTAATGTAAATGTACTGTTAACCCCCATATCAGGAAAGTCTATAATCCTTAATGTTAAGAAAATAGCAATTCCAACAAGACCAAATATTAGGCCTTGCTCCAGCACACCATATATCACTTCCATATTTTGGTTTAATTAGGGTTACTTTGTTTACATTTTGCTACCATACTAAAACATATATTAGTTATTTATTGTTTTTTTGAGACAATATTTATTGGGCAAGATACTATCATGCACAAATTACAATATCAACTGATTTAATAAACCAATATCACATTTGTTATTTCAAAATTTTATTCAGATGGTATATATAGAAATTGTAAGAAATAGCCAGAATAGCACAGAGGTAGTGCAACTGATTCGTAATCAGTAGGTCGGAGGTTCAATTCCTCTTTCTGGCACCAAACTAAGAACTTGTTGTTTTTAAACCAATGATACCAATAAGAATCATCAGCAAAAAAGATATCCTTAAAATATTTACACTCTCCCCTAGATAAAGCATTCCATAAGTTGCAATTCCAACAACTCCCATACCTGTCCAAACTGCATATGCAGTACCCATTTGTATCTCTCTTATTGCAAGCCACATGAATGTCATACTTAAAAATGACCCTGAAATCGTGCTGAATAGTGCTATTGTAGGTTTTAGACCATCACAATATTTTAAACATATTGCCCAGAGAATCTCAAAAACTCCTGCTAACATTAAGTAAATCCAAGACATTTGTGAGTTTTGTGAATTTAAATTTATTTTTTTATTTACCAGTAACAATAGCATATTTTACTACTTTTGTGTATATAAACATTTTAATCATTATTTTTAGTATTTCAAAATTATGTTATTTGGCACAGATGGAATTAGGGGAACAATAAATAAGTACCCAATGACTCCAATTGAGATTTTAAGGTTTAGTATTGCTATTGGGATAATGGTACAAAGAATTTGTGCTTCTAAGCATGAAAAATCTTATAAGGCAAAGGTTATAATAGCAAAGGATACAAGGCTATCAGGATATGTTGTGGAATCTGCTCTAACTGCAGGTTTAGCAGCGGTTGGTATAAATGTCACTTTAGTTGGACCGATGCCAACACCATCAGTACCTATGCTAATAAAATCAATTCGTGCAGATCTTGGCATCATGATCACAGCATCACATAATCCATTTCATGATAATGGTTTAAAGATTTTTGATGAAAATGGATGTAAACTTTCATCTGAATATGAACAAAGTCTTCAAAACATAATTCTAGAGCAAAAAGAATCTCCATTAGAAAATCATCTTGCAACTCCTGAATTGCTTGGAAAGGTTGTAAGGTTAGAAGATGTACATGGTAGATATATTGAATATGTAAAAAGTTGCTTCCCAAAGAATTTAACTTTAGAAGGTATCAGAGTAGTCGTTGACTGTGCAAATGGAGCATCATATAGAATAGCACCCAATGTTTTTTGGGAGCTTGGTGCTGAAGTTGTAACAATTGGTATAGATCCAAATGGAATAAATATAAATGATGGCTGCGGTTCAATAAATCCATCTGCATTATGTGCAAAGGTAGTAGAGACCAGAAGTGATATAGGCATAGCATTGGACGGAGATGCAGATAGATTGCTCATATGTGATGAAATGGGTAAGGTAATCAGTGGAGATCATATAATAGCTACAATAGCTTGTTTCTTAAAAAGTAAGAATAAATTACGAGGTGATGGAGTTGTGATCACACATGTTTCAAACTCAGCACTAGAAAATTATTTTTCAGAACTTGGGCTCAAAACATATAAAACTAATGTTGGTGATAAGCATGTAGCAAATGAGATGAGAAAAAGAAAATGTAATTTTGGTGGTGAAAGTTCAGGTCATATCATTCTAAATGATTATACTTCAACAGGAGATGGTATAATTGCAGCACTACAAATAATGGCTTTTTTAAAAGAAAAAGATATGGTAGCAAGCGATATCTTAGATATTTTCCATTTGACTCCACAGCAATCAATAAGCATAGAAATGCCTTGTAATGTAAACCCATTAACAAATGATTCAAAAATATTACTCATAGAGCAAATCAAAAATGAAAATCCAGATGTAAGAATTATAGTCAGAAAATCAGGCACTGAAAATGTCATACGAGTAATGGTAGAGGGGCATAACTTACAACAAGTTGATATAATCATTCAGCAACTCAAAGAAATATTGACAGTTGATAATTTAAATAATCAGTAACATTGCTATACTCGCAAATGATAAACCGTCAAATCTATCAAGTAAACCACCATGTCCTGGTAGGAAATTACCACTATCTTTTACTTCGAAATATCTTTTTAAAGCTGATTCTGCGAGATCACCACATTGTGAGAAAAAAGAAATAAATATAGAACTGCATATCATTAGTATGTAGTTATTAAAGATTGTTATAAAAGAAGTTGCATGAGCTATATAACCAGCAATTCCAGAGCAAAGTAATGCACCTATAAAACCAGCTAATGTCTTATTAGGACTGAATTTTGGAGCCAGCTTCTTACCGCCAAGTGCTATTCCAAAGAAATATGCAGATGTATCAGTGATCCAAACGATCAAAAAAAGAAATAAAGTAATTTTAAATCCATGTTGTCTTATATAAATCATATTGAAAATAAATAAGAATATTACAGCTGAAGTCAATATGAAGTATCTTTTCCAGTGTGGTTTTGATATTTTTGTCATTTTAAGCAATTCATACATACAAATGCATAAAAATATAAAATTCATTATTGAATAAGTAATCCCACCAATGTATACAAAAAATAATATCACTGGAACAAAAACACTTGCACTAATTGTTCTTTGAAGTAATTTATTATTTTTGAATTTAGAATTTATTTGTTCAGAAAACATGACATAATTTAATTATTTTACAAATAATTGTAGTTGAGTAAAATAAACTTGCAACTTCAATAATGATCTAGTGTATAAAATTAATTATAAAAAATATAAAAATACAATTTAAGATGCAGTTAATCAAATTGGTAATCATTGCTAGTACAAGCCTTTTCTTAACAGCATGCGGATGTAAAGCATCTTATATGCCTGAAAACTATATAGTTAAACCAGAAGATAAAAAATTGAATTGTCAGGAAATAATATATGCAATTAATGAAACTGAGTTCTGGATGAAAAATGTTAATGAAAGATGTGCTCAGCCTCATGTTTTTTCAAAATTTCTACCATGTCTTCCTATGGTTAAATTAGATGCAATGAGGAATGAATATACATTATCAGATCGTGTTGATTATTTAAGATCTTTATACAAATTAAAAGGATGTGAATTCGCAATAAAATTAAAAGGATCTGCTATAGAAAGGCAATCTACTAGAATTGGTACAGAAAAGCACAATATGCAAACAATAAAAAAGGAATTAGGTTCAAAAACACTTAATGAATCTCAAAAAATTGTTACTGGAAATAAGGTCATAGCAGATATTCCAACCAATACTAACTGATACAATATAAAAAAATCTATATGATAAAGTTAAACAATCTGGACATATAACAGTATTTAATGGTATATATACTTTTGTAACATAAATATTTTATTATAAAAACTAAAAAACAGTAAATAGTGTCAAAACGTCATAACAGTAAAGAAAAAATTTGTAGGAGGCTTGGAGAAAATCTTTGGGGTAGACCAGGTGCAAGCATTAATACAAGAAACTACCCTCCAGGTATGCATGGCAGAAGTGGTCATAAAAGATCTACAGATTATGGTGTGCAGCGTCTTGCAAAGCAAAAAATGAGAGAGCATTATGGAGATGTATCTGAAAAGCAATTCTTTGGTATTTATAAGGAAGCTACAAGAAAAAGAGGCGATACAGTTGAAAATCTAGTTGGGCTATTGGAGTCTCGTTTAGATGCTTTTATCTTTCGCTCTAACTTCGTTCCAACAATTTTTGCCGCGAGACAATTTGTAAACCACAAGCACGTAAAAGTTAATAATAAAAAAGTAAACATCCCAAGTTATGTTCTGAAGCCAGGTGATGTTATAGAGCTTACTGAAAAAGCTAAGCAAATAAAGTTAGTCATTGATTCAATCTCATCAAATGAGAGACCAATTCCAGGATATATAGAGATGAATATACCGAATATGTCTGCAAAATATCTTAAAGTACCTGCATTTGAAGAAATACCTTATGCTGTTAAAATGGAACCACATCTTGTGATAGAATTTTACTCAAGAGCTTAATTTATAAATTTTTAAAAAAATGGCAAATCATAAATCAGCTGAAAAAGCTCATAGACAATCAGTAAAAAAGGCTTCTAGAAATAGTAAGATTAGAAGTCGTGTAAAAACTTTTATCACTCACTTCAAAAATGCTTTAAAGACTCAGAACGTTGAAACAGCAACCTCTGCATTTAGAAAAGCTGAATCAGAGTTAATGAGAAGTGTTAGTAAAGGAGTTTATCACCTTAACACGGCTGCTCGTAAAGTCAGTAGACTATGTAGTATGTTAAAACATACTGAGCAAAAATAAACTTAAACAATAATGTCGCATACAAGCAAATTTTGGTGTTATATCAGAAAAATATAGCAAGCTTGTAGAGGCTTAACCAAAAAAATATAATTTAAAATGTTTTATCAAAAACTCTTTACAATAAAGACACTCCTTGAAAATGGAGTACACTATGGACACAAAAAAAATAGATGGAACCCTAAAATGGCTCAATACATCTATGGTATCAAAAACAAGGTACACATAATAGATCTAGAACAGACAGCCTTAATGCTTGATAGAGCGCTGTTTGTAATTAAAGCTTTAGCAGCAAGAAATGGACGTATTTTATTCGTTTCAACAAAGAAAAACTCAGCAGATATAGTAAAAGAACAAGTTTCAAGATGTGGACAATACTATATCAATAAGAGATGGTTAGGAGGTATGCTGAGCAACTGGCAAACAGTTTCTGCATCTGTCAAAAGAATGGAAGAGTATGAGACTCTTTTAAAACAAGATGACTCAGCTTTCAAAAAGAAGGAGAAGTTAATCTTACAAAGAAAATATGACAAACTAGAGTCGGTCCTAGGTGGCATCAAAACAATGGGCGGACTCCCTGATATGATTTTCGTAGTTGATGCTCAGAAACATCGTGGTGCGATCATAGAAGCAAATAAAATGGGTATAGAAGTCTGTGCTATTGTAGACACCAACAGTAATCCAACAGATATTGATCATATTATTCCTGGAAATGATGATGCGCGTAAGTCAATTGAGTTATTCTTAACACTTGCTGCTGAAGCATCACTTGCTGGTACACATGAAGCTCTTGCTGCTGCAAACATCACAGACATAGATGAAGGAACTGATATTTCTATAATCAGAGACTTAGCAAGTAAGAAGAATCGCAGTAGTACAAATACTAATACCAATAATAAGCCTAACAATAACATATCAAGACTCAAAGCAAGTAAAAAAGCACCAACTGCAAGTGCTTAATTATTGAGCTTTACTCTTTTAAAAAGGTTGTGGAAATTTCTAGTAGTAGAAGCGACCACCTCCTCATAACTCAAATCTTTTATCTCAGCTATTTTCTTCGCTACCTCTTCAATGTATGCAGGTTTATTTACATGTCCTCTATATGGTATAGGAGCTAAGTACGGAGAATCTGTTTCTATAAGAATCTTATCTATAGGCAACTTCTTGAATACATCTCTTATATCTTCTGCATTCTTAAATGTAATGATTCCAGATGCAGATATATATAATCCTAAGTCAACAGCTTTTTTAGCTAAATCATATGAACCTGTAAAGCAATGTAAGACACCTGAGAATTCTTTTTCTTGCATTTGCCTATCAAGTATAGAGTAAGTATCTTCTTCAGCATCTCTAGTATGTATTACGACAGGTAATCCAGTTATTTGTGCAGCAACTATATGATTCTCAAAACTTTTTTGCTGAATTTTTAATATATTGCTATCAGATTCTCTATAATAATCTAAACCTGTTTCACCAAAGCCTGATATCTTTAAATCATTTTTTGATAATAAAACTATCTCCTCCACTGAAACTATCTGTGACTCACTAACATAGAGTGGATGCACTCCAACTGAGTAAAAAATATTTGAATACTTTGTTGCAATAGACTTCAAAACATCTACTTCACTGATTTTTGTACAGATTGTTTGCATGATTCCAACACCAGCTATTCCTGCTTCAGAAACTATCTGATCTAGATTTTCATATAGCCCTTCATAATTCAAGTGACAGTGGCTATCAACTAAATAGTTTTTCATAATACCTTTTTATTTTGATTTTAGCATTAGAAAAAAAATATGTAAAAACATAGGTCGATTCATCGATCTATAGCAATTAGTCGACTTATAGTTAGTGAGTTAGTAATATAACTAAACTATTTGTTTTTATTAAAAACTAGCTTTTGTAAAGTCCTGTAATATATATTTAATGTTTAAAGTATATGATGATTTTAAGCTTTTGAACAAGCAACCAAAAAACAAATAAATAAATAAATAAAACTATGTCTTTGAACGTACATCATACTACATTTTTAAGTTTAGCAGCTGGACTTACATTTACCTCACAACCAACTTCTAAAGAAAAAATACAATTTTCTTCAGGAGCTTTTAACACAACATTCATAGGATTAAATCTTGCATCAGCAATATATGACATGATACCACGTCAAAAAACATTAGTAAAAACAAAACAAGTTCTTACAACTGATGATGAAGGAAATACTTACAACACAAAGGTTACAGAAATGAAAAAATATAATGTTACTCAATTTAATATTGATAGTATTATAAAATTAGAAATGGTATTTTTTACATTACTTTTTGATATTCCAAATAATACGCATTTTTTTGCTTTGGGTGGCAATATTGCACAAGGTATATTTGATATCACAGGTATATCAGATTACTGTACAAATATTTATGCATATGAGATCAACAGCGATGAATCATTTTCAATACTTTAATTTTTAATCCAGAATCAAGTGCTTTCTTGCAATATCTTGTAAGAATCCCATTTGATCTGCATTCTTCAACTGTTTTGAGTTCTTTATAATCATATTTTAATGAGCTTAAAACTTCTTTTATCCATTCTGAATATCCATCATGATCTGTAGCAATCGTTATTTTTCCATCAACTACCAGCTTTGAATTAATCGCATTTATTGTATCAGTATTGATAATTCTTCTTTTATTATGGCGTTTTTTAGGCCAAGGATCTGGAAATAAAATATAACATTTTGCAATTGATTCTATATCATCTAATAAATCCCTAGCATCTCCATCAAATATAAAAACATTTTGTATATTGTTTTCTTCTATATATTTTAATACTTTAACAGCTCCATTTATATATGGCTCACAACCTATTATAACTTGATCTTTATCTACTCTTTCATCAATCAATTGTATTATATGTTCTCCTGCACCAAATCCTATTTCTAAAACTATGTTTTTTGATTTTAAAATATTCTTAGTAGGTCTGATTTTTGGTAAAAATCCATCAATTATTTCTTCCTGATTCTTACTTAATTTATGACCTTTAGTCCTTCCGAAGGATCTTAAATATTTATTTTGCTCCATTGTATTGACTTTTGTTATAAAAATTACTTTGTATAGTATATAATACTTATTATTTAAAATTCATAATTAATAAAACTTAAATATGTATCAAATTAGGAATTTAATATTATCCTTTATTCTCTTAATATGCATAAATTTTAACTTAACACACGCATTAGTTAAAATAGATATTACACAAGGTCAAATAGACCCAATGCCAATAGCTATAACTGATTTTTCAGGCAATGAGAGTGATATTGGACAAAAACTTTTTACAACTATTGCAAATGATTTAGAAGGATCTGGATTATTCAAATTAATTGATAAAAAAGCATTCTTAGAACAACATAACTTTACACAGCAACCAAATTTCTCAAACTGGAGAAAAATTAGCGCTACTGTTCTTGTAACTGGGCAAATAGAATCGACTTCAGGAGATGAAATTAAAATATCAGTGAAAATTTGGGACCCTTATGGACAGAGTTTAGTTGATGGATTAACTTATAAAGTTAAGAAGGGAGGTTGGAGCAGAGCAGCACATAAAATAGCAGATAAAATATATACAAATCTCACAGGTGAACAAGGATATTTTGACTCGAAAGTTGTCTTCATTATGGAGTCTGGTTCAGGAAAAAAGAAAGTAAAGAAGCTAGCTATCATGGATCAAGATGGTGGTAATGTACAAATTCTAAGTGATGGCAGAAAGATGGCTCTAACTCCTAGATTTGACCCATCAAGTCATAGAGTGGCATACCTTTCATATACAAATAATATCCCGCAGGTTTTCTTATTTGATTTATCAACTGGTTCTAAGAAATTAGTTGGAAATTTCAAAGGAATGTCATTCGCACCAAGGTTTTCACCTGATGGAAATTATCTAATAATGTCTATAGCTCGCAATGGTACAACATCAATATATGAAGTAAATCTCAGAAGTAGTACTATGAAGCTCTTGACAGGCATTAAAGGTACTATCAGCACATCTCCTTCATACTCACCAGATGGCAAGTATATAGTATTTAACTCAGATAGAAGCGGTGGAAGAAATCTTTATGTAATGAATAGAGATGGATCTAATGTACATAAAATAAGTAATAGAGGAGGTAATTATGCTGATCCAGTTTGGTCACCTAGAGGAGACTTTATTGCATTCACAAAGTTTCAGAAAGGTAATTTTTATATAGGTGTGATGAGACCTGATGGCAGTGGTGAAAGAATGTTAACAACAAGCTGGTTAGATGAAGGTCCTACCTGGGCTCCAAATGGAAGAGTTATAATGTTCTCACGTGAGTTTAGAAACGGTCAAAACTATATCCATAAGGTTGATATCACTGGATATAATGAAAGGCGTGTAAAGACCCCAGGAAATTCATCTGACCCTGCATGGTCTAGATTATTACAGTAGGTAGTTTATAATTTATGATCGAAAAACAAAATCCACTGCTCACTGTTAAAAAACTAATATCAAAAAGATATCCTCAAGCTAAGAGTGTTATTTGGGCAGGATCTGTTAATAAAAACCAATTTACAGAGAGCTCCGATCTAGATTTAATCATTGTGTTTGAATCACTTCCAAATGCTTATCGTGAAGCATTTATCTATGGTGGTTGGCCTATTGATACATTTATCCATGATTTTGATACACTGAGTTATTTTTTTGAAGAATCAAGAATTGGGAATGGTATTACAGGACTAGCTTATATGATTATCAATGGAGATGAAATTCTAGACAAAAGTGAATTTACTCAAAGAGTTAAGTGCATTGCTCAAAAATCTATAGATTTAGGCCCATCTTTATGGGATAAAGATCAAATTGACAGGGAAAGATTTCTTATTACAGATGCTTTAGATGATATTAAATACCCAGCTTCATATGAGGAACAGATGACATCTTCAGCATGGCTGCTTGAGGCATTAGGTCAATTTTACTTTAGAGCACAAGGAAAATGGTGTGCTAGTGGTAAAAATCTGATCCGTTATTTATCAGATGAAGATGAAATCCTTGCAAAAGAATTCAGTGATGCTTTTTCAGAGGTATTTCGGAATGGAAAAACCTGTAGGCTAGAGCTATTGGTACAAAAGATTCTTTTGAGGTATGGAGGTTTACTTTGGGATGGTTATTCCAGCAAAAAAAGTTAAATACCCTTCATAACCTTTGCCTTATTCCTATCCCAATCTCTCTGTTTGATAGATTCCCTTTTATCAAACAATTTTTTACCCTTTGCAACCCCTAACAAAACTTTTACTTTATTTTTATGATTAAAATACATTTTTAAAAGCACAAGAGTCATACCTTTTCTTTCAATCACACCTATCAACTTCTTTATCTCACTTCTGTGCAATAAAAGCTTTTTAGGTCTTTTTGGATAGTGATTATTAATGTTACCATGTTCGTACTCGCTGATATGTAAATTATATACAAATATCTCTCCATTATCACTTGAAGCATGTGATTCTACAAGGCTTGGTTTACTCTTTCTAAGAGATTTAACCTCTGTACCTTTAAGTACTAAACCAGCTTCATATATATTTTCTATAAAATACTCAAAATATGCTTTATTGTTGTTAGCTATTAGTGATCCTATATTTTTATCATAAATTGTATCTTTTTTTGCCATCTCTCTATCTTACATCTATTTCACTTTCTTTATTGCACTAAATAAATCATCTTTACTAAAAATTACAGGTAAAACAATACCATTAGGTTCTTCTGGCCCATATACGACACTTAAAGGAATACCAGATCTATCCTTCTGCTTGATGTATTCAGATATAGAATCAGAATTACTTGTATAATCTCCAGTAATAACTACAACTCCTAATTCTTTTAATTTTTCAATAACACTACTATCTCCTAACACAACTGTTTCGTTTACTTTACATGTAATGCACCAATGAGATGTAATATTTACCAAAACAATCTTTCCAAGCTTTACTTCATCTAAGACTTTATCTATTTGAAATGTATTTGATATAATCTCATCACTTTTGCTAGTTATTTCATCGTAAATTGCAGTTGATAACAATATTATAATTGAAATAAAAATTAATGAAAATCTTTTTACATTTTTTATTATTGGAGAAAATATTAGTCCTAAAATACAAATTAAAATATAATAATTATTAGTCTGCTGATACAGCACATAAATTAACCAAACTGCAGTAAGTGCAAATGGAATACCTGTTATTATTCTAAATTTCTCCATCCATTTCCCTGGTTTAGGAATAAAACTTATAATTTTAGGATATATAATCATAATAATATATGGGAGTCCTAATCCAATTCCTATAGATAAATATACCAAAATTATTGTTGATGTATCTTGAGATAAACAGAACGCAACAGATGTAGCTAAAAATGGTGCTGTGCATGGAGTTGCAAGCAATACTATAAAAACTCCATGTAGAAAATCTACAATCAAATTAGTATGTTTCTTTTCAACTTTATCAAAAATTCTTTGAATAAAATCTGGAGTTCTTAATTCAAAGAGTCCACACATGTTAATTGCAGAAATCCCAGTTATAAAAGCTAAAATCCCAACAAAAACAGGTTGTTGAAAATGTATTCCCCATCCGACTATACTCCCAAGTGATTTCATAAGTATAGTTATGCCTGCAAGCAATAAAAATGAGAAAATAATTCCTAAGAATATTGCAAACATTTCTTTCTTCACATTATTTGAAATAATATGTGATTTTTTTGATATGTAGACAACTTTCATTAAAATCACTGGTAGTATACATGGCATAAAATTCAATATTATACCACCAAGGATAGCACTTAAAAGTATGTATATAAAACTTTGTTTATATGATTTTACATTATCTTTATGAGTTATTTGCTCTTTAAATATTGAGCAATATCCTTCAGATATACTACATGCTGAATATGTTAGATTTAGAACTAATTTATAATCATCTTCTGAATTAAAAACAATAAATGGAATATTAGACTTCGGAACATAATAATAAATACCTGCTGATTTGTCATAATATTTTTCTGAATCAAGCCAATTTATAAGAATATTGTCAATATTTCTACTGATTTCAGTATTCAGTTTGAAATTCAGTAATGACTCATTATCTTCATCATGAAAATAAACTTTCCACCCATCTTTAACATCAAGATTTAAATTACATTTAAATTGGTTATTTGACCCTGATTTATCGCAAATAACATCTGCTTTTACAGGTAATGTATCTGCAAAAGCTGAGAAATAAACAAGTAGAAGATTTACAATTGATAGAATAATTAATCTCATTGAATATTTAGAATAGAAAAGAACTTTGCTAAGTAATTATAGCAGAGATTTTCTATATTTAATCAATTCTTTTATTGTTGAAATTTTGATTTGATGCTCAGATGAAAAAGACATTAGTTCTTCATTATTTGCAGGCATATTCTTATCTGAATTCATAACCTCAACCAATGCTGCAGCTGGTTTTAGTCCAGCTAGAATTGCAAGATCAACTGATGCTTCTGTATGACCAGGTCTTTCTAATACACCTGCATTTTTAGCTATTAATGGAAAAAGGTGTCCTGGAGTTTTAATATCATCTATCGTAGACTCATTAGAGACAAATGTCATTATGGATTTAGATCTATCATTAGCAGAAATACCACCAACACCCTTTGCATCTACTGAGATTGTATTGAAACAGTCATGTAAATCATTGCAATTTCTTCTTGGGAAGAGATCAAGTTTAAATTTGTCAGCTATTTGCTTTGTGATTGGCATACAGATTATTCCACACCCATATTTCATCATAAAACCTATATTTTCAGGCGTAGCAAACTCTGCGGCTACTATCATATCTCCTTCGTGTTCCCTTTCGTTATCTAATAATATAACGATTTTACCTTGCTTAACATCAGTTAGTATTTCAGGAATTGAATGAAACCTCATGTTTTTTGATTTTTTTTGTGTATAAAAAGTCTTAACACTATATTATTCATTTTTACGATTTGCAATCTTATTAAATAAAATATGATTTTTATTAAAAGTATTATTTTCACAATTCTATGGTTTTTATGGACTTTCTGTTTAGGGATTTTATGCACTCCAATTTTATTTTATAAAAAATGCAATAAGGTAATCTCTAGGATAGGCTATATATGGGCTAAAATCACTCTTATGATTTTAAAAGCTGGATGTGGAATTTCATATGAAGTAACTGGCATTGAGAATATTCCTAACAATGCATTCATCGTTGCATCAAAACACCAATCAGCTTGGGAGACAATATTCTTTTTATTATTATTTAAAAACCCTGTGTTTATAATAAAAAAAGAACTTACAAAGATTCCTATATATGGCTGGTATTTAGGTAAAATGTCAATGATTATAATTGATAGGAAGAAAGGTACTAATGCTATTAAACAAATAAATTTCGGAGCACAGGAAGCAATAAAAGATAATAGACCTATAATAATCTTCCCAGAAGGAACTAGAACATCTCCTGATACAAGAATACAATATAAATCAGGGATAAAATTCTTATATGATGAGTTTGGTGATAAAGTTCCTGTAATACCTATCGCTCTAAATGCTGGTAAATATTGGATCAATAAATCTATCATTAAAAAACCAGGTATAATCAAAGTCAAAATAATGCCACAATTAAATTCAAGGTCTGACGGTAAGTTTTTAAAAAACCTTCAACATATCATAGATAGTAATAGTGAAAAGCTTTGATTGTAAATGCAAGTGTGGTAGGTTTTTGGAAATTTTTAATAAAAAATATCAATATATGAATTATACAAGTTATACTTTATCTAATGGTTTAACAGTGCTGTTTGATCATATGCCTCAGGTCGAAAGCATAAGCATCAGAATATTATTTAAGGTTGGTAGTAGAGATGAAATCAAAAGCATAGATGGAATATCACACATAGTTGAACACATGCTTTTTAAAGGCACAGGTAATAGAACTGCAAAGGATATAGCCGAGGAATTTGATATGATAGGTGGTTATCTCAATGCATACACAGGTAAAGAAAAGACTGTTTATTATGCAAAAGTTTTAAAGGATGATGCTGTAGTTGGTTTAGATATTCTATCAGATATAATAATCAATTCCACACATGTAGAAGAAGAATTAAAGAAAGAAAAAACAGTAATAATGCAGGAGATATCTGATTCAATGGATGACCCTACAGACGTATTATTTGAAGCGATCTGGCAAAAGGCATTTGAAAATCATCAGATAGGTAAACCAATTGCTGGAACTCATGAAACTGTAAATAGCTGTAATAGAGATGATATTATTAATTATATAAAACAATATTATAACCCTACAAACTCAGTTCTAAGCATTTCTGGTAACTTTGATGAAAAAACAACATTGAATTTAATAAATCAGAAATTTGCTAATTGGTGTGCATCAGATGAGAAGCCAGATACTTATACAAAGCCTGAATATATTGGTGGAGATGTAAGAATTAAAAAGCCAATAGAACAGAGTCATATTGCAATAACTTTCAATGGCGTATCAATACATCATGAAGATTATTATGTGCACCAGATTGCAGCTTTAATTGCTGGTGGGAGTATGTCATCAAGGCTTTTTCAAGAGGTACGTGAAAATCGTGGACTTGCATATAATATTTCTGCGTATGCTTCAAATTATAATGATTGTGGGCTTTGGGGAGTCTATGCATCAACAGATCCGAACTCAGTAAAAGAATTAGTAGAAGTTACGATCGATGAATTAAAAAAGATGACTTCTGATATAACTGAAAAGGAAATAACAACGGCAAAAGCACAGATAAAATCTAGCTTATTGATGTCTATGGAAAGTTCTGGAAGTAGAGCTGAAAAATTAGCAAATAACATTGCGACATTTGGTAGAGTTATATCAAATGAAGAAATAGTTCAAAAGATAAATGAAGTAGATATAGATGCCGTACAAAAATGCATCAAATCATTATTAAGTAGTAGTGAAAAATGTACAGTTGTAGGAGTTGGACAAATTGACAATCTACAATCATATGATGAGATAATTAAAAGACTTGATGGAGAAAGTTTATAGCCCAATAGAGATCATTCAGCATAATGTTTCACTTCATGAGCTTGATCTCATAAACAAGTATGTAGCAATGATCTTTCATTGGAATAAAAAAATCAATATAACTTCAAGACACACAACAAAAGAACAGATATATGATTTTGTATGTGAAGGCATTGCTCTCACAAAAATATTGGGCTTAGATAAATCTGTTGCCATTGCTGATGTAGGTAGTGGAGCAGGATTTCCAGGAATGATTTTAGGAATACTTGGATATAAAAACAGCCATCTTATTGAGATAAATACAAAAAAGGCTTCTTTTCTTCAATATGTTAGTGCTGAGCTCAACTTAGGGATTAAAATTCATAACAAAGATGTAAAATCAATGAATTTAGGAGAGCTTGATTTCATTACATCAAAGGCAGTTGCTAGTACTGAGAACTTTATCAAGATGTGTCAGAATATAAATAGTACAAATACTAAGACTGTGCTTTGTAAAAATGTAGCTGATTTAAATTGTGAATTAAAAAATATAACCTTGGAGTCTAAAGGTTTAGCTATGGATTACAGATTTGTAGTGTTCTGAAGAGAAATTTTTGAACTTTACAAGGTAAGTCTTTGAAAACTACCCTATAAAACCTATCCTTGGAATCATTATAACATACAAACTCTGGGAAGTCACTAGGTAATCAAAAAATATTTCTAATTTTATTAATGACATATTCAAGGTTTTCTATCTTTGTATCAGGCAAGCAACCATGCCCTAAATTAAAAATAAAGCCTCTTGTAGAAGGGTTGTAGAGATTTTTGATGACTTGTATTACAGAATTACTAATACCTTCCTGAGCATCATTTAAATCCAAAGTAAGATATATATTATCTAAATTTCCCTGAACAGCACAATGCTTTTGAATATTTTCTTTGATCCATTTGAGAGGAGGAGTATGATCTAGTGCAATGCAATCAACTTTTGTTTCGACTGCAAATTTCTCATATAATACTCCAGCTCTCCTTGGGAATCCTATAATTGGCATATCAGGATATTTACTTTTTATTGCTTTTATAATTTTTATCATTGGTTCAATTACAAAGCTCTGGAATTGAGTTTCTCCAAGAAGCCCTGCATGTGAGTCAAAGACTTTAACAACTTCAGCTCCAGCATCGATCTGAGCGAGAAGAAAGATTATTGTTGCATCTGTTATCTCATCTATTATTTTTTGAAATGCCTTTGGATATTGATAAGCTATTTGCCTTGTTAATTCGAAGTCCCCTCCTTTTTTCCTATTTTTTTCTAAAAGATAACAAGCAACTGTCCATGGAGCCCCAGCAAATCCTATTGTTGCTAGTGATGGATTATTTATTTTAAGATTGTTCTTAACAATAGAAATTGTTTGACGGATTTTATTAACAACAGAATCGAAATATTCACTATTTCTCCAGCTAATTTTAGATAAAGGATCATTTGGATTGAAATCAAATTCAATTACTGGACCTATACCTTCATGAAATTCAACATTAATACCCATAGCATATGGAATTACAAGGATATCTGAAAAGATTATTGCCGCGTCTATATCAAAACGTCTAGTTGGTTGTAATGTTATCTCTGCTGCAATTTCTGGAGTAAGCACAGCATCCATGAAATTTTTAGTTTGTAAACGGATTTTCTTATATTCTGGTAAGTATCTACCAGCTTGTCTCATAAACCATATTGGGATTTTTTTTGATTGCGTACCTCTTAACACATTTATGATCGGTTTTTCTATCACTGTAATTTTTTTTAAAGAGTTTTTATTATTCAATAATATATAGCAGTATAGTTATTATATATATCTATATATTATTATATGTGTTGAAAAATGTTCAAAACTTTCAACATTTTGGATGTTTAGAGGCTGTAAATCAATTATTTGACATGTGTTGAAAAATGTTCAAAAATGTTCAAAACTCAAGCATTATGTTATTATGAGAAGAGAACTTTTGTTCAAAAATGTTCAAAACTTGTTGAGAAATGTTCAAAACTTTCAACATTTTCTGACAGGGCAAAAGTTGTATGAATATATTGCTTATAGCAGCTAATCTTTATTTTTTATGATGTAAGTTTTTGAAATATATTTCTGAGATATATCTCCTACCACCACTACCCCTCTTTAATTGAACAACTACATCAACTACGTGTGCAATGTAGTCTCTTATTTCTTCTGGTGGCATACCAAGTCCAGCCTGCATCACCATCAATTTTAATTGCTCTAAAGCCATTTGAGGTGTGTCAGCATGGAGTGTTGAAATAGACCCTGGATGACCAGTATTTATAGCTCTCAAGAAACTAAAAGCTTCAGCTCCGCGTAGCTCACCGACTATAATTCTATCTGGTCTTAAACGTAAACAAGCTTCTATTAAATCTTGAATTGTAACTTTAGCCCTTCCTTGTCCACCTTTTGAAGCTAATAAGTGTAATCTGTTAGGATGATCTGATAAATTAACCTCCCTTGCATCTTCACAAGTTATAAGTCTTTCCTCTTTGGGAATTGACTTTAGCATAGCATTTGTGAATGTTGTTTTACCAGTTGATGTACCGCCGCTGATGATAATGTTTTTTTTACTTATAACTCCTTTGTATAGAAAATCCTTGATTCGTTTTTCAGAAAGCATTTCTGCCATTATTTCTCCTTCTACATCTAATACTTCCTCAACAGCTGTATTTGAAAATGCCCCCATCTTCTCATATGCATCAAGATCAAGAACCATTGCAGCAGGTTTTCTAATTGCCATGCCTATACTACCTGCTTCTGTTGCAGGTGGTATAACGATTTGTATCCTGAAGCCATTTGGAAGTGTTGCTGATAGTAGTGGCATTTCTTCAGAGATTTTTTGTTCTGTTGATCTGGCAACTAACATTGCAAGCCCCTTAAGGTGCTCTAAATCAAGAGCTGGAATTAGTTCATTATATATCTCTCCTTTTTGTTCTATCCATATCTCTCCAGGTCTATTAATACAGACTTCATTAACATTATCTTTTTCAAAAACTTTCTTGAGAGGCTCTAAGTAAGTATCTAATGCTGTATTATTCATGGTAGGTTAACTGCATTTTGTGTTATTGCTTGCTTAGGAAATATTATGTCTTCCTGAGCTATAATGTCTATTCTTGTTCCTTGATCAATATAAATTGTTGTCATACCAGGTGGATAAACCTTGTTCAATTGATCAGTAGCAACACTCTGGAATTGAGTGATACCTGCAGAGATAATATCATCTTTAGAATTGCTTGTTTTTGTTTCTATTGATTTTCCTGTAGTGGGATCTATGGTGCTGGTTGTTTGTGATGAATCGTTACTCATAGATGCTTTTGATACTATATATGGACCAAGCACAGATACAAGAAAAGCATTAATCAAATTATTTGTAAGATTGGTATCAAGATATCCTGGAACACCTGCACGACCAAGTTGATCCGTAGAGGGTGTTTCTGGTAAATTTATATCGATTCCATGTGGAGTAATAATTCTATTCCATGATGCATAAACTCTTGTCATTACTTTTTTAGCATCAGATCCACTAGAAGCACCATAGCTACCAACCAGCCTTGATCCTTTAGGTATAAGTATTATATCACCATGTTCAGCATATACATCTCTACTTATCACAGCTCTTATAACACCTGAAGCCATATTAGTATTAATTGCAGTTTCTAATACTGCATCTATTATTTTACCTTGTAATATTGTGTATCTAAGATCACTATCTATTTTTGTTGCTACAACTTTTTTGGCAGTACTATTTTGCAATGTTGTGCTATCTATTGTACCGCCATCAAATCCTAAAAAACTTTCATTTTTGGTATTTGCAGAAGCAGTATTAGTTTTATCATTACCATCACCACCAAAAGTCATAATACTTGTTGAAGATATTTTAGGTGCATTATTTTCTTCTGTTTCATGAGTTTTTTTTACTGTCATTACAGGTAATTGAGGCTCTTGTACTTTTGATTGTTGTATTGGCGCTTGTACAACAACTGGAGGGGCTGGTGGCTTTAAAAAAGGTTCTTGTATAATAACTGGAGGGGCTGGTGGCTTTAAGCTGGTGATATTGCTTTCAATATTATCAATTAATTTATCTTTTGAATCATAACTTTGTGTGTAGATATTGTTAGAAAGCTCAGCTTGTATTTTAGGCGCTTCTATTACATCCTTTACAGCTGCATTAGATTTTTTTTGAGGAGACTTATTGCCTGTGAAAAAAAGAATGAAAATGATAACGCAAGTCATTATAAATGCCCCACTTACAAAAGCAATCTTATTGATAGGACTCATTAATTTGAACTTATCAACAATACTGCTGAATTGCTTTTGAACTACTTCTTCTTGCTGCTCTTGCTGTCTAGAATCTTGATTATCCTGCATTTTTTACTTATTTGTAGTTGCGTTTATAGTTGCTATTTGTCCTTTAAGATCTATTTGTGACTTTTTACATATTCTGTTTATAACAAGGTATGAGCCTAAAATTCTAGAAGTAATTTTCTTATTGTCACAAATCACATTATTTACAGAGTTAATATTTGCTTTCTCAAACTTTAAAAATGTATTAATGCCATTGTCAAATACAACTGATATTTGATCCTTTTTTACTCCAAGTATTTCATAATTGAAATTATAAGGTTTAATAGTCATTATTTCATCTTGTTTCTTTTCTTCTATTTTTATCTTTGGGGTTGTTTTGATACTATCATGTGCATTATCTGGATAGAAGAACCTTACAACGTAAGAAAACTCTTCATCATTAACACCTGAAACAATTTTGGAGTATAACTCAAAATAATATCTTCTCTTATTTGTTAAAACAGTCATATTTGTTATGATGTTATCTTCAAGTGGCTTTATAAAAAGAGTTCTACCAACAGCTGAGAATTGCCAAACAAACTGGTTACCAACTGAATAAGTTTGTATTGTTTCATCTTTACCGAATTCTATTGCAGTTTGATATCCATAGTTTAAAACTACTGGAAAAATTTCATTTTCACTATAAACAAAAGTTTTTATTCTACTATCTATTGCAACTGGCGTTTCAGTATCAGCAATATTTGCAAAGCTTTCGACAATATTAAAAAAAATGATGTGAAAGAATATTATGAATTTTATCATTATTTAAACTATTTTTTTATGTATTAGGACTTTCATCTTCAATTTTATATAGCGTCACAACAAAACCAAGTGGATTTAATAAACGGTCTTCATCTGTGATTTGAGTATTTGTATCAAATGAAAAAGACATTAGGATTATTTTATCAACTTTTATAGTATTTCCCATAGAATTAATTGTCTCAATGCTAATTCTTATTTGTGCTGTGTTTTCAGCAGGAAATATTATGGATTTCAATTTAATAGAAATACTTCCATTCTTTCCTAGAAGATTATAAGGGCTATTAGGATTATTCATAAAAACTGCTGACTTATAGCTATAATATATTGAAGGGTTTGAGGATACTCTAACAAAATCAGCATTTTGATTAAAAAGATAATAATTATATTCTTCTCTAGCCTTTATATATTGAATTATAAGAGATCTTAAAATGGCTGTGTTAGCAGAATATTCATTTACTGAAAGTGGTTTGATCATTGTTGCAATACCGCTTTTTTTATCTATTTCTATTACAAATGGCTCTATTTTGTTTTCAGAGCTTTTTATTTGCATCCAAATAAGACATACTATGACTGCAATGCCTAAAATTAGATTTAGAATCCATAAAAGATTTCTTTGGATTATAGTATTGCTGTATATATCCTTATCCCATGAAATATTAGATGCTTCGGATTTCTGCTTTAAATTATTACTAGTCTCAGATTGCATTATGCTAATTTTTAGTTTAGGAGGTTTTTTGATGCAAAATCCCAGTTCACAAGTTTTTCTAAAAATGTTTCAATGTATTCAGCTCTTTTATTTCTATAATCTATATAATATGCATGTTCCCAAACATCACAAGTAAAAAGAGGTTGTTGATTATACAAGATTGGATTATCTGCATTAGATGTTTTTGTTATGAGAAGTTTTTTTGTTATCTTATCTTGCACAAGCCATGTCCATCCACTTCCAAATTGTGATAGTCCAACTTTTTTGAATTCTTGTTTAAATGAATTAAGATCTCCAAATTCTTCTTTTATAAGATCTAATAACTTAGTATTGATAGATTTATCACCACCATCAGATTTCACAGATAACCAATAAAAATCATGATTCAAAACTTGAGCTGCATTATTAAAAATACCTATAATGTGAGGTTTATTGTATGAATGAATAACTATATCTTGCAATTGCATAGATCGCAGTTTGTCCTCTATAGGAAGGGAATCTAGTAAATTATTAAGATTATTTACGTATGTAAGATGATGCTTTTCATAATGATATGCAATAGTTTCTTTTGTGATATATGGCTCTAGAGCATCACTACTATATGGTAATGCCATTATCGAATGTATTATTTGTGTCATAAATTTCCTTATTTTTCTATATTGAAGATGGTATACTCAAGGATATTATTTCTCAATATACCACCAATACTATTAAATTTTTTTAAATAAAAGTGTTGCATTCCATCAACATGTCTCAATTTTTTTACCTAAAATAACTAATTCTTTTTGGAGCATGATACCACTTTTTATAAAAACTTTTTCTTGTACCTTATCTATAAGGTCTTCAATGTCTTTTGCCGTAGCAGATCCATTATTAATGAAAAAGTTACAATGCATTTGTGAAACTTCTGCACCACCTATTTTAAAACCTCTGCATCCAGCTTCATCTATTAATTTCCAAGCTTTCAATCCATCTGGATTTTTAAATGTTGAACCACCAGTTTTAATTCCTTTAACTGGTTGTGTATCGAGTCTATTGGTTTTTATTTGCTCAACTTTTTTAATTATTGCAGATTGACTACATTCAAAACCTTTTAATTCAGTACTTAAAAAAATTATTTCTTTATTTATAGAATTAGATCTATATTTAAAACCCATCTCTTGATTAGTAAACGATATAAGCTTACCATTTATATCAATTGCTTGCACCTTCATCACTATATCTCTAAATTCTTTTCCATAAGCTCCAGCATTCATTGCTAAACCCCCACCAACTGTACCAGGTATTCCAGATAAAAATTCTAGCCCACCTATTGAATGTTGTATAGCAAAATTTGAAACGTTTTGATCAAGCACACTAGCACCTACTTTTATTACATCTTTATCAATCTGTTGAATGAAATTCATACTCTGACCAAGTCTGATAACCACACCATAAAAACCCCCATCCCTTATTAAAATATTTGAACCTACACCGAATGTGAAAATTGGTATATCTCCTTTATTTTGTAGAAAGTAAATAAGATCATCAATATCGCTTGGTGTGAAAATAACTGCCGCATTACCACCTACTCCAAACCAACACATTTTTGCTAGATTAACCTTAAATCGGTATTTTCCTCTGATTTGTGGTAAGTTTTGATACATATTAAAGCATATATATGATAAAATTTTTACAAAAGAGAATTCTAACAATCAAATGATTATAAAAACAAGCAATGATTTAAAAGAAATTTGTAGTCTCATAAATGATTATATAGCATTTGATACTGAGTTTTCAAGAAGTAAAGGGGTTTATTATCCAACACCATCACTATTACAGTTTTGTTTTGATAATGGAAAGTCTTTTATATGTGATTTATATTCACAAGATATTGATTGGTCACCAATCATTCAAATTCTAGTTGATCCAAAAATTATTAAGGTGTTTCATGCAATAAAACAAGATTTAGATGTTTTATACAAAATTTTCTCAATCAGGCCACAAAATATCTTTGATGTACAGGTTGCCTCAATGTTTCTCGGAGATTATGAAACACCAAGCTATGATATTTTAGTAAAAGATTTTCTAAATGAAAAAGTTGATAAAACATTACAGTTCTCCGATTGGGTACAGCGTCCACTATCAAAAAACCAGCTATTGTATGCAGAGAGAGATGTAACGTATTTATACAATTTATTCCCAAAAATAAAAAATGCTCTAGGGAAAGATAAGTACTTATGGGCTAATGAAGAGATGCAGAGGATAATACATTTTGATTTTGAAAGAAATTGTGAGGAACTATTAGAAAAGCTTATTATGGGTATTAAAAAAGATAGTTCTTTTACTTCTAAACATGTTTCTGTGTATCGTAAACTTATAATATGGCGTGAGAAATTTTCATTAGAAAATGATAAAATTCGTTCTAGAGTCCTTGAAGATTCAATTTTACAAGATTTAGTTAATAAAATCGCCCGCAATAATTTTACAAATGATATTTCAAAAATAAAACGAGTTAAAATCAAAAAGCAGATTTTAGAATCAATCATGCAAACAATAAATTTTTCAGAAGTATCTAGTGATGAGTTAGAAAAGTCTGAGGAAGTTTTAAAAAAATGTTTCAAAAAAAGAGAAGTGATTTTTTCTAAACCTAAATCTTTAGAATTATTAAAATCTCTTTTGAAATCTTGCAGTAAGAAAAGTAAAATCACCCAATCACTTATAGCCAAAAAAGACGATATAATAACCATCATTGCACAGAACCAAATCACTAAGAAGTTTTCTCAAGGATGGAGATATGAAGTATTTGGAAAATATGTTGAAAATCTATTAAAAAATCTGGATTAATGCTTCTAAGTGAATGGATTACATATGTAATCCACCATTTACAGGTATAATAGCACCAGTGATAAAGCTTGCAGGAGGGCTTGCTAAAAACAATGCTGTTTGTGCTATCTCTTCAGCTTTACCGAGTCTGTTAGCTGGAACTTTAGCTATAATTGATTCCAGTATATCTTTAGGCACTGCGCTGACCATTTCTGTTTCAATATATCCAGGTGCAATTGCATTAACTGTTATTCCTAACTTTGCACTTTCAAGGGCTAAACTTTTTGTAAAACCTTCTATTCCAGCTTTTGCAGCAGAATAATTTGTCTGACCCACTGCACCATTTGCATTGACGGAGCTGATATTTATAATGCGGCCATACTGAGCTGTTCGCATGTTTTCTATTACTAATCTGGACATATTGAAAACTGATGTGAGATCACTTGATATAACCTGTAGCCAGTTGTCATATTCCTGCTTATGCAGCATTTTATCTCTTGTAATACCGGCATTATTTATTAGAATTTCTATCTCACCACCGAGCGCTTCCTTGATTTTAGAGATAATTGATTGACATTGTTTGAAGTCACTGACATCCCATTTAAAAGTTTTGATGCCATGTTCTTTTTCAAACTTTTGTGCTGTTTCTACATTGTTGGCATATCCTACAACAACATTGTCTCCGTTTTCTTTAAATGCTAGTGCTATTTGTTTTCCTATCCCTCTTGTTCCACCCGTAACTAATACTCTTCTTTGGTTTTTATGATATATTTCGGTCATATATGAAGAAAATAGTATGATTATTATTCACATATATAAGTGTGACAGACTGTAACTAAGCGATCAATCAATTTATAAAATCACATAACTAGATATAAAAAAATTATGTAATTTTACGACATATTAAATTTTCCTTTGCGTGATTTCTTGTGCTGAGTTTCTTGCACCAATTTTGTCCAACTATTATCATTGTTTGGATCATCTAAAGAATTGAGATTTATTATCTGATTTTCTTTTGGTTGATCATGATTGTCAAATAAACTAGCTGTAAACTCTTTTTTATAATCTGGGCAATCAATTTGTGGCACAATCTTTTGTGCAAAAGCTATTTTTACTTCTGGTAACAGAGGATTTAAAAAATCTACTACTTCATCTAGTTTTAATAATGTTTTCTTTGCATAAAGATCTTCACACTTTGAAAATTCATTTAAAAGAAAGACAATTTTTGCTTTATCTTCAAAAATAGATTTACTGTCTAGAACATATTTTATATGTCCAGCAAAAAAATCATTTCTTTTTTTAGGATCAGAATAAATTTTATTTACTGACAGAAAATCTTTAACAGAATCTGATTCTAATAAATTTTTTATGTCTTCATCTTTATTAAGTTTCGCAATACACTTTTTAAGTAAATTTATTTTCTCATCAACATTGAGAAATTGACTTAATAGAATCTTTTTTATAAAATTCTTTCTACCTTCATCGTTAAGATACTGAAATCCTTTAGATTCTTCTAATATTTCATTCTTAAGTTTTTGATTGTTTTGATATTTTTCAATATTGTCTTTCGTAGATTTAACAAAGCCTCCTACAATGTTTACAGCCGTTGTTACAATAACTTTACCACTTTCTATAGCAGAACCTATCATTTATATTTGAATAATCTTTTTAATTAAAAACATAGTTATATTTCTTTTATAAAGCAAGTCATTAATATAACAATTTAGAGCGCTATGGATAAAAAACAACACTTAAAAAAGCATCATTTTTTATTTAAATGATTATTTTCAAAAACTTTTATAATTCATCAAAGCTATTTACAACAGCATCTTGCTGTAAAGCCTCATCATGATTTGAATCAATAAACTCTTTAAATTCATTGAATAATTGTTCTTTCATAGTTCTAAGAATTTCACTCTGCAGAAACTTATTATATACACAATCCATCCCAGCTGAAATCTTTGCACTTGGATCACCTGTATTTAAATCTTCTAATATTTTTGACAATTGACCTTGTAGATCTAGATTTAAATGCTGATATATGTTTTTAAAAACCTCAGTTTTTTGAGATTTTGTAATAAGATTACTCCTTAAAATTTCCATCCACTCAGTATCTATAAAGCTTTTCTTATGTTCCACTTCCAAGTTTTCAAAAACTTTTAGTATATCTTGATCAATATTTTGTAGATTTTCTACTGAATATTTGACATTTGATGAGTGGTTTTTAAACAATTCTGTTTTTAATGCAGGATCCACAGTGTTCTATGAATCTGCTTATTATTGATGCTCTGGAAGCCGCATCATATGAATTAATTAAATTTTCAGAAGAATTCCATAATTTTATTTTTAGATCTTCTGATAAATAAGGAAAGATAGATGTAAAGATCTTGACTTTTTGACTACTTTCAGAATCACTTTTTAAGATCTCAAGCCACTCATTATCTATAAAATCACTCTTTGTTTGTATATCAAATTTTATGAAATCTTGTATTATATTTTCCATTATCTGACAATTTATTGTTTTATATACCTACGAATACTATTATGCATCATGATAAACAACAAATTAAGTTATTTGTTACTCATGCATCTCAGAAAGTTTACTTGACTGATCTTCTGTAATTAATCTATCTATTATTTGATCAAGCTCCCCATCATTAACTATCTCAGAGAGGCTATGTAAAGTAAGATTTATCCTGTGGTCAGTAACTCTACTTTGTGAATAATTGTATGTTCTAATTCTTTCAGATCTATCACCGCTACCGATTTGTAGCTTTCTTGTTTCTGATCTCTCAGATTGCTTCTTCTCAAGCTCCATATCATATAACCTTGATCTTAGAACCTGCATTGCCTTGTCTTTATTTTTATGCTGAGAACGACCATCCTGACATTGAACAGAAATTCCAGTTGGTATGTGAGTTATCCTGACTGCACTATCTGTTGTGTTGACGTGCTGGCCACCTGCTCCACTAGATCTATAAACATCAATTCTGAGTTCTTTTTCATCTATATGTAATTCGACATCCTCTGCAGCTGGCAGTATTGCGACAGTGGCGGCAGAAGTGTGTATGCGACCGCTTGTTTCTGTTTCTGGGACTCTTTGTACTCTATGACCGCCTGATTCAAACTTTAGTCTTGCAAATACACCATTACCTGTAATTGATGCGAGTACTTCTTTATATCCATGCAGTCCAGTTTCTGTAGTTGATAACAGTTCAAATTGCCACTTTTGCCTTTCACAATATCTTCTGTACATTTTTAATAAAACAGCTACAAATAATGCTGCTTCATCGCCTCCAGTACCAGCTCTAATCTCAAGGATAACGTTTTTATTATCATTAACATCTTTAGGCAGAAGAATGACTCGCAAATCATGAAGCATTCTTTCTATAGATTCCTTATTGTTCTGTAGATCGTCTGATGCCATGTTCTTAAACTCGAGATCTGTATTCGGATCACTAATAATACTTCTGAGTTCTTCTGACTCATTAAGCTTAGATTTATATTTTTGAATAGCGAGTGCTATAGGTTCTATTTCTGACTGCTCCCTGGAAAGTTCTGCAAACTCTTCTCTGTCAAGTTTAGATGCATCTAAAAACTTTTGATTTAGACTTTCATATTTCTCAAGGATTTTTTCAAGTTTTTTTTCAAATGACATAAATAAATAAAAAAATAATGATAAATCATATCATTGTTCAAATATTTTTACTAATCTCAAAGCAAAGTGTTGAAAAGCTCTAAAAAGAAAGTCATTACTTGACTTGAATAAACACAATAAAGAATATTTAATCCACACAAGATAGACAGTAGAATTATTTCATGTGGAACTACATTACATTGTACACAAACATCTCCAGATGCTTCATACTTAGTGAAATAAATATTTTTAATTATTTTGATACAGTAAAAGCTACTTAAAACTGCTGCCATTACAAAAAGTATTGATAATACTGCCATATCATGAGCTATAAGGTGCATGAGCATATAAAGCTTTCCGAAGAATCCAGCAAATGGTGGTAAACCAGCAAGAGATAACATTACAAATGCAAGTGCTCCAGTTTTATAAGGATTAGAAATATTTAATTTCCTCAAATCCTTTAAAAGCAATGAATCACTGTCAGCTGGCGTTAATGATCCAATGAGTGCAAATGCAGGTATAAAAATTACAATTGAATACAAAATCATGTATACAAATCCACTTGATATTCCATTTAAACTCGTTGTTGAAATAGCCGCCAGTGCAAATCCCATATTACCAATTGAGCTGTATGCCAGGATTCTTTTTAAATCCTTTTGCATTATTGCTGCAATAGAACCTATAAACATTGAAAGTACAGAAATCACAACAAGAATGTGTTGCATTTGAATTTGCACATTATCAAAAAGTGAAAAGATACAGCGAATTAAAAGACCTAAAATAGCTATTTTTGAAACACTGCCAAGAAATAACGATATATACCATGGCGCTCCATTATAGACATCAGCAATCCAAGCATGAAAAGGCGCAGCTGCCATCTTGAAGAAAAAAGCACTCATAATCATAATTGAACTGAAAGCTAGTAAGATAGGTACTACTTCACCATCAACTGTTTCTATTGAATATCCACCAATGGTTTCAAATGAGAAAGATCCTGCAAACCCTGATATCGTACTTGTACCCAAAATAAAAATACAACTAGCTATGCTTCCAAGAATAAAATACTTAAGAGCAGCTTCAGTTGATTTGTAACTTTTTAAGTGAGATGCAACACAAATGTACATGGAAATTGCTGACAGCTCCATCGTTAGATACATTGTCATCAGATCGTTGCTAGAAACCATCAGCATAAGAGCAGCAGTTGATATTACAATCAAAATTGGTACTTCAAAATCAGTTTTCTGACCTATCATGAAGAGCATTGATATAATGCTTGCGACTAATATTAAGAATCTGAAAACCATTGTGATCTCATTTAACTGGATCGATTGATTAAAAATCGTACCATCATCAGGCATTGGTATAAAAATATGCAATCCACTGAAGATCATTCCTGCAATCAATATTACTTGTACATGTAATATTTTATCTTTTATAAAAAGCCCATACATCAGACCTATAATGCTCACAGCAAGTAGTGTGATCTCTGAGGTAATAAATTGTGCATCAGAAATGATTTGATTAATATCCATAGTATATATTTAAATTATTTACTTAATAGAAAACTCATAAAATTGTCCGAAATAATTCAGAGGCTGTTCAATACATACTGTAATGAAACTTGGATATATACCTAAGACTATTGTAAGCCCAGAAAGAATTGCTAAAACGAACCACTCTCTTACAGATAAATCTTTAAGAGAAATAACATTCTCATTTGTATCATGAAACATTACATTCCCATATAACTTCAACATATACACAGCTCCAAGAACAACACCACTGCACATGAGCAATCCATACCAGATATTTTTATGCATAGCTGCAGTTATAGTTGCAAACTCTCCTACAAAACCAGATGTACCTGGTAATCCAATCGATCCAAGTAGTGTTATCATAAAGAAAATTGCAAGCTTCGGCATCACTTTAGCAACTCCACTATAAAACGAAATCTTTTTTGTATGAGTTCTTTCATAAAGCACTCCAACTACGAAGAAAAGAGCTGGAGATATTATTCCATGACTTATCATTTGAATTACAGCGCCACTGACACCACTAGCTTGTCCTGAGAATATCCCTGCAGTTACATATCCCATATGAGCTACTGATGAATATGCTATGAGTTTTTTCATATCACTTTGAGCCAATGCAACGAGAGATGTATAGATAATGCCTATTATGCTTATTATTATTACTATATCTGCGAACTGTGCAGAGAGCTTAGGGAATGGGTCTATCAGTAGTCTCAACATACCATATCCACCCATCTTCAATAATATACCAGCAAGTATCATTGAACCTCCTGTAGGAGCTTGAACGTGTGCATATGGAAGCCATGTATGGAATGGGAACATAGGTACTTTAACAGCTAAACCTATAAATATAAACCACCACAGCCATTCCTGTGTTTGCCAGAATTGCTCATTGATAAATCCACCAAGAACAACCATATTTGATGGTCCACCTTCACATGCTAATCCAGTCGTATTCTCAATTGGAATGCACTGCTGTATAGATATGTATATAATTGCTATCAGCATCAAGATTGATCCACAGAAAGTATAAAGAAAGAACTTATATGTAGCGTGGATCCGCTTGCTTCCACCCCATATTCCTATTATTAAAAACATTGGTATTAGCACTGCTTCGAAGAATATGTAAAAAAGTAGGATATTCAATGATGAGAAAAATCCCATCAATATTGATTCAGTGAATAATAATAGTGAGAAATAAAGCGATATTCTTTTATTGATATAATTCCAACTTGCGAGAATACAAATTGGCATTAGAATTGCATTTAAAAGTAAAAAACTGAGAGAAATACCATCAATCCCAAGTAAGATATTAATATTTAAAGCACCGAGAGATATCCAATCATATTGCTCATTAAATTGCATCCAGTTATTAGGTGTGAATTCAGAATATACTAAAAAAGTTAGTATTAGCTCTATAAGTGAGATAGATAAAGTGTAATACTTGGAAAAAATATCAAAATGCTTTTTGTGATTTGTTTTTATAAATACTCCTATAAACAAAAGCAATGCGGCAGCGATTGTAGGTAGTATTATTAAGATTGAAAGAATCGGAATGCCACTCATGTTTACTACTGATTAAAAATTTAAACAAATTAATTTATTTTGATGTCTTTTTCTCTGGAACTTCTAACGATAATCATAAGATAAATAATCATTGAAGCAAATGCTATAATCCAGAACTCATAACTCAATTTATCAAATGTTAATTGATAGCAATACAGAGATATAAAACTAAAGAACATAAGTATGTAATGCCTTACATTACCTGTATGAATTAATTTCAAAATTCCTCCAATCATTTCTACTACCTTGCATAAAGCACTTGGAATTGAATCTATGACAACTTTATCAAATATTTTAAATGCTAATGATGAGATTATTTTAGTTGTTTTAACAAATAAGTAATAATAGAGGCAATCTAAATAGTAAGCATTTGTAAGCATATGGTGGATGTAAATAAAAGCTCTCTTGAGCAATCCAGGAAGCTCATGTTTGATACAATATATCGTATATGCAAGTACTATTCCAAGAACACCTAATATCATAGGTAAAAACTCCATCACAATATTGCTGCTATGTGATTGTGACTCTCTATTTAACACAACTATACTGTCTTTCCAGAAGTTTAAATCAGAATTAATCATACCTATATGTTTACCTACAAAGCCACTAAAAATTGCCCCTAGTGCTAAAACAATCAGAGGAATTATCATGAGAGATCCTGATTCATGAGGTTTATTATGTGAATGATCAGCTTTTTTCTCAAATACAAGAATTATAAGCCTCCAAGAATAAAAAGCAGTTAGAAATGCAACAGCTAATCCAATGTAATATGCAAAGTCTCCATATATAGTATTAGAAAGGTATGCACTTTCAATTATAGAATCTTTTGAGAAAAAACCAGCTAGAGGGTATATCCCACATAGAGCAAGCGAGCCGATAACCATCATAGAATATGTAATTGGCATGTATTTCCTCAGTCCACCCATCTTGTGTATATCCTGCTCTCCATTGATCCCATGTATAACGCTTCCTGCACTTAGAAACAGTAGTGCTTTAAAAAATGCGTGAGTAAATAGATGGAAGATACTTTGAGCATATGCAGATACTCCACAGGCAAAGAACATGTATCCAAGCTGGCTGCAAGTAGAATAAGCTATGATTCTTTTAATATCATTTTGAACCAGTGCAACAGTCGCTGCAAATATTGCTGTTAAAGCACCAACAATTGTAATTATTTGAAGTGTGAGGTGTGATTGTTCAAAAAGAGGTGAGCATCTAGCAACTAAAAATACACCAGCAGTAACCATGGTCGCTGCATGTATCAATGCTGAAACAGGTGTTGGGCCTTCCATAGCATCAGGTAGCCATACATGTAGAAGAAGCTGTGCTGATTTACCCATACAACCAATAAACAAACAAATACAAATTATATCTACAAAGTTCCAACAACAAATCTTTTGTAATTTTATCATCTCTATCTTTTCGTAATTTAGAACAGTTGCAAACTCAATACTTTTGAATGTCATTAACATCAATCCCATTGCTATAATCAAACCAACATCTCCAACTCTGTTGACTATAAATGCTTTCACAGCTGCTTTATTAGCACTGCCCTTTTTATACCAAAAGCCAATCAGAAGATATGAACATAAGCCAACGCCTTCCCATCCTATAAATAGCTGTAAAAAGTTATCTGAAAATATCAATATCAACATGAAAAATGTGAAGAGAGAAAGATAAGACATAAACTTTTCATGATTTTCATCATCTGACATATATCCAAGTGAATATATATGTACTAACGCTGATATATTCAAAACCACAACACCCATCACGGCAGAAAGCATATCAAGCTTTATAGAAAGGTTTGCATGCAATGCATGAGATATATCAATCCAATTCCATAAGAAGAAATTTAGCCCTTGTATTTCTATATTGTCAAAATTTAAATATTGGTATAACTGATAAAAAGCAAAGTCAAAAGAAGCCGCTGCAAAAACCAACATCAATGTACTCATCCATGTTACTAATCCTTTACTTAGTTTATTTTTGATGAAATTTGCTAAGATAAAGCTTATAAGTGGTAGTATCAAGGCAATTTGTACTGAGAGTTCAATAATTCTATATCTTTCCATTTTATCCCTTTAACACTGTCGCTGAATTAATTTCGATATTATTAGATTTTTTGAAGTAAAGGACAAGTATTACAAGTCCTATAGCTGCTTCAGCTGCTGCGATTGTTAATATAAAAATACTAAATATCTGATTTGATAGGTTATTCACATACACTCCAATTCCTAGCATGTTGATATTGACTGCTAAAAGCATCAGCTCTATTGACATCAAAATCCCGATAATGCTTTGTCTATTCAAGAACATTCCTAAGATTCCGATAATAAAAAGTATTGCTGCAAGAGATGTATAGTGAATTAAACCTATATTTTCCATTTACATTAATTTTTTATTTTGAGATTTTAGCATATTTATCTTTTATAACCCATATTATTTGTTAATAATTGTTATTCTATCTTTAGGATCAGTTGTTATTTGTTGCCATACATCTTGTTTTTTCACTCCTACTCTCTCTCTTTGAGATAAAACTATTACTCCGATCATTGCAACAAGCAAAACAATTCCAGCTAATTGAAACTGTAAGAAATAATCTGTATAAAGACTTAAACCTATCTCTTGAGTGTTTTTTATTTCATAATTCATGTTGGGTTTGACGTTAAAAAGCTCAACATTTAACGAGTAAAAAGCGCATGCAAAACTAACCATAATTAGGCTAAAAAATGGTATGTATTTTAGCTGCAAAGATTTTCTTTGAGATTGTTCTTTTGTATTTAAAGTCATTACTATGAATAGGAATAGTACAACAACAGCTCCCACATAAACTATAATTAGTATTGCAGATACAAACTCCACACCAGTCATTAAAATAAGACCAGTTGCATTAACAAAACAAAATACGAGTGACAGTACTGCTTTTACAGTGTTTTTAATAAAAACAACAGAAAGAGCACTTATGATTAAAAGAGCTGCAAAACAGTAAAAAATTATTTCTGACATCTAAACCTTGTTTGATATAAATTCATTTAAATAATTAGAAATTTCCTCAAAGATCTTATCTACATCATTATTGCCATCAAAATGTTTCATTTTCCAATTTTTTGCCATCTGATTTTCATAATATTTTATAAGAGGTTTAGTTTCATTTTGATATACTAACATTCTCTTCCTAATGATTGCTTCTTCATCATCGTTTCTATAAACAAATTCTGAGCTACCACAATTATCGCATATTCCATCTTTTTTAGGTTTAAAAAAGAATTTATTATATATTGAATTGCAATGGGTACATGAAAACCTTCCACTAAGACGCTTTACAAGTATTTCAAGCTCTACATTGATGTTTATTATAAAATTTATACAGTTTTCACTACACAACTCATCCATGAGTTTTGCTTGCTCTAAGCTCCGAGGAAAGCCATCTAGAATGAATCCTTTACTACAATCATCTTTTGCAAGCCTCATTTTTAAAACTTGCATTATGAGATTATTACTTACTAATAACCCTTGATTTATATTCTCAGATATTTCAAATGAAATTTTATCTTGTGGGTTTTGAGCAACGCTTCTCAATAAATCACCTGTAGAAATTGATGGTATTTGATATTTTTTGCTAATAAGCTTGGCTTGAGTACCTTTGCCAGCTCCGGGCGCACCTAAAATTACTATATGCATCTCATTTATATTTGTAATCTAATAAAAAACTTTGAACTCTTGAATTTAGAATGAATTTTACAACAAAGTTATACAAACACAAGTAAAATTAGTGTTTTTGAGTAAACTATATGTTTTGATATAGATGCTTAATCTTCAAACTTTATTTTAAATCTCATACCATATATACACAGTATTTTAGAAAATATATTAGCTAACAAAGTTTTTTTTGATATAAAATCACTTTGTGTTATTTTTTTATCAAAATATGTACTAAATTTGGCAATAATTTGCTGATCTTGCATTTCTAATATTTCAAAATCCACATTAGGTTCAAAGTCTTCTCCTTCAAAGCTAACTTTTTGTTCTCTGATTTTAAATGTAAATTCTTCTAATACTTTTTTTACTTCATTGATATCAGAATGAAAGATAGTTGTGATTATTACTAGTTTTCTTTCAAGTGCATGACTGATATTTTCAACAGAGAATGTTAAGAATTGTATATTTGGTATATATGTAAGTTTTTTATTATCTAGTCTTAATCTAGTTGAAACCCATGTAATATTTTCTACTATACCTTCAGAGTTATTAAATTTAATTCTATCTCCAATTGAAAATGGTCTATTTGTATAGATCATCATTGTACCAAAAAGACTAGCTGTTAAATCCCTTGATGCTATACCAATTGTAACACCACTCAAACTTAGAAAAGTTATTATGGCTTGCATTTTCACGCCTAATGTTTGTAATAATATTAGAGTTGCAATCACTAATGCACTAACGAAACACAGCTTCATTAACAAAATTATCGTAGACCTTTTTACTTCTTTATCCTTATGATTTGAAAAACTATTGTATTTTAAAAAATGTTTTTCTAGTTTTTTGATAAAGGATAAAATTATCCATGTTAATATGCTTACAATGATTATTAGTTTTATAGTGTGAAAGTTTTCATTATGTTGCTGTTTATATAAAATCTCTATTGTAAATGTTAATCCAATTAAAGTTGTAAGTGTTTTTAGTGGTTTATCAAGAGCTTTTACTAGATAAAACTGCCAATATTTTAAACGATTTTTGAGCAATAATTTCTTAAGAGTATAATGTTCAACTAAAAACAAGATCACTGACAATATTAAAATAATTGCAAGACCAAGAAACTCATTAAGGTTTTCTAAAAACATAAGTTATTTACTTTCTATGTCATTATATTTTTGTGATAATTCTTCAAAAGAACTAATATGTATATGAGGTATTTTATTATTCATTAAATATCTTTTTGAAAGCATTGCTTTTTCAGTACTATTAATAATTATTGGAAAGCATTTCGCACTTATTGCACAAGAAATATCAACATCGCTATCTCCAATGAACCAGCAATCTTTTTCAGCATTGATGGTTAAGCTATTGTGCACACTAATGATTTCATCGATAGCATGGTTGGCATGTATTTCTGATGGTTTATCCTTTAATGCTTTGCCTGAACCAACTATAGAAGTAAATAGATGCTTTATTCCTGCCATCTCGACTTCATTTACTAGTAAGTCATGACTTTTATTACTCACAATTCCTAATAAGACATTATCATTATGTAACTTTTTCAGAAAATCTTCTGCACCAGGAAACATTATAACCCCTCCATTCTTATCTAATATTTCTTTATAACATTTTTGGTATTCCTGCCAGACAATTTCCCAATCTTTTCCAAAAAACATTGGTAATTTATCCTTCGAGGAAAGATGCATGACATCTTTAAATGCCTTTGTCTCAAATATTCCTGGATCTAAGTTAAGTCTAGGAATTAACATTGAGCGTGCCTGATTAAAGATCCCATTTGTTAAAACAATTGTATTATCCCAATCAAATAAAACAATCTTGGGTTTTTGCAAAGTATATTCTGTCATTATTATGTATTTGAAACTGTGATTTTGTTTTTAGTATAGACAATTTATATCTATGATTAAATATTTTTTTTAATTACTTATTGAGTTCTTGATCTAAAGCATATACTTTTAATATCTATAGAAAAATTTCGAAAAAAATGAAAGCAATTGCTAATATATTATTCATATTATTTGTATTAACTAAAGAATCAGTTTTATTCTCTCTAATTGCTGTTTTATGTAGTAATAGAATCGATAAAAAATTATATAATAAAAAACTTAGAAATCTTGGCAAAGCACTGTGTAATTGCTTACCAAAAATGGGACCAGCATTTGTAAAATTAGGTCAGTTTATTTCCACAAGACATGATTTAGTTAATGATATTATATGTGAAGAACTAGAGTATTTACAAGACAAAGCCCCAACAGTAGACTTTTCAAAAGTACAAAAGATTTTACTTAAAGAGTTATTAGAAAAATATGATGTCATCGATATTGATCAAACTCCAATAGCTGCAGCTTCAATAGCTCAGGTTCACAGAGGCCGAGTGGTAATCACTGGCATACAAGAAGAAGTAGCAATAAAAATTCTCAGACCTAATATACATAAGAAGTTTTCACAAAATATTGACATGATGATGTCAATCGCAAGTTTTATAAATAGATTTATTAATCCTGCAAAAAAACTAAGATTAAAAGAGGTTGTAGGGGTTATTGCAGACACTGCTAAATCAGAACTTGACATGCAAATAGAAGCAGCTGCAGCAGATAAGTTAAGATATAATTGTAAAGATCGAGAAGGAATTTATATACCAAAGGTTTTTTGGGATTATACTACGAAAAGTGTTTTAGTTATGGAATGGATAGATGGTAAGAAAATAAATAGTCTTGATGCTAATCAAAGCAAGGATGTAGCCAAGAAACTTGCATATAATTTCTTTCACCAAGCATATGTAGATGGATTTTTTCATGCTGATATCCACCCAGGGAACATATTGATAGATAAACAAGGAAGAATAGTTCTACTAGACTTCGGAATGTTTAGTTATTTACCTGAAGATGATCGACTATTTGTAGCAGAAATAATATATGCATTTGTTAAAAAAGATTATGAAAAAGTTTCAGATCTTCATTTCAAAGCTGGATATGTACCATTAGAAGGTAATACTTATCAAAGGAATATGTTTTCTCTCGCATGTCGAAGCATTGCTGGACCAATCTTTGGTAAGTCAACAGCTGATATATCAATTAGTAAACTTTTAAGAAGACTATTCGAAGTTGCTTCAGAATTCGAAATGCATACACAACCACAACTCTTACTATTGCAAAAGAATTTAATGTCATTAGAAGGAGTTTTAAATTTATTAGATCCAGAAATAAATATGTGGCTACTTGTTGAGCCATGGTTTACTGAGTGGGCTAGAGATAATTTAAATATCACTGCAAAGCTTAAGAGAAAATATAATAAATTCGTTGACATTCTAGAGGTTTTACAATCAAAAATCAGAGATGAATAGATAAAAAACCTTAATGAAAACGTTGCTATTATACAACAAATATGAGGTGGGGGATCTAAAAAAAGCTGCATTGGTTTTTAGTTATAAAGCAACTTTGTTATTCTAATATGTAGAAGTATAATTATGATAATAGAAATCATGCAACAGCTTTATATTTTACAAAATGCAGCCTGTAATTGTGTATTTCAACGCTATTTCTAAATTTCATTACCATTTCATTATTCAAAATATCAGGATATTCTAATATATTTTACGATTCAGATTTAATAAAAGCTGAAGTATATGACCCTGATGAATTAGTTTATGATGGAGAGAGGATGGTTAAAGCTTCAGAGCTAATCAAAGAAGAAGTATGGGATCCTGAAGTATATAAAAAAATGTCCTATGGGCCTATTAATCAAATTTTTCTCACATTTATAAATACAGGAATAAATGGACCTATATGTGGCTCTACTGCTTTATATTTCAATGCTTCTGGAGTTTATTCAAGTTTAACTGAAAAATTTGGCATTCCAGAAGAAATACCAATCTTTACAATTGGTAGTCTGATGGGTAGTTTCATAAGTTACTTAGGTCCTTGTACTATAGAATATAATGTATCTAAATGCATGAATTTTATGGGGACACCCTTGTTTGGAGCCCTTGTTGGAGGTTTGAGTTCAGTCTATGCTGTTGAGCTAATGACTGCAGAAGAAAAACATTCAGTAGAATTAATGACTGAAGAGGTCAAAAAATATTTGCCATTTTTCTCTGAAGAGCAAGTGTCAGAGCTATAGTTCTTGACTGATATCATTGATGTAGTGTATTTTCAGAACTTGAGGAAATTTTCAAAAAAATCACACGTGTACAATTTTTTTATAGTCTTATTTACAAGTTTTACAATAACAGTTTTAGCTGGGAAAAAAAGCATTCAATTATTGAGAGCTTTGCAAGGAAATGGGCAGCCAATTAGAGACGATGGGCCAGAGACTCACATAAAAAAGGCTGGCACACCAACTATGGGAGGGTTATTAATAATCATGTGTATATTGTTGTGTACAGGAATTTTTTGTGAAATCACTAAGATTCTTATACCAATTATTTTTGTGTTGATAAGCTATGGCTTAATTGGATTTTTAGACGACTATTCAAAGGTTAAAAAACAAACAACGAAGGGTATAAAAGCCAAGCTTAGACTATTATTGGAATTCGTTGTTGCTGGAATCGTTATATGGTATGTCAACCCATCTACAAACATTAACATACCTTTCGTTCAAAATGGCTTAGATTTTGGCCTTCTTTACTATGTTCTTGCAAGTCTCGTTATTGTAGGTACAGCTAATTCAACAAATCTTACTGATGGCTTAGATGGTTTACTTTCTGGTACAGTCATAATGGTTTTTACATGTTTTTTAGCTTCCTGCTATATGATAATCAATCATATCTATCCTGAAGGTAAATTTGGGATGAATTTAGACAATACTGAGATGTTTGATTTGATGGCTTTCTGTTACATTACCATAGGTGTTTTCCTAGGATTTCTCTGGTATAATGCAAATCCTGCAAAGGTTTTTATGGGAGATGTTGGGAGCTTAAGTATTGGTGGAGTTATAGGGACTATTGCAATCATTTTAAAGCAAGAGATATATTTAGTGATTATAGGTGGTGTTTT
>CALPOD020000001.1 GCA_943325105.2 Candidatus Fokinia solitaria | reverse complement strand
AAGCTTTAATTTCCTCATCTGTGTAAGGTTTGATAATTGGAAATTGTAGTCCTCTTAAAGCATCTTTGACTGCTTGAGGTATATCCAATGCATCTAGATCAGGATTACTGCTACTTAATATTGCGACAGCTCTTTCATATTGAACTCTATATGCTGCTAAATTAGCTTTGTTAAATGTATTAGTACCAGTAACGCAATCATAGAAGTGGAATGTTTCTCGCGTGGTGTATTGTCTTGTCACTGGATTTGTTACTTTTAGTAATGAGAATGAACTAAGAGACATAGGCGTTGCATTCGTTCCATCATTCAGACAAGGTATTGCATCATCCAAAGATATTACACAATTTTGGGTACTATTATATAAAACACTTTGTGTTAGAACGTGCGTTAAATATCTTTGATCATCATCATTAAAAGCAAACTGTTTTTTGCCTTCTACATCACCATAAATCCTTTTGAATACAAATTGTAATTTCTCAGGATTATATAAATTACTTTGCATTTTTCCCCCATTATTTTGTTCAATATTTTAACTTTTATTCAAAGTTAATATATAAAATATACAGTAAAAATATTACAAATTTATATTGTAGTTTTGACTACTGTATAAAAATAAATTAACAGATAAATAATTACTTGACAATAATAATATTAATGATATTAGAAAGAAAATTACTCTAGGACATAATTTTTATGTCCTAAGTGATGTTAATTGGTTAAAGTTGTGGAGATAATTGTGTGTTTGTATAAATACTTGTCCAACAAGTAGCAGGCCCTTCTGGATTTAATTTTTGTTGTCCAAGAATTTGTGTGACACATCCTTGTATGAATCCCTTAAACCATTCGCACTGTTCTGCTGTTAAGTTTTTCCTTTGACTATCCATAAAATCAAAAGCTTTTCTAGAATCTTCTCGATTAATGACCCCTAAAAAACTATATTTACCTAGTTTTGCTTGAAAAACTTCTAGAGTTTTATCAGATGTATTATAACTTTTAATAAGAATATTACAAATTAATCCCTTAATTTGATCTGGTTTCAGAACCATAATTTGTACTTCTGTCAGAGACTGAATTTGTTTTATTGTTAGAGCATCAATTTGTGTTGGTTTCAGAGACTGAATTTCATCCTTTGTAAGTAACCTTATTAAACATGGGTTTTGTTTACTAACCTCTACTACTTGTTCTTTTGTTTTTAATGCTTCATTTTGTCTCAGAGCACTAATTTGTTCTGGTGTCAGAGCACTAATTTGTACTTCTGTCAGAGACTGAATTTGTAGTACTGTTAGAAACTGAATTTGTACTGGTTCCAGAGCCTGAATTTGTACTGGTTCCAGAGCCTGAATTTGTTCTGGTGTCAGAGCAAAAATTTGTTCTGGTGTCAGAGCAAAAATTTGTACTGGTTTCAGAGCCTGAATTTGTTCTGGTGTCAGAGCAAAAATTTGTACTGGTTTCAGATCCTGAATTTGCCACCACCACAGAGCCTTAATTTGTGCTGTTGTCAGATCCTGAATTTGTACTTTTCTCAGAGGACCATAATAAATCCTTTTGAATACACCAGGATTATATAAATTACTTTGCATTTTCCCCCCATTATTTTTTGTTTAATATTTTAACTTTTATTTAAAGTTAATATATAAAATATACAGTAGAAATATTACAAGTTTATACTATAGTTTTGACTACTGTATAAAAATAAATTAACAGATAAATAATTACTTCACAATAATAATATTATAAAGAAAATTATCTTAGGACATAATATTATGCCCTAAGTGATGTTGATTGGTTAAAGTTGCGGAAATTGATTTAGTGTATTTTGTGGTTGTACCGAGCTAATCCAAGAATAATTTACTCCATTTAATTCTTGCTGCAAAGAAATTTGTGTGACACATCCTTGTATGAATCCCTTAAACCATTGGAACTGTTCTGCTGTTGAGTCTTTACTATGCATATAATCAAAAACTTGTCTAGAATCTTCTCGATTAATGACACATAAAAAACTATATTCACCTAATTTTTCTTGAAAATTTTCTAGAGTTTTATCAGATGTATTATAACTTTTAGTAAGAATATTAAAAAATAACGCCCTAAATTGTTCTGGTTTCAGAGCCTGAATTTGTAGTGCCTGAATTTGTTCTGGTTTCAGAGCATCGATTTGTTTTGCTGTCAGAGACTGAATTTGTTCTTCTGTCAGAGCCTGAATTTGTTCTGGTTTCAGAGCCTGAATTTGTTTTGCTGTCAGATACTGAATTTGTAGTGCCTGAATTTGTTTTGCTATCAGAGCCTTAATTTGTTTTGCTATCAGAGCCTTAATTTGTTTTGCTGTCAGAGACTGAATTTGTTCTGTTGTCAGAGACTGAATTTGTTCTGTTTCCAGAGCCTTAATTTGTTCTTCTGTCAGAGGACCATAAGTCCGTTTGAATACACCAGGATTAGGTAAATTACTTTGCATTTTTTCCCAATTATTTTGTTTAATATTAATAAATACATTAGCAGATAAATAATTACTTGACAATATTAATAATATTAGAAAGAAAATTATTTTAAGACATAATGTTATGCCCTAAGTGATGTTAATTGGTTAAAGTTGTGGAGATAATTGTGTGGTTGTATAAATACTACTTGTCCAACAAGTAGGACGCTTTTCTGCATTTAATTCTTGCTGTACATGAATTTGTTTGACACATCTTTGTATGAATGCCTTAAACCATTGTTCTTGCTCTTTTGTTAAGCCCTGAACTTTAGTACAAACTTGACTATGAATATAATCAAAAGCTTTGCTAGAATCTTCTGGATTAATGCCCCCTAAAAAACTATATTCACCTAATTTTGCTTGAAAATCTTCTGGAGTTTTATCAGATGAATTATAACTTTGAACAAGGACATTTTTGATTAATCTCCTAAGTTGTTCTTCTGTCAGCCATGAAATTTGAGTAGTGTGCAGAGCCACAATTTGTTCGTGTGTTAGAGCTCTTAAATGCGATTTACCAAGACACTTAATTTGTTGTTGTGTCAGATAAGGAATTTGATCTGATGTCAGAGCCTCAATTTGTTCTGGTTCTAGCCATTCAATTTGATAATTGTATAAAGACTGAATTTGTAGAGACTGAATTTCTGGTGATCTCAGAGCCTTAAGCTGTACTTGTTTCAACCATGAAACTTGATCTCCTTTCAACCATGAAATTTGTTCTGGTTTTAGAGCCACAATTTGTGGGGGTGTTAGAGATCTCAAATGCGATTTACCAAGACACTTAATTTGTTGTTGTGTCAGATAAGGAATTTGATCTGATGTCAGAGTTATCATCTGCTCTGGTGTTAGAGCCTCAATTTGTTTTGTTGTCAGAGCCCTAATTTGATCTGGTATCAAAGCCCTAATTTGTCCTAGTTCTAGCCATGAAACTTGTTTTGGCGTTAAGCATGAAATTTGATCTGGTCTCAGAGACTGAATTTGTTTGTCTGTAAGATATCTAATTTGTACTTGTTTCAGTTCCTTAAGTGCTTCTATTGATAAGGATTTAAAGTCCAATGAATCCAGATACCTAATTGCATCTTGTGTTAGAGCCCTAGTTTGTGCCGTTGTAAGAGCCTTACGTTGTTCTGTTGTCAGAACTGCTTTTTGTGCTGTTGTCAGAGCATTAAGCTGTACTGATGTCAGAGCCTCAATTTGATAAATGGATAGAAGAGCTATTTGATCTTGTCTCAGAGCCTGAATTTGTTCTGGTCTCAGCCACGAAATTTGATCTGGTTTCAGAGCCTTAATTTGTTCTGGTAGTAGCGCTCTAATTTGCAGCCACTCAATAGCCTTAATTTGTATTTCTGTCAGAGCCTTAATTTGTGCTGTTGTCAGAGCCTTAATTTGTACTGATGTCAGAGCCTGAATTTCTTCTGGTCTCAGAGCAAGAATTTGTTCTGTTGTCAGAACCTCAATTTGCCACCACAGAGCCTGAATTTGAAAGTAGCCCAGAGCCTCAATTTGATCTGTTGTTAGAGCTCTAATTTGATCTGTTGTCAGAGCCTCAATTTGTACTGATGTCAGAGCCTTAATTTGAAAGTAGCCCAGAGCCTTAATTTGTACTAGTTCCAGAGCCTTAATTTGAAAGTAGCCCAGAGCCTTAATTTGTCGTTGTGTCAGAGACTGAATTTGCAGCAATTCGAGAGCCTTAATTTGTCGTTGTGTCAGAGACTGAATTTGTCGTTGTGTCAGAGACTGAATTTGCAGCAATTCGAGAGCCTTAATTTGTCGTTGTGTCAGAGACTGAATTTCTTCTTCTGTGAGTAATCTAATTAAATATGGATTTATACTAGGATCTAATACTTTTTCTACTGTATTTAATAATTCATTTTGTCTCAGATCCTCAATTTGATATGGTCTCAGAGCCTTAATTTGTGCTGTTGTCAGAGCCTGAATTTGTGCTAGTGTCAGAGCCTTAATTTGTGCTGTTGTCAGAGCCTGAATGTGATCTGCTGTAAACCATGATATTTGGCTTCCTGTCAGAGCCTGAATTTGCCTTTGTTCCAGAGCTTGAATTTCCTTAAGGGTAAGTAATCTAATTAAATATGGATTTATACTAAGCTTTAATATTTGATCTACTTTATTTAATGCTTCATTTTGTCTCAAAGCCTCAATTTGTGATGGTGTCAGAGCCTGAATTTGTTCTGGTTGCAGAGCCTCAATTTGATATGGTCTCAGAGCCCAAATTTGTTCTGTTGTCAGAGCCTCAATTTGCCTTGATTCCAGAGCCTTAATTTCCGGAAAGGTAAGTAATCTTATGAAGGCAGGTTTTATTCCACTAAGCTTTAATACTTGATCTACTGTTTTAAATTCTTCTTTTTGTCTAATTCCCCTAATTTGAAAGTGGTACAGAACCCTAATTTGTTCTGGTTCCAGAGCCTCAATTTGATATTCTGTCAGAGCCTGAATTTGTTCTGGTCTCAGAGCCTGAATTTGTTCTGTTCCTAGCCACGAAATTTGCCATCGTTGCAGAGCCCTAATTTGTACTGGTTTCAGATCCTGAATTTTTTCTGTTCTTAGCCACGAAATTTGCAATTGTTGCAGAGCCCTAATTTGTTCTGGTCTCAGAGCCTCAATGTGTACTTTTCTCAGAACAATAATTTGTTCTCGTTTTAGAGCACTAATTTGTTCTGGTCTCAGAGCCCTAATTTGATCTGGTTTCAGAGGCCTAATTTGCCATGGTTGCAGAGCCCTAATTTGATCTGGTTCCAGAGCCCTAATTTGCCATGGTTCCAGAGCATTAATTTGCCGTGGCCACAGAGCCTGAATTTGTTCTGGTCTCAGATCCTTAATTTGTATTTTTGTCAGAGCCTTAATTTGTTCTGTTGTCAGAACCTCAATTTGCAGTGGTTCCAGAGCCTTAATTTGTTCTGCACTAAGTAATTTTATTAACCAATTTCCTAATTGTAAAACAGCATTCGTATCATTAAGTCTTAATCTGTTCAATTTAAGATTAAATTCTTCTTCTGTAAGATTATCAATCTCATCAAATGTATAAGGTATGATAATTGGGAATTGTAGGTTGAGTTTTCTGAATGCATCTCTTAATGCATCTTTGACTGCTTGAGGTATATCCAATGCATCTAGATCAGGATTACTGCTACTTAATATTGCGACAGCTCTTTCATATTGAACTCTATATTCTGCTAAATTAGCTTTGTTAAATTTATCAGTACCAGTAACACAATCATAGAAGTGAAATGTTTCTGGCTGGATGAGGTCCCTTGTTTCTGGATTGGTTTGTTTTGTATTCATCCATTCCTTAAATGAATCAAGAGACATAGGCATTGCATTAGTTCCATCATTCAGACAGTGTTCTTCTACAATCGATATTACACACTGTTGCTCTATATTATATAAAACACTTTGTATCAAAGCATGTGTTAAATATTTTTGATTATCATCTTTAAACACAAATTGTTCTTGATCTTCTGCAGCACCATAAATCCTTTTGAATACACATTGTAATTTCGCAGGATTATATAAATTTTTTATAATTGAAAGGTCACAAGAAGTGTTTTTTATCTCAAGATCATGATTACTGTTCATTTTTCCCTCATTGTTTTGTTCAATATTTTAACTTTTATTCAAAGTTAATATATAAAATATACAGTAGGAAAATTACAAGTTTATACTATAGTTTTGACTACTATATAAAAATAAATTAACAGATAAATAATTACTTCGCAATAATAATATTATTAATATTAGGAAGAAAATTACTCTAGGACATAATATTATATCCTAGGTAATTTTGATTCCTTAAAGTTGTGGAAATTGATTTGATGTATTTTGTTTTGCTGTGTCAGTCCAGGAGCTTTCTCTTGGAGTTTCAATAGACTCACAAGAACCTTTTATTCCATCTGAAATCCTCAATCTTTTCATATCATCAGGCAGATTCCCAGGTTGTTCTTCTTTCAGCTTCTCTTCACTTAATGCTAAACAATTACTTAATGACTCACATGATTTATTATCAGCCTGCATCTTATTAAAAGCTCCTTCAATATCTACTTTTTCAATAACTTTTGGTTTTATTGCTACTAAAATACTATATTCACGTAATTTTGCTTTAAAGCTTTCTAGAGTTTTATCAGATGCATTATAACTTTCCAAAAAAATATTAGTAACTAATACCTCTTGTTGATATTCTGTTAGCCATGAAGTTTGTTCTTTTTTCAGAGCCTTAATTTGTTCTGGTCTTAGAGACTTAATTTGTTCTGATTCCAGAGACATAATTTGTATTTCTGTCAGAGCCTGAATTTCATCAACACTAAGTAATTGTATGAGAGCAGGGTTTATTTTACTAACCTCTAATACTTGGTCTACTGTATTTAATAATTTATTTTGTCTCAGAGCCTGAATTTGATACCATTTCAGAGCCCTAATTTGTCGTTGTGTCAGAGCGCTAGTTTTATAAAGTACCAGAGCCTCAATTTGTTCTGATTCCAGAGCCTGAATTTGTCCTGATGTCAGAGCACTAATTTGATCTGGTCTCAGAGCCTTAATGTCCAGAGCCCAAATTTGTTCTTTTTTCAGAGCACTAATTTGATCTGGTCTCAGAGCCCTAATTTGAAACCATTCCAGAGCCTGAAGTTGTTTTGTTGTCAGAGATTTAATTTGATCAGGTTCCAGAGCACTAATTTGATCTGGTCTCAGACCCTGAATTTGAAAACAGTCCAGAGCCCAAATTTGTTCTGTTGTCAGAGATTTAATTTGATCAGGTTCCAGAGCCCTAATTTGAAACCTTTCCAGAGACCAAATTTGCTTTGCTTTCAGAGCCCTAATTTGTTCTGTTGTCAGAGCCCTAATTTGCTTTGCTTTCAGAGCCCTAATTTGCTTTGCTTTCAGAGACCAAATTTGCTTTGCTTTCAGAGCCTGAATTTGTCCTGATGTCAGAGCCTGAATTTGTTCTGTTTTCAGAGCCTTAATTTGAAACCATTCCAGAGCCTGAATTTGTTCTGGTCTCAGAGCCTTAATTTCATCCTTTGTAAGTAACATTATTAAACATGGATTTTGTTTACTAACCTCTAATACTTGCTCTACTGTCTGTAATTCTTCATTTTGTCTCAAAGCTTCAATTTGATATTGTTGCAGAGCCTTAATTTCATCTTTTGTATAATTTTGCATTTTTTCCCCATTATTTTGTTTAATATTTTAACTTGTAGTTTTGACTACTGTATAAAAATAAATTAACAGATAAATAATTACTTGACGACAATAATATTAATGATATTAGAAAGAAAATTACTCTAGGATACGATATTATATCCTAGGTAAATTGGTTAAGCAGCTCTAGCAGAACCGATACACTCTTGTTGTCGTGTTACAAATCTTTGAAATTTCTCTTTAACTTCTACCGTTGATTCTTTCTGTTCAGTACGGAAGCAATTAAATAGATATGTTACCAATTGTTTTATAAAATCAAACCAAGTTACTGATGATTCAAGTGTTTGTATATGAGCTTTTGTCAAGTTTTCACCTTTACTAACACACTTCATGGCAAGAAAAGCTCTTGCAATATCTTGTAGTTGTATTGCTTCGGTTAGATTTATTGCTCGGAGTTTGAGCTCTATCTTCAATTTAACTATGCTTTCATGAAAATCTTTTATTGATCCTAAAACTGTATATTCACCTAATTTTTCTTGAAAATTTTCTAGAGTTTTATCAGATGAATTATAACTTTGCACAAGGATATTAGTAACTAATGCCTTACATGGATCTTCTCCCAGACGTAAAACTTGCCTTCGTTCCAGAGCCTTAATTTGTTCTGATGTTAGATCTGCAATTTGTTTTTTTGTGACATTCTCCATTTCTTTTTCCTCAAGTAACTTTATTAAGAATGGATTTGCTTTGCTTAAATTTAATAATTGCTCTATTGTCTTTAATTCTTTATTGTCTCTCAGGAATTCTAAATGGCATTGACTTAGCTTACTTAGTTGAAGAGTCGCAATTTCATCCTTGCTAAGTAATTTTACTAACCATGGTTTGCTTTGTGATAATAGTTGATCTACTGTTTTGAATGTTTCATGACTTCTTAAAGCATCAATTTGATCTCTTGTCATATAAGAAACTTGAAAGTTATAAGCCATAAGACCATTAATTTGTTCTTCTGTCAGACCTTTAATTTCACTGACACTAAGTAACTTTATTAAATATGGATTGTCTTCACTAAGCTTTAATACTTTTCCTACTGAATTTAATTCTTTATTTTGTCTCAAAACTTCAATTTGCAATTTTGACAGTGTGCTAAGTGTATTATAATTTTTCATTTCCCCCTATTATTTTTTATTCAATATTTTAAGTATTGTTTCAAGTTAATATTTTAAACATATAGTAGAAATATTACAATTATATTAAGAAAAAAGATAATAGATAAATAATTTCATTTTGGTACTTCCGAAGAGTTTAAGTTTCATGCATAATAAAAGTATAAGATCAAATTACTGACTAAAAAATCTCACAATATTCCACAAAATAAAATGCTTAAAACAATCTCAGGTGCTGCACGCACATTATTAAATAAAAAACAAAATATTAATGAACAGATGCATAATGCAAGTAGGTCATATTTGTATTCTGCTGGACAAGCTGTATGGTCTGAAAAAAACTATAGCGACTTCGCTAATAATGCTTATGTGAAAAATGTCATAGCTCACAGGGCGATTAATATGATTGCCCATGCTGCCTCTAGCGTTCCATTCAAATTATATCAAACTATTGATGGAAAAAAACATCTCATAACTCAACATCCTGTTCTTGAACTATTAAATAAACCTAATCCTATACAGAGTGGTAAAGAGCTACTTGAAGCAATTTATATATATAGGCAAATATCAGGTAATGCATATGTTTTAACAGTCGATAAAAATAGTTGTATTGATACAAAATATCCTACTCCAAGAGGTGCTGCAGGACTCTTTTTAAATGATAGCTATATTCAAAAATCATTAGATGGCTGTCAGCCATGTAACATAGTTGACACTGGAATTTCAAACTATGAATTATATTGCTTAAGACCTGATAGAGTTAATGTCATATCAGGAAGTAATTTTATACCGATCGGCTATTCATATAAAGTTGATTCTCAAACGATCAATTACCATGTAGATCAAGATACTGGTATTTCACCAATATTACATATAAAGAACTTCCATCCAATGTCAGATTGGTATGGGTTGTCATCAGTTGAAGCTGCATCATATAGCATTGATCAACATAATCAAGCAAGTATTTGGAACCAATCACTATTACAAAATGGTGGAAGGCCTAGTGGTGCTATAGTTGTAAAAGATTCTGAAGGGAAGCCTGCTAATCTCTCAGATGATCAATTTTATAGATTAAAAGATATGATGAATGATATTATTTCAGGTCCACAAAATGCAGGTAGGCCTTTATTACTTGAAGGTGGACTTGAATGGCAGGAGATGAGTTTTTCACCAAAAGATATGGATCATATTGAATCTAAAAATAACTCTGCAAGAGAAATAGCATTAGCTTTTGGAGTTCCTTCACAACTTCTTGGGATACCTGGTGACAATACATATAATAATCTTTCTGAAGCAAGGGTTGCTCTGTGGGAACAAACAATATTACCACTCGTAGAAAATACATTAGATCATTTCAACAGAGGTATAGTTTCTAGATTTGGAAAGGATTTGGATCTACAATATGATATCGATGGAGTTAGTGCGCTCGCTCATAGAGTTGACAGTTTATGGCAAAGAATGGAAGATAGTACTTTTATTACGATTGATGAAAAGAGAGAAGCAGTAGGTTTGTCACCAAGCAACAATGATGCTGCAAGGTAACAATTAACACAATTACATTGTGAATCTAAAACCAATAGTTAAAGATTGATCTAATTGTTTTTTGTATGAAACACTTTGGAAACTCTGTGTTTTTGTTGATGTTTCTGGTGCACTTCCACCATCTGATTTTTTAGAATCTTTATATCCAACATCTTTTACGGCAACGAAAGTACCTTTACTTCCAATTCCATATGTTAAATCAACATTCATGATATCAGAACCTTTGAATGAAAGACCAAAACCACCTTGATATGTCATAACTGTTTTAGCTTTTTGACTAACAGAAGTTAGAGCTGTTGTTGATGTAACTGCTCCTGTTGTATCATCAACTGTTATAAGTGTTCTTGTATCTGTAGTTGCAGCTAATGCAGCTGAAGCAGTATCAGGTTTATTTTTAGGCTTGATGTTCGAAGCACCTAGTGAACCAAATACGAATGGTGTTACAGGTGTGTTGTTATTGAAATCATAAAGAAGTCTAACACTTCCACCAAGTTCACGAGTTTCAACTGCTATACCGTCAAAAGAACTTTTCATATTAGGTCTGAAGTCTAATACAACTTCACCACGCATTGCATCATTAAATGCATAACCGACACCAGCAGCACCAATGAAACCACGTGGGTCTTTATATAAAGGTGCAGATTCAAATGCTACTGCAGTACTTGTTGTTGCACCTTGTGTTTCTGCAAACCTAGTTCCTGAAGCACGTGTGCCAAATGTTTTTGCATAACCAAGGTCTAATTTTACGTATGCCTTGCAAGGCTCTGCTGCAGATGCTGAAAACGCTATTAGTGAAGTAGCGATAGCAACCATCAATTGTATTTGTGTTTTTTTCATAATTGCAAAAGTTAAAATTTTATTTATCTTGTAATATTTATTACTTTGTATGTTTGATCCAAAGACGCTTGACAACTGTAAAAAGAAGCTATGGGTAAAATACCTGCTTGTAGGGTTGCCAAACATACATGTATAAACATGAGACTACATGACATAATATTTAAAACAAGATAATGTGTGAGGTTTAGAAGGATATTTAAAAAAAAATGTTGTATTTATACAACTGGATTTTTACAAAAGATGCGCCATAAAAAATGACGCAATATAAGGACTTAAAAGGATTTAGAAAGCTATATTAACTCCAAATAATATTGAATGTTTTAATACAGATTTTGGTTTTAATGTTATAGGATTGGAAGCTCCAGATACTGTAGATGTTATGGTATATTTACCAACTTGGTGATTTCCTATTCTGTAACCTATATCAAATGCAATAGATTCCATAGCTTTTAATGACAATCCGAATCCACCTTGATATGCTAAATAGGTTGTATTTTTTGATTTTATTTCACCCTTGATATCTGTTAATGCTGGATTACTATTGATAACCATACCAGTAGTTGGTATTGTAATAGTGCTTTTTGAAAGCGCTGGGCCAAAACCCATCATAACGTATGGAGAGAATTTATTACCCATGTTAAAACCGTAATAACCGTTTAACATTGCTGCTATGTTTGTATCTGAAACTTTTGTTATGTTTGTTTTTGTTGCGTCAACGTTTGTTTTTTCACTAGCATATGAAAGTGTGATGTCTGTCCAGATGTCTTCTGATGCAACATAACCGAAGCCTATTCCACCACCATAACCTTTAAGTCCAGAGTTATTGATTGTAGAATTATAAGTTGTTCCTGTTGCAGTTGAGCTTTCTAGTTTAGATGAAGTTGTACTATATGCTCCTTCTAGTCTTGCAAGGAATGAACCAAGTTCTGCAGCAGAAACTGCTGATATCTGTCCTGCAATTGCAATGCTCAGTACAGAGTTAAATAAAAACTTTCTTGATTTTGTAAACATTAGATTTTTTTTAATTTTTTTTGAAAAATACTCAATGGAAAATAACATATGATTATTCTTAACACAAGTAATTAATAATACTAAAATGCAACATATAAATGAAAAAAATACATATGCAGTTGTTGCTGGATATGCAAGTACTTTTAATAATATAGATAAAAGCTCTCATGTTATATTACCAAGGGCTTTTACAATACAAAATTTCTCAACAGGAGTTCCAATTTTATTTCAACACAACTCCAATAGTTATCTTGGCAATCTTTTACATGCGGTAGTTGATTTAAATGGATTGTACATAGAAGCAGCTCTTTTTTTAGATACTAAACTTCAAAGATCTGTCTTTAATCTAATAAAAGATAATAAAGTAAAGGGTTTTAGTGTTGGTTTACAGATAGATAGAGCAAAAAACAAAATGGGTATATTAAATATAGAAAGTGCAAAGCTTCTTGAGGTAAGCCTTACACCTAATCCTGTGAATATTTACTGTCACATAGATTTCTGTGAAGAATTTTATATGTGAATTTAAACTTCAGGAAAAAGTTCAATCTTACTGGCTATTAATTCACCTTTTAATCCTTCGTCATACCAAACACCAAATTGATCATCTGTGAATTCATAATACTCTTTTTTGACCCAATCTCTTGTAATAGGGCTTGAAGCCGAGACTAAAAGTAATTCTAAAGCTGGATTGTATGAATAAGATTTTACTTCTCCTGTGTAACTTTCTTCTTTACTAGTGTAACCATATATAGAATCCATTAGGCTATGATATTGGCCTTTAGAAAGAAACTGAGAATTCAAAATTATCGATACAGTTGCTAACATAATTTGTTTTTCTTGAAGGCTTGAATCTAGATCTTCAATAAATTCATCAAAGATTTTTTGTTTATCTTGAATTTGATTGATAAAATCAAATGTTAAGGAGTTTGCAAAGAATTCAAACTTAAATTCTTTTGTCAAATCACTTTGCATTACAGTGTTGAAATGGTTAGCTTTTAAACTCAATCCTGTGAAGTATCCAACAAGACTTTGGGTGTTTTTAGTGAAATAACTCTTTAAACCCTCAAATGATAGCTCATTGTCAAACTGATTGCCAATACGCATATTAAAATCCATCAAGGTATATACAGCTATTGAGAATTGTTTATAAAGATCAATATCTTTATCATTAAATACCTCTGCAAGATTATTCCTGGGAATATATGTATTTAATAAAACCTTCTTTTCCTCTTCAGGAATTATGTTTTTTTCTATGTTCACTTGTTCTTGGTATTTTTACTTAATTAGATGGATATTATAAAACATTTATCTGATGAATGCAATTACAAATGGAGGGATTGGTATGGTGGGCGGTAGTGGGCTCGAACCACCGACCTCTACGATGTCAACGTAGCGCTCTAACCAGCTGAGCTAACCGCCCGGTAAGTAATCTTATAAATCAAAATCATAAAAGTACAAGATGTATTTCAAAGAATTTTTCTTCTTAATTGCATTGGCACCACCAACTGCGATTAAAAATGTAAATTAAAATTTCATAAAAAACCAAAATAAAATAATTATAAAAATGTCAAATATTTCAACAAAACTTGAACAAATTTCTAAAAATTGGGAAGATTTCAAAAAACAAAATGATGAAAGAATAAAGCAAATTGAAACTAAAAATTCAGCTGATCCTGTTACAATTCATCAGCTTAATAAAATCAGTCAGACAATTGATAATTATCAATCTCAAATGAATGTTGCAGCTGCTGTTGCAAGACCGTTTTCAAGTGTAGTTAGCAATGAAATATATTCATATAACAATTCTGAAAATAGATATCAGAAAGCATTTCGTAACTATGTTAGAAAAGGTATTGAAACTGAAATATCTGATGCAGCAAAATGCTCAGACAACTCATGTGATACAAACAAACAAGATGCTGGATATTGCATCACAACTAGAATGACAGAATACATCAACAACGCAGTAAAGGAAGCTTCTGTAATGCGTTCAATATGTAATGTTATTGAAGTTTCAAGTGATTCTGTAGACTTAATCGATGTTGATAAGGAAGGCATTGTTGCTGGATGGTCTGAAAGCATTATAACTCAAAGTGAGATAGCTGCACCATTACGTGTAAACAAAAAAACTATCCCAACACATCAGCTTTATGCTCAGCCAAAAGCGACTCAAAAGCTTGTTGATGATCAATGTATAGATATTGAATTATGGCTTTCTCAATCATTAGCTGATGTCTTTGCAGCTCAAGAAAACAATGCATTCATCAAAGGTGACGGTAATGGTAAGCCACGCGGTATTCTTTTATCTATGGACTCTAAAAATACCATCGGTGTGCAAAATGCTGTTAACTTGAAGGAAGTTGATAAAGTAAAACTTCAATCAGCAATAACTGATGAAGACATAATGAAATTGTTTTACAGCTTGTCAAATAACTTCGTAAGAGATGCGAAATTCGTTGTTGGAAGAGAAGCAATGCAAAACATTAGAATGCTTAAAGAAAGTGGTACAGGGCGTTATTTATGGCAACCTGATTTCAGTACAAAAATGAGCAGTACTCTTTTAGGTCATGAAATATTGATTGCAGCTGATATGCCAAATATCTCTGAAGGATATGCACCTATAATGTTTGGTGATTTCAAGAGAACTTATCAAATAGTTGATAGACATAATATAAGAATCTTGCGTGATCCATTTACTCACAAGCCATTCATTAAATTCTATGCAACTAAGACTGTTGGTGCAGATGTAATAAATAACGAAGCAGTTAGATTCTTAAAAACAGTTAAATAATCTCTTTTTCCTATGCATTTTTTGCATAGGATATTCAACCAAAATTTCAAAAACTAAAAATGGAAAATGAAATTCATAATCTGATAAATTTAGATGAAATAAAACAATGCTTGCGCATCACAACAGATATAGATGACAAGATTATCAAAGATCTTTTAGAAGCAGCTTTATTTCAATTAGAAAAATACATCGGAAAAACATTGATACAAAAAACATATGAGCAAAGTGCTTTCGACTATGATGATTCTAAAGTTAATTTATTGCATCGTCCAGTATCTAAAGTCATATCAGTTGAATCAGATGATGGTAAGGAAATAAAATATTACTTAGAAAAAAACTCAGTAATTCTACTTGAGAATGTAAAAAAACCCATAAAAATAAAATATGTTTCAGGAGTATTCAAAAATTCTCTACCCAGTGTTTTTAAAATTGCAATCATGGAAATAATTTCATATTTATACAACGCTGATCTCTCTCAAAATAGTTTAGATACAATCTTAAAAAACTTTCATTTCTTGAAAGAATTCAGGCTTTAACTTATTAAAAATAATGACATGCAACTATCAATATTTAATAAATTACTGAAGTTTTTCTCTATAAAATATGTCACAGATGATATTGGAGGATTTACTAAAAAGTATGAGTATTTATTCACTGTTTTTGGTGGAATATCTATTGTGAAAATAGATAAAAATGGACAGAGAAAATATCAAATCACAATTGATGCCAGAAATACTTTCAACGAATTAAAAGATAACTCTCTAATAGTATATGACAATCAACAATTTATAATCAAAAACATCTCAATGGATGAAAAATTAATAAAAATCGAATGCTATGACAATCAAAATACAGAAGATCTTATATGATTTGATAAAAGACAATATATCAACACACTCTGTTTATTCATGTAAGCCTGATAACCTTAAATTACCCTATATTTTAATTCAAAACATAGAAATTGAAAAACTTCCGTATTCAGAAGAGTTGTATAGATATGATAATGTAGATGCAACTTTAGTAATACAGAATAAAGAGTATTCTAATAAAGAATGTCTAGATGTAATAGAAAAAATCTCTAATTCACTTAGAGGCCTCACAAAGAAAAATCAAAATATCAAAAATCTCTCTCTTAAAACTTCTAGTAAATGTTCTGAAAAATTTTTCACTGCTGAAATCAAAATAAATTTTACTTATCTCAACTAAAAATATAATACTAATAGAAATGAATTTACAGTTTAAAACTACAGAGGACGGTTTAGATTATATCGTGACTGGCATAAGGTTATTGAAGTTACATATAAATAATAAATTTTATTCTCAAAGCGATGTAAGATTAAAAAATGATCTACTAATTCCAAATGCTAGTCAGAGTTATTTACATATAGATTGCACTGCTGTTGCTTCAGATAACCTTAAAATTCTACAACAGTTAGCAATTAACTCTAATCCTATCATTTGTAAGATATCTTTTGATGATGGATATGAAATAAATGGAGTATTCTTCATATTAAATTACTCACAAGACAATTCTACAGACGATATACCTGAAATCTCATTTAAATTAAAAAGCTCAGGAGAATATGCAATCAATAAGTAATCAAATAGTTCTGGAAGCACAAAAATGGCTCGATACTCCTTTCCATCAACAAGGCAGACAAATAAATGCTGGATGTGACTGTGTAGGTCTTATTATTGGGATTGCAAAATCAATTAATAGCCTTTCTATTACAGGGGATTCTTGGGATGAATGTGATAAAAATAGTTATGATTGTATGGCGGATAGTTCATTACTAATTGATTTACTTCCTAAGCATTTCAATGTTGTTGAAGGCCCTTTCGATGTTGGTGATATTCTTGTAATTGAAATAGTCGAAAAACAATATCATGTTTGTATAGTTACAGGCATATTACCAGTGAAAGTTATTCATTCATGCAGCACCATGGGAAAGGTTATAGAGCATAAAATCATACCTCAATGGCTGAATAATATTAAAATGATTCTTAGATTCTAGTCATCATCACAACTGTTGCTGTTATTACAACCCATAATATTGTAATTGGTAACAAAAATTTCCAACCTAATCTCATTAATTGATCATACCTATATCTAGGAAGAGCTGCTCTGATCCATATGAATACAAATAAGCATAAGCAGATTTTTGATACAAACCATATTACTGGAGGTATGAAATTCAATTGAGATATCCCAAACGGTGGGAACCATCCACCCATGAAAAATACTACTGCCATGGCACTCATTAGTATCATATTTGCATACTCACCCAAGAAAAATAAAGCAAATGCCATAGACGAATATTCAACATGGTATCCTGCAACCAATTCAGCCTCAGCTTCAGGTAAATCAAATGGATGTCTGTTTGTTTCAGCTAAAATCGATATGAAAAATATCACAAACATAGGTAGAAGTAACAGATCAATATATAATGGATTATTTTGCTGAGCTATCACTATCTCTCTCATGTTTAAAGATCCGCTAGTAAGCAACACGCACACTATACATAATCCTGTCGATAATTCATATGATATCATCTGTGCAGCAGACCTCATCGCACCCATGAATGCATACTTAGAATTACTAGCCCAACCAGCTATGATTATCCCATAAACACCCATCGAAGAAACTGCAAGCATATATAAAACACCTATATTAATGTCAGCTATCACGAACCCATCTATTGGAACTATCGCCCAACCAGCTATAGCAAGTCCAAAGGTTAAAACAGGAGCAAACAAAAATAGAATTTTATTGGATCTATCTGGAATAATTAATTCTTTTCTTAGAAGTTTCAATGCATCTGCTATTGGCTGTAATACTCCAAATGGACCAACTACGTTCGGCCCCATTCTCAACTGCATAGCACCTATGATTTTTCTCTCAGCTAACGTTAAATATGCTACTGATATTAACAGTGGTACTAGGACAAAAGCAATTTTCAATAGAATTGGTATCAGAGTTATTGCGATCTCAATCAGGTAGTTTGCTATTTCCATGATTTTATATTTTTATCTTTTGATAAAGTTTATTTTATCATGAAAGATTGAGTTTGAAATAATTTTTTGAAATTTATTACAGTGATATAGAGAAAAAGGTCTATAAATAATCTCTTAGCAGCCTAGTTGATGAAAATTATTCGATATAATAACTTCAAAAACTAGAAACTAATTTTTTATTAATTTCCTCCAGTGAAATCAAGTCCAGCAAATCTTTCATTGAATTTAGCCACTTCTGTAGCTTTTTGATTCACATAATTCTCATTTGTTTTTTTCCATGCAGGATGTGTATGCCTATCTGTATCAAGCTTTAAAACTGGATTTGAAATGGTAGAACGTGTTTCAAAAGTTTCACCATTAGTCATTACAACTGTGATTGTTCTATAGTTCGGATGAAAATTAGCCATTGTCTTTAAGATTTTTTTATTTGGAAATATAACATATACATCTTATCTGATCAAATCAGAATTTATGTTCAATTGTAGAAAGTATCCCCATGATATGAGCTTGTAAATAATTATCATATTTTTCTGTTGATGCATAAGGAAGTGATTCTAAATACAGAGATTTGAGTATCCCAGTAATTCCATTAACTGTAGACTTAAAATCAAAATCGATATCTTTTATTTCATTTGATACAGATATGCCTGTAACTCTTATATATCGTAAAACAATTTTCTTCACAGGAATTGATTCGAAATCATCATTCAATAAATCAACTTTCTTATTCAAATCCATAATATTCATTATCATGCCTTCAAAGCTTAGCTGAGGCTTCAAACCCTTTACTATTTCATTTTTTGTTGGTAGCTGCCCAGTTTTATAATCACAAATGTATGTTAACTCTCTCGTGTGATCAATTCTATCTGTATATGCTTGTAGTTGTATATCTATTTCATCATTCAGCGATATGTCGACAGCTATTCTCTTTTCAGTTTCAGTTAAAACCTCTCCACTCTTTTGATATAAATTTGAATTATAATCGTACATATAATCAATTATATTATTGATCTTTCCCTCCCATAATCTCATTCGATATACAGAATATTTTCCATATCTTTGTTGCAGCACCTCATCAGTTATTTTCAAAAAAACTTCTCTATATTTCTCCAATGATTCATATGTATCCAAAGCATTGGAAACTTTATGAAGAATATTATGAATGACTATCCCGAAGTCTTTATTACTAGGTGGTTGTGCTTTCTCATTAAAAAACTTTGGCAGATATTTTAGCTTTAAATTATATTCAACTGAATATAAGTAAGGATTTTTCATTAATCTCTCAAGACTTGTAGCTGAAAATGATTTTGGTCTTTGATCAACTGGCACTTTCATCAGAGCTACTTCTGCATTAATTTCATCAGCTTGAGTAGCAAATACTGGTTTATTTAATAATTTGTTTTCAAAGCCTCCAATTTTCTGATATGCATACAGTAATGACAAAAACCTACTCTCAATTGATGCTTTCTTAATGACATCAAAAACCTCAGTCTCATGAAATTCACTTATCATAACTTCACCAGATGTTGCTAAGATACTTATAAAATCACTTGCAGCATATCCAATTTCATAAGTAGCTGGTTTTGAATACTCAAACTTCCTTCTAGTTTGTTCTGATATGAAGTAATGGTCTTCTGATTCTGGAGGCCATGTATCTTCTTTTAAATCACAAATAATTGTAAAATCATATGATAAGAATCTTGCTTCTATTGAAGTCATAACATCAATCTCAACTACATCTTCTGTGTCTTTTTTAACTATATGCTTTTCATTTGCAGAAATAACATGTCTATTGAGTAAAGATGTTATGATTGATTTATACTCTCTGAAATTAACATTATTGTTTGAAAGGTTTCTGAAACAATTTTTAGCCTCAAGTAAGATTTTTAAAATCTCATTTGTTGCATCATTCTCTATAAACTCTTTTGAGATAATTGAAAAAAAGCATATAAGATGTGCTTTGAGTATTTTCTCAAATTTGTTTTCTGGTATGCCGTCAAATACTTCATGTGTTATCTCTAAGTTTATTTCTGGATACTTTCCTGAGGTAATGTTTTTGAATTGAGAAATCTTATTTATTAGTTGAGCTGCCTCCTGCATCTCATTTTTTTCAAGTAAACTCACAACTCTTTTTAAGTCATGCACATTCAATCCTTCTATCCCAAGTAGATATTTTTCTGCAGATAAAACAGCAGGATAATTATATGTATTTGCTGCAGGGTGTTTCAAAATCGTAAATATATCAGATATATTCTCTTCCCTACTTCCTACATTTTCCAAAATCTTTAGAAATAACTTAAGATGCTCATAATCTGAACAATATGTTGGTGCTGAAGTAGTTAAAATTAAAGTTTTATTTAAGGTATTTAAAATGCTTGAGTTCTTCAAATACTTATAGATCATTTTGATCTTTTCAGCCTTCCTACTAACTATAGCAACCTTAGGATTAGAATTATTTGCAATGTATCCACACAATATCCTCACAATCTCATAAAACTCCTCAGCAGTTGATGTAGATGTAAATCTTCCTACATGTTTGAAATCATATAGCTTTGATGAATGCATCAGATGTAACATCGAAGGTGGATATAACATCTCTAAGACCCCTCTGTTAATAGTGTCTGGATGTTTTGTGCTGTCAGATATAAGATCCACCACTGCACCAACTTCAATAGATTTCAAAAACTCCTGCATATAAAATTGAGGATGTTCTTGAGATATCTCATAATTCAATGACTTGTCGTATCCATTCAATACAATATTCACACCTAAATCTTTATGAAAAATCTTAAGGATTTTATATAATAAAGGAGAAAAAATCTTAGGTAAAACAGCGTATACGATTCTATTGGAAAAAAATTTGCCACACTGCTCTATCTCTGATTGCCCATTCAACAACTCATATAATGTACTTGCTCTGAGAGATACATTATTTGAATTAATTTCTTGTATTATCTCTGCAACAACCTCATACATCATTGCGTGTTGGTTATTTAGAAGCACCAAATCATTGATTTGTAATCCATAATAAAAAAATTCATTTACTGCTTTTTTTAATGCGTTTTTGACAAGATGATTTGAATTTACTTTCCTATTTATAACCCTATCAATCAAAATAGACTCAGCTATATTTGTAGCTCTGTTAGGAAAAACTTTAAACCATAAATCATCATATGAGATGCATTGCACTACTTCCGACGCCACTTTATCAGTTAGATACTTTCCTGGCAGAATTAATAAATGCTTTTTATTTAATACTTTATTAAGTAAAACATCAATAAAGTTTTGATTATATGGTATGTTATAGATCATTATTCGACATAAAATTAATTTAAATATGATACCTGAAATAGATACGATAGAAAAGACCTTAAAAGTGGCATTGGTAGGACCACCTAATGTTGGTAAATCAACACTCGTCAATGCAATCATAGGGCAAAAAATAGCAATCACAACTCACAAGCCACAAACAACCAGAAGTTCAACATTTGGAATTTTGACAGACGGAGATTTGCAAATAATACTTGCAGATACACCAGGTATATTTGAACCAAGGAAGAATCACAAGCTTGAGAAATTCATAGTTAATAATGCTCTTAAGACAATTGCTAGGACAGATCTTATTTTACTTTTAGTAGATGCTTATATTGTGCAGAAAATAGTTGAGAAAGAGATTGATGATAGAATGTCTTCAAGGATTTCTATGTATCATGAAGCAATGGAGATTCTCTTAAGATCTAAAACTCCTAAGAAAATATTAGTTGTAGCGAATAAAGTTGACACTTTAGAAGATCAAACAATAATAGAAAATCTGAGCGATGAAGCAAAAGATTTAGTTTATAATACAATCCTGAGTGCAGAATATCATTCTGATGATAAAAAAATCATACCTGTATCAGCTTTGAATGCATTGAACATAGATGTGCTTTTAGAAACAATAAAGCCATATGCAAAGAATCGACCTTGGGAATTTGATTCAGAGCAATGTACAGACGTCTCTGAGAGATCACTAGCTGAGGAAATAACAAGGGAGCAGCTATATCTTGTAATGCATGCAGAAATCCCATATTCAGTCAAAATAGATACTGACAGCTGGCAAGAAGACGAAGATGGAAGTATTTTAATTCATCAATCGATAGTAGTCTTGAAAGATTCTCAAAAAAATATGATCATAGGATCTGGTGGAAGAATGGTGAAATTAATAGGTGAGAGAGCTAGAGCTGCAATAACTGATGCTATAGCAACTCCAGTTCATCTTTTTTTACATGTTAAAGTTAGATCTGATTGGATAGATAAGCTGAGAATCTAAAAACACTCAGCTTTGACAATGTATTTTGATGCAATAACGCTTGATAGAGCTAAGTCGCTAGAAAATGTAGCTGAGTATTTTTTGAAATCTCTGCTACTAAGTACAATATAAGCAATACTGATTTTATCATAGTGCTCATCAAGTGACTTATAGCACTTTTCAAGCTGTAAATTCATGCCATCGAAAGTTTCCTGCTCACCTATTTTTAATTTTAACTCTGATTTCAGACCGCTATGTATATTGACTATCTTTAACTTTACTTCTGACATCTCTTTAAATTGCTTTGGTTTTTCAATTTTTTCTTGATCTTTATCCTCGGATTTTAACTTTTCATTGATATCATTTTGCAGTACTTCATTTTCTAACGATTTGGATTCATTTTCTTTAGGCTTCTCTTCCTTTTCTAAATCATCTTTTTTATCTTCTTGCACATCAAGATTTTGAACCTCAGATTCAGTTATTTCATCTTCTAGTTCACCAACATCAAATGGAGATGCAAATGATGAATTGATGACAAAAAATAATAGAAAAAATTTAGTCAGTAATTTAAACTTCATAATTTATGTGGTATGAATTTTTAAACTTTAAAATACATAAAATGCCATTCATATCAATAGAAGGCTGTGATGGAAGTGGAAAAACAACGCAGGCAAAAATCTTACAACAAAATCTAATTAGTAGAGGATTGGAAGTAGTACTCACAAAAGAACCTGGTGGCTCTCCGTTTGGAGATATTATAAGAAGCATATTGCTTTCAAATGAGATAACAGACAGCATGACCGAGTTCTTATTGTTGAGCGCTGCACGACGTGATCATGTATTGGAAATCAACAAAAATCTTGAGGTAGGTAGGTGGGTAATCACTGATAGGTTTAGTGACTCTTCAATAGCATATCAAGGCTATGCAAAAGGCTTAGAGATTGAAAAGATAGATCTAATAACGCAGATGATTACAGAAGGTCTAATGCCTGATCTAACAATATTATTAGATGTCAGCCTTGATGTAATGAAAGAGAGAATGGCAAGTAGTGATAAACATACAAGTTTTTATGATATGAAAGGCATTGATTTCCATCAAAAGATTAAAAATGGCTTCTTAGAAATAGCTAAAAAATATCCTGAAAGGATTGTTATTGTTGATTCAGATGGATCAATTGAAGATGTTTCTAAAAAGATCCTTGAAATTGTTTTAAATAAATTTTGAATATGCATAAATTAGATTTTATTTTTTTTGATACATTAAGTGGAAGAGATATACCAGTATGTGTCTATTTACCTTTAGAAAAAAATAATGATAGGCAGGTTGTAGTTTTCAGTCATGGATATCAAGAACAACACATTTTATGTCATAAAGGTAATATTCCAGGATATAAAAAGTATGAGTATCTAGCAGAGTTTTTTACTGATAGAAACTATGTATTCATATCGATTCAACATGATCTTATAGGTGATGATGATGGCCTGGAGACAATAGATCAATCGTTAGTACAACATGATGCGAGAGAACATCTATATAAGCGAGGAGTTGAAAATATTTTATTTGTCTTACAAGAAATGCAGAATGAAATACCAGAGTTAGAATATGAAAAATTTATTATTTGTGGACATTCTAACGGTGGAGATATATCAAAATACTTTGCAAATATTTATCCAGAGATGGTTTCAGATGTGATAATTTTGGATGGTAGGAGATGTAGAATAGAAGGGCCAATGAGAATTTTGATGTTTGAAGCAAATGATACTGTAGCTGATCAAGAAGTTGTACCACAAGACTCAGTATTGCGCTCACAAATTGAACTAATTTCTGTAAAGCCAAAAGATGCATTACATAAAAGTTATTGCGATGATGAAATAACTAATAGCGTGAAAAAAAGTATTTTTAATGCTATTGATTTTTTTATTCAATACTGATGAGAGTTATAAATTATGGTTTTATAAAAAATCTGTTTTCCTCTTGATATTTACTCTTTTTAACATAAATAAACAATTAAAGATTAACTTTACTCATTAATTAAATGTCAGCAGACTACTATAAAACCTTGGGTGTATCAAAAGGCGCTTCACAAGAAGAAATTAAGAAAGCCTTTAGAAAAAAAGCAATGGAGTTTCATCCAGATAGAAATAAAGGCGAGAAGGAATCCGAGAAGAAATTCAAAGAAGTCAATGAAGCATATGAAACTCTGAAAGATGAAAATAAAAAAGCTGCATATGATAGGTATGGGCATGATGGGTTTAAGAATGCTCAGAATGGTGGGTTTAATCCAGGTGCAAGTTCATCTCAAGGATTTGGTGGTGGAGATTTCAGAGATTTTTCTGATGTCTTCGGTAATATCTTTGAAGACCTTATGGGTGGTGCTCGTAGACCTCAATATGACAACACGAAAGGCTCAGATTTAAGATATAATTTAAATATTACACTTGAAGAGGCTTATCATGGTAAGCAACAGCAGATAAAATATCATACTGGGGTTGAATGTGATGATTGTAATGGGAAAGGTAGTAAAGATAAAGATAGTCACATGAGTTGCTTGAATTGCGGAGGAAGTGGTAGGTCTAGAATGCAGCAAGGATTTTTCATGGTTGAAAAAACGTGTGGAGCTTGTAGTGGTACTGGTAAAGTGATTAAAAATCCATGTAGAACATGCGGTGGACAAGGAAGGTTAGAAAAACAACGAAACATCAATGTTACAATCCCACCTGGAATAGAAGAAGGTGATAAAATCAGAGTACCTGGTGCAGGGGAAGCAGGTGTGATGGGAGGAAAAGCAGGGGATCTTTATATTTTCATCAATATCAAAAAACATAATCTTTATCAGAGGCAAGGTAGTGAATTAATATGCTCAGTACCAATTAAAATGACTGCAGCTGCACTAGGTGGCTCGATTGAGATTCCTGGCTTAGATGGTCATATGATTAAAATCACTATACCAGCCGGTACTCAAAATTCATCTATTTTGAGATTAAAAGGTAAAGGGATGCCTATCCAAAAGAAGAATATTCACGGTGATTTGCTTGTCGAAATGAGAATAGAAATTCCTACAAAACTAACTAAAAAACAGAAGGAATTGCTTGAGCAATTTGATAATGAATGCAGTCACCATAATCATCCAGAATCAGAAGGTTTTTTCTCAAAAGTGAAGAATTTTTGGTCTGATATAACTAAATAATTTATATATGATTGGGATATTTTTAGGTGTTATATCTTATTTATTAGGATCAGTTATTTTTGGTCTTTTAATTGCTAAAGTACTAATGATCGGAGATATCACAAAAAAAGGCTCAGGTAATGTTGGTGCAACGAATATTATAAGAGTTAGTGGGAAGAAATGGATAGGTGCATTGACTGCAATCCTTGATGCCTTGAAAGGATTCATACCTGTTCTGATTGCAAAAAGCTTTGATATAAGTGGATGGGAATTAAATGTGATTGGATGCTTGGCTGTGTTAGGTCATATATTTCCAATATGGAATAAATTTAGAGGTGGGAAAGGAATTGCTACATTCATTGGTATTAATTTAGCTTTAAATGTAAAAATCTGTATAATGATGTTGGTTGGATGGGGAATAACTTTTTTATTAAAAAAGATATCTTCCCTCGCATCCATTGTTATGGTAACAACATGTATTATAGCTCACTTGTTTTATTTGGAGTTTATACAAACATTACCAGTTTTTATTATTGCTATACTAATTTTATTTAAGCATAAAAAAAATATCATTGGACTGCTTAATGGCTCAGAAAAGAGCTTGAAAATATGAAAAATTATCACACATGACAGATCTTTATCAAATCAATGAAATTTTACAAAAAAAACCTGATAATGAGTTAAAAACTAATCATCCTAACGCTGGTTATCAGTCAGATACTAATCACTTATCAACAATTAACTTATTTATAAAAGCTGTACAAAAAGCTTTAGATCAGGTTAACAAATCAATTGAGATCATTGATTCAATAAATGAAAATGAGGCTAAAGATCCAAAGTTGATGGTAGAATTTGCTAAAAATCTTACTCTTGCAGGGCAAATTATGGAAGAGTTTCAAAAAGGTACAGCAATTTTATATGATGATACCCCAAACTTAGTAAATTTATTTAACAAATTAAATGATGCATTTACTATTGTTAGGATGAGGATTAGTATGTTTGCAATTACAAAAGATAAAAAGTATTCTTTTTCTGCTATTGAGACTTTAAATATTATTCTGCTTTTATTTCAAAACATTAAAAAATCTACTCAAGAAACCCTAAATTCATCAGAAAACTTTTCTGAAAATGCAGCTTAAAAAAGATTAAAAAATTTAAAAAATGGAATTTATAATATCGTTATCATCATTCTTATTTGTTGTATTTATAATGGTCACTATACATGAATGGGGACATTTTTTTGTAGCAAGACTTTGTGGAGTCAAGGTTGATGTATTTGCAATTGGATTTGGAAAAACTATTTATTCTAAATTTGATAGTAAGGGTACTGAATGGAAAATAAATGTTTTGCCATTAGGTGGGTATGTAAAAATGTTTGGTGATAGTGGTCCTGCAAGTGATGCTGATATGGAAAAGATTCAGTTAATGACAGAAGATGAGAAAAACTTTTCATTCTTTCACAAAAAGCTTTGGCAAAAAGCTTTGGTTGTATTTGCAGGCCCTTTTATGAATTATGTTCTGGCTTTTGTTGTAATGTTTTTTTTATTACTATGTTATGGAGAAAAGACTATATCAACAAAAATTTCAATTGTTGAAGCTGGCAGTGTTGCGGAAAATATAGGTATTAAAAGCGGTGATATTATATCATCAATTAATGGAAAACATGTTAGTGATATGTTTGAAGTTAAGCAAATAATAAATCAAAATAGAGAATCAAAGTCACTCAATATTATAGTAAAAAGAGATAATACTGAGAAGATTTTTGATGTAATTCCAATTAGCGTACAACTAACTAATGGTAAAAAGGTTATGAGAATAGGAGTTGGTGGGACTGAAGAAACAATAAATTACAATTTTATAGACTCAATAAAGCAAGCATCTGTAAGAATTTACATGTTAAATGTTTTTATGATTGATGGATTGATAAAGCTAATATCAGGTGAAGGAAGTAAAGACGATGTAGGTGGTCCGATTAAAATTGCAAAGATCACAGGAGAAGCAATGAAAAACGGATTACAATCATTTTTAGGATTGTTAGTGTTATTGTCAATCAACTTGGGCCTTATCAATTTATTACCAGTACCTGGACTTGATGGTGGGCATCTTATGTATTATTTGATCAATGCAGTTATTGGCAGGCCGATCCCTCAAAAAATACAAACAATTGGAATAAAAATAGGTTTTATATTACTAATATCACTTATGATATTTGTCACATGTAACGATATTTTAAGTATATAAAAATTCAAAATTAATTACTAGTTTATGAACAAAAAATTCAGTAAAGAAATTATATTAAGGTGTATCGCAACAATGATTTGCTTAGTGCAAATAGTTTCTTCTAAATCATTCGCATCTGAGGAAAAAAAGTATCCTGTAGATAAAATTATACTGAATGGTAATGCACATCTTCCTGATGACTCCGTCCTATATTATTTAGGATTAAGCACTGGAAATGAATATAGTACAGCTGAAATTAATCAAAAGGTTAAAAAGGCATATGATACAGGATTTTTTAAGAAAATTTCTGTTGATCATTCAGATTTTAAAAACATCATGATTGTAAATGTGGTTGAGCAACCGGTTATAAGTTCAGTGAAATTGTATGGGAACCATAAGATAAATGATAAAGATATTCAAAGTAATCTTAAGCTAAAAGCAGGTATGACTTTCTCTGAAAAGAAAATGAAGAGAGATGTTGAAATGATATTAAAACTATATCAGTTTAGAGGGCACTTCAGTACTATAGTGAATCCAAAGATTATTGAAGAAACAGGTGGTGCTATAAATATAGCTTTTGAGATAAAAGAGGGTAAAAAGTCTGTCATTGAAAAAATAATATTTGTAGGTAATAAAAATTTCCCTTCCAATGAGTTACAGCAGAATATTTTATCAAGTGAGTGGGCTTTTTACAAAATATTTGCTAATTCTTATAATTATGATCAGGAAAGATTTCAAATTGATGCTGAATTAATCAATGAGTATTATCAGTCTAGAGGATATCCTAACGGTAAAGTTGTCAATACAGTTAGTGAAATTGATGCCTCAAGCAAAGCTTTTATATTAACTTTTTTTATAGATGAAGGTGAAAAGTTCGATTTTGGAAAGGTTACCCTCGAGGATAAAATAAAAATTTCTGACAATAAAGAAATTTTAAATTCATTGAATGAAATAAAAAGTGGTGATTTATTCAATATAAATACCATCAGAAGCGTTGTGAATAAAATAAATACGTTATTGGCTAGGAAGGGATACGCATTTGCAAAGATTGATCATACAATCAATGAGAATCCAAAAACAAAAATAGTAGATATAACAATCAAAATCGAAGAAACAAGTAAGTTTTTTATTAATCAGATTAATATTATTAATAATACTAGAACCAAGGATCTTGTCATAAGACGTGAGATGAGAGTTAGTGAACAGGATAGTTATGATATTAGTAAAATTGAGAGATCTTTACAAAGGATTAGAAATTTAGGATATTTTAGTCAAGTTCAATTTACACCTAAGCAAATTAGTGGTTCTGATAAGGTCGATTTAGAAATAGAAGTTGAGGAAAAAAGAACTGGTACTGCACTTTTTAATGTTGGATATAACACATTACTAGGAGGTTTTATTGGTATTAATTTTTCAGAAGGTAATTTCCTTGGAACTGGAAGAAATGTATCAAGTAGTTTTAATTTAGGTAAAGTTCAGAAAAGTATGCAGTTATCTCTCAGTGAGCCATATTTTATGGGATTTGATGTTACGTCTGGTGTCTCTATATTTTTAGAAAAAACAACAAACAAAGAGAAAGATCTAATTGATAACAATAGCCAAACTAAATACAATTCAAATTCAAAAGGCATTGCTTTCAATACAACATATAATCTGAGTGAATATTTAAAGCATGATATCCAATATGGCTTGAAACTTGAAAACATAAGTCTTGGAAACAATAAAATGAATATATCTCCATATTTAAGACCTGATATCAACAGGCACATTGTATCATCAATTGGACATTCATTGATCTATGATAAAACAGATAATATTACTAATTCTACTAAGGGATATTTAATAAGTTTATATCAAGGATTTGCAGGACTTGGAGGTAATTCTAGATATTTACAAAATATCATCTCAGGATCAAATTATACTCCGATTTACAAAGACAAAGTCATAATGAAAGTCTCTGCCCGTGGCGGTGTTATTAATGGAATTTCTAAAAAAGTTAGAATATCAGATAACTTCAATTCAGGAGATTCAATGATCAGAGGTTTTGAATATAATGGTATTGGAGCGAGAGATCAAAATACATTGCAATCTCTTGGTGGCAAAAATTTCATATCAGGATCAGTAGAGGTTAAATTCCCACTTGGTTTACCAAGTGAAATTGGTGTAAATGGAGTCGCTTTTACAGATATGGCAACTCTTTATAATATAGATGTGCCAGATGGAGTTGATCCAAAAACAGATAAGTATTTTAATTCAAAGAAACTTAGGATGTCATATGGAGTTGGTATTGTTTGGAATTCACCTTTAGGCATAATGAGATTTGACTATGGAATACCTATTTCCAAGACATCATTTGATAAAGTACAGCGTTTTAACTTTGGTATTGGAAAGTCTTTTTAAATAAAGCGTAAGGAGGCTTAGAACCTATTCTAAGCTTCCCTCCCCTCAGAGTTCTCTAATTATATCTTTTAAAGAATGCTTTGATGAGATTCCACCTATTTGAAACATCTCAAGTGAACCACCACCCTTTCCATCAAATTTCTCACAAATCGTATTGCCAATGTGTTTTGCATCAATCGAAAATCCTTTTGGGACGCTTATTATAATTGATTGTAAATTATCTGACTTACTTGCAAAGATAATAATGCTATCAGTTATCTTACAATTCATAACTACACTTCTCATGGTGTTAGCATCAACGTCATTTTTTTCTTGTAGGGCGAACTTAGCTTTCATTCCATTTTTTAAAGTAAATTCTATGAGTTCAAACTCTTTGGAGAATTTACTTATCAATAGGTCATTCAGTTGTTTTGTTAAAAGTTTTTTATCTTCTATGACAGATGTTATTTTATTGATAATTTGTTCTTCAGAGCATTTCATGATACCAGAGATTTTATTAACTATCTCACATTTAGAGTTATAGTAATCAACTGCAGCAGCTCCAGTTAAAGCTTCAATCCTTCTAATACCTGATGATATTGCTGATTCACTTATGATTTTGAATATACTGATATCACCTGTATTGCTAACATGTGTACCACCACACAGTTCTATTGAGTCGCACATTGATACAACTCTTACTTCATCTCCATATTTTTCACCAAATAATGCCATAGCACCATCTTCTACAGCATTATCATATGTAGTGATTTTAGCTGTGACAGTTTTGTTTTCTCTTATCATTTTATTTACTGCAGACTCGATAGATAAAATTTGTGCAGCATCAAGGGATTTTTCATATGAAAAGTCAAATCTCAATTTTTGATCACTCACAAGAGATCCTTTTTGCATTACATGATCTCCTAGCTGTGACTGTAAAGCTTTATGTAAAAGATGTGTTGCTGAGTGATTACATCTAATTTTATCACGTCTTTCTTTATCTATAATTGCTTTGAGTTCATCACCAACTGACACTGCGGATATGCATTGTACATGATGTCCGAAAACTCTAGGCTGATATATTATGGTGTTTTTTACTATACAAATATCTGTATCCTTTTGGAAAACCCCTGAATCACCGACTTGTCCACCACTTTCACCATAAAATGGAGTTTGATTGATAATGATAATTCCTTCATCTCCAGCATTGATTTTATCAACTAACTGACCATCAACAATAATTGCTAAGACCTTTACTGCCATTGAGTCACACGTATGTCCAAAGAACTCAGTGCTGCCATATCTATCAGATATTTCGAAGAATATTTTATCTTGTGTTCTTTCACCACTTCCTATCCAGGATTTCCTTGCTCTTGTCTTTTGAGCATTCATTTCTTCTGAAAAACCTTCTTCATCTACTGACATCCCTTGAGAGCGCAATATATCTTTTGTGAGGTCAATCGGAAATCCATATGTATCATATAATTTGAATGCTACAGAACCAGATAATGTGTTGTTTTGTATACTTGGTACTTCATCCTGTAGTATTTTGAGCCCACGTTCTAAAGTTGCACCAAATCTTATTTCTTCATTCAATATAACTGATTTAATGATTGATTCTGATTTAGTGAGTTCTGGATAGGCATTACCCATTACATCAATCAGAGTTGGCACCATTTGGTTTAAGAAAGGTTTTTTATATCCAATATTTTGCACATATCGCATTGCCCTTCTCATTATTCTACGCAACACATAGCCACGCCCTTCATTTGACGGTAATATTCCATCTGCTATTAAAAAACTCATTGATCTAAGATGATCTGCTATCACCTTATGAGCTACAGTGTTTTTATTATCTCCTGATAACTCATGAGATGCAGCAATGATCTTTTTAAACAGATCTACGCTGAAGTTGTCATTAACTCCTTGCATTACTGCTGCTAGCCTTTCTAGACCCATTCCAGTGTCTATAGATGGCTTTGGTAAAGAACCAATGGATCCATCTTCAAACTGTTCGTTTTGCATAAAGACTAAGTTCCAAATCTCAACATACCTGTCACCCTCTTCTCCAGAACCTGGTAGCCCACCTTCATACTGCTCACCATGATCAAAAAATATTTCAGAACATGGGCCACATGGACCTGTATTACCCATAGACCAAAAATTATCGTTAGTATCAATCCTAATGATTTTATCATCATGAAACCCAGAGATTTTCTTCCATGTTGAAAATGCATAGTCATCTGTATGATATACAGTGACATATAATTTTTCTTTGTTAATTTTTAATACATCAGTTAAAAAAATCCATGCAAGCTCTATTGCTTCTGCTTTAAAATAATCACCAAATGAGAAGTTTCCAAGCATTTCAAAAAATGTGTGATGCCTTGCTGTATAACCAACATTTTCCAAATCATTATGCTTCCCACCAGCTCTTACACACTTTTGACTAGTTGTAACTCTTTTGTATTTTGGCTGTTCATTACCTAAAAAGATATTTTTAAATTGAACCATTCCTGAATTAGTAAACATCAGTGATGGATCATTATGAGGAACTAGAGAGCTAGAATTCAAAAGCTCATGTCCCTTGTCAGCAAAAAATTTTAGAAATATAGAGCGAATTTCATTTAGGTGCATAGTAAATACTGAGATACTTTTTTTATTTATATATAACTATATCACTACTATTTATACTAAGGAATCGTCCGGAACATAATTTTTATCAATAATATTTTTGCTTTCCCAATCTTTGTGAATTTAGTACTGTGTTTGAGTAATGAATATTAAACTTTAATAAGTTTTATCATTGAAATTTGACGCTGAGTTGCATTTAGTGCTATGTCATTTTTTTGACAATATCTATAGCTATAAAATAAATTCGGATATGAAAATGTATCTAGAAAAGAGTCAGTAATGTTATCCTGGTTGATTCCAAGATCACATAAGACATATTTACAGTAACCTGGTAAATCAAACAAAAATTTATCTATTTTATATTTTTTGAAAAAATTGTTACTATTTTTTTCAACATTTTTTAATGCATTAAAAACTTCATCATTAACTTCATAGGAGTTTTGTCTGATACATGGACCAATAAAAACATACATAGTAGCAGTATTACCACCAATGCTCTCAATTAACTTGATTGTATTTTGTATAATTCCAGAGCAAGCACCTCGCCATCCTGCATGAATCCCCGCAATAATATCATTGTCTATATCATGAATTAATATTGGAACACAGTCTGCTGTTTTGATGCAGAGGTTAATATTATTTAGCTTTGTAACAATTGCATCTACTTCAAGAGTGGATGTTTCTTGTAATGGATCTGTTAGTAAAACAACTTTATTAGAATGTGCTTGCTTCAAGAATTTATGATGTTGAGAATTTTGATCAAAAACGTTGTATTTAGTACCAAAAAAAAATTCTGTCTGCGAATCTTTGATTATTTTTCCTGGTACAATCATTTTAAATTTTTCTGAATATTAATGATACATTTGTACCACCAAATCCAAATGAATTTGACATTGCTATCGAAACTTTTTTACTTTGTGACTTATGAGGTACAAGATTTATGTTACAAATTTCTTCCGGATTATCAAGATTCAGTGTTGGTGGAAGTATACTATCTCGCATAGCTAAAAGTGAAAAGATTGCTTCAACACTACCAGCAGCTCCTAAAAGATGTCCTATAGCAGATTTTGTTGATGACATTGCAAGGTTTTTAACGCTTTTTCCTGAGAAGATTTTAGATATCGCATTGTATTCAATCATATCCCCCAAAGGTGTAGATGTGCCGTGAGCATTTATATAATCAATATCTTCTGGTGAGATTTTAGCGGCTTTTATTGCTGCAACCATTGCTCTATATGCACCGTCACCACCTGATTCAGGAGCAGTTATGTGATAAGCATCAGATGTTGCTCCATAGCCTATTACTTCACCATATATTTTGGCATTACGTTTTTTAGCCTTTTCAAACTCTTCTAACACCAATACACCAGCGCCTTCTCCCATTACAAAACCATCACGTCCTTTGTCCCATGGTCTTGAGGCTGATTCAGGTGTTTCATTATATTTTGTTGATAATGCTCTTGCTGCTGCAAATCCTGCTATACCTAATCTACATATTGCAGCCTCAGAACCTCCACAAACAGCAATATCTAAATCCCCCTGAGCTATCATCTTTGCTGCTTCTCCTATAGAATGAGAACCTGTTGCACACGCACTCACTACACCTAGATTTATTCCTTTAAACCCATGTTTTATTGATATTTGTCCTGATGCTAAATTTATCAGGCTGGCAGGTATGAAAAAAGGTGTGATCCTCCGAGGACCTGACTCATTTAAAATTTTTGCATTAGCTTCAATTGTAATTAGACCACCTATACCAGAGCCAACTAACACACCTGTGTTTAATTTATCATCTTCAGACATCTCATTGTATCCAGCATCAGATATAGCCTCATCAGCTGCAATTACTGCAAATTGGATAAATCTATCCATAGTACTTATTACTCTTGCAGATATGTGATCTGATATATTGAGTCCATGATCTGGATTTTCTTCAAGAGTCGGTATATAACCTGCTACTCTAGATGCTAAATCATGATTTTCAAATAATGAAGTTGGTATTTTTTTTATCCCTGATTTTGATTCAATAATATGCTGCCATGATTTTGCAACATTATTACCAAGTGATGTTACTAAACCCACACCTGTAACTACTACTCTTCTCATTTTTTATTTGTTTTTGGGTATAAAATATGGTACGTCTACTGATTGTAATGTTTTAAAATTACACATTATAATCATTTACACACCCGGCAAAGAGTTTACTACAAAATTTTGATAAACACAAACTGAAGTTAAAGCAAAAATGTACCAAATAATACTTGGCAACGAGGAATTTGTATCAGTTCCTGAATTAAATATTTCTATAATTCTTGCAAGAATAGATTCAGGTGCCACTTCTTCTTCTTTACATGCATTTAATATAAAAATTATTACAGAAGATAATCAAAAATTTGTATCATTTTCTGTTTATCCAATAAACAATAACAGAATTATTATTCTGCATTGTAAAGTAAAGCTGAGTGGATGGAAATATATTAGAAGTTCTAATGGTTTAACTGAAAAAAGACCTTTCATTATAACTACCGTTAAAATTGGAGAATTACTATGTGAGAATGTTGAAATCACATTGACCAATAGAGATTACATGGGGCACAGAATATTAATAGGGAGAGAAAGCTTACCTCAAGGTGTTCTAGTAGATCCTAATAAACAATTTATTCTAACAAGCCACCTTGAGAAAGAATATCAAAAGACATCAACTGAAATTTATAAGCCTTTGAAGATAGCACTCCTAGCTTCTAATCCTAATCTCTATTCGAATATTAGAATTATGGAAGTAGGTAAAAAGCTTGGACATGAAATGATTTTCTTAAACATAAAAAATTGCTATATAGATATACAGCAGAAGAGCTCGACAATACATTCTAGGGATTTACCACATAATAAGATTACTGAAGTAGATGCTGTGATACCAAGAATAAAACCTGGACTGACTTTTTATGGATGTGCTCTTGTGAGGCAATTTCAAACTATTGGTAAGTTTTGCTTAAATGATGCAAATGCAATAGCTAATTCAAGAGATAAATTAAAGTGCTTACAAATACTTGCAAGTAGGTGTATTCCAATGCCAGCTACAAGTTTTGCAACATCAACAAAGGAAAGTAAACAGTTGATAGATCTAGTTGGTGGTGCTCCACTTATAATCAAATTGCTAGAAGGAACTCAAGGTAAGGGAGTTATATTAGTAGAATCAAACACTGGTGCTGAAAGCGTAATTAGTGCATTTAAAAGTGCAAATACAAATATTCTTGTACAAGAATTTATCTCAGAATCCAAAGGTGAAGATATTAGATGTTTTGTAGTGGATTATAAAGTTGTTGCTAGTATGATGAGAACCTCAAATAATGAACATGAGTTTAGAGCTAATTTTCATCTTGGTGGCAGTGTAAAACCAGTCAAAATTACTGCAAATGAGAGGAAAATTGCAACTACTGCTGCGAAGCTTCTAGGCCTGCATGTTGCTGGTGTAGATATCATCAGATCTAAAAGTGGACCAATGGTCCTTGAAGTTAACTCAGCACCCGGCCTTGAAGGTATTGAGAGTGCTACTGGAAAAGATATAGCTGTTGAAATAATAAAATGTTTAGAAAGAACTTTTTATGGGACAAAAAACAGAAAAAGAACTTAGATGAAAATTGTTATTGCTTCAGACCATGCAGGTTTTAACATGAAAAAATTCTTGATTGAGAAATTACATAATGAATATGAATTTATTGACCTTGGAACTGATTCATCGTTACAAAGTGTTGATTACAATGATTATGTTGAGCCATTAGTAAAAAAAGTTTTAGATGATAAATTGTATGGTGTGTTGATTTGTAACACTGGTATTGGAATGAGCATCGCAGCAAATAGAAATAAGTTTATCAGAGCAGCGCTTTGTTTTGATTGTGAATCAGCAAAGCTTACTAGAGAGCATAATGATGCCAATGTTTTGATATTGAGTGGAAAGGGGGATTTTGAAAAGTCTACTGAGATATTAAAGACTTTTATTGAGACAAATTTTTCTAATGAAGCAAGGCACACCAGAAGAGTCACAAAGCTTACATGTTAGATATCTTTAGCGAAAAAATCAATCATTTGTTAATTCCTGGTAAAAAGGTTGCTTTAGCTGTCTCAGGAGGGGCTGATAGCATATGTATGACTCTTTTATTTTCACAAATTAACTTATTTGATATTACAGTCCTAATAGTGGATCATAAACTAAGAGAGGAATCTACAGATGAGGCAATAAAGGTAAAAAATTACATTGCTGAAAAATTTAGAGTTAGTGTACAGATTTTAAGTTGGGATAGAACTTACAAGGTTGAGAGCAATATTCAATCAAAAGCAAGAGATTGTAGATATGAATTATTGAAACAATATTGTAAAGAAAATAAAATTGAATATCTTTGCACTGCACATAATCAGAATGATCAGGCAGAAACTGTTCTGATGAATATTATGCGTGGCTCAGGTATTGATGGATTAGTTGGTATAAAAGAGCATTCAATGGTGGATGGTATTAATTTGTTAAGACCAATTTTGCACTTTGATAGAGATCAGATCTTAAAATATTTAAAAGATAATCAAATTCAATGGATAGAAGATCCCTCAAATCATAATGAAAAATATGAACGAGTAAAGATAAGGAAGTTTATCAACTCTATTAGTGATAGTAATTTTGTTAATGCTGGAACATTTATCTCGAGATTAAATCTTCTATCTGAGAATGCATTGTGTTCATATAATTTTATAAAAAAGTATGTTGATCAAAAAATAAAAGAATTTTGTAAATTTTTTCCAATTGATGTTATTGCAGTTGATGCTGATAAACTTTTTATTGAAGATAAAGAAATAATTTTAAGGATATTACGTGAGCTAATGAGAACTTGTAGCTCTAACAAATATTGTGTAAGAAAAATTAATTTACTGAATTTATATAAATTATTTATCACAAGCTATAAAAATAAAGAGTTTTTTGACATAACATTAGGTGGGTGTATGATATGGTTTAATTGTAATAACCAAGACAAAAACATTTTAACAATAGCTAAAGAAAAATCTTCAAAATCAAAAAATGATGCAATTAAGTGTCAATTTATAAAAAAAAATGAAGCAGCTAAAATTCAAACAATGATTATCAATCGAACTTCTGAGATAATAGATCAAAATACTTATGATCAGATATTAGATATGATAAAACTAATTCCAAAGTTTCATAAAATACTCTATGGTCTTTCATATCATTGTGATTATTTCGATGGCAAAATTAAATGTTTTTATCCATCTTTAGGGATGGCTATAATATTAGTATAAATTTTTTTAATGTTGAATAATGAGTCAAAATACTGTCAAGAAAAAAACTAAAATTAGCTCTATACTGTATTTCTTTCATAAAGAAGCTTACAACTTGATTACACAGTTTATACATGGAGCACTTTTAACACTTGCCTTTCACCCTTTCGATATTTTTCTTGTCATCCCAATTGCATTCTCAGGTTTTTTATGGTGTTTAGAGAAGGAGTGTTTATCACATTTCAAAGGTTCAACAGCAAAAGATTTCTTTTATTTAGGCTTCAAACATACTTTTATCTTTTTCTTAGGACACTTTATAACAAGCTTGTATTGGATCGCAAATGCACTTTTTATTGATATAGGTCAATATTGGATTTTAGTACCAGTAGCAGTAATTGTATTACCTGCCTTTTTATCATTATTTTATTCAGTTGTAGGTGCTTTCATTTGTTCTAAATTCATTTTTAGATATATGTCAGTTTATGATATCCAAACTTTTAAAAGAAGAACACACCAAAAGATAATTATTGCAATCCTATTTACAACAGGATTCTTTTTTGCTGAAATTGTTAGAAGTAATCTGCCCATACAATTTCCATGGAATTTATTAGGTTATGCAAGTGGATATTCTATTTCATTAATGCAGATGGCATCTGTTACTGGAGTTTATGGGTTGAGCTTTATTTTGTATCTTTTAGGTACAATGCCATACACGAAAAATCCCCTTGCAATATCTACAATAACGATATTACTTGTAGTTATAACAATGCTGGGTAATAAAAGATTACATGATTTTAGTAATATAAAGCCAAAAAAATACAAATTAGTTACTCTTTATGTTGTACAGCCAAATTTACAACACCACTATCATCATTATGAGAAAAAACTTGCAGCACTATTAAAAACTACAAATATGATAGATGTGAATTCATTGAACTCACAAAAAACTAAGGACTCAAAAATTAAACTAATCATTTTACCTGAAGGAGCAATTCCATTCCTTTTAAATAAATATCAAAATACTGTATTTGATGATCTGATGTCAAAATACAGTAGTAATTCCTTTTTGATCTCGGGCATTGATAGATATGACCCTACCCTTAAAAAGTATTATAACTCAAAGATTGTTGTGAATCACAATGGAGAAATTGTGGATAGTTATGATAAGACAATCTTAACACCATTTGGTGAGTATATACCTGGATATGATTTTCTAAAATCTATTATAAATCCAGTTGTGAGTTCTTCATATGGTTTTGTACCTGGTACCAGCACAAGAAATATCAGGTTATATTTAGATAATCTTAACAAGGCTTCAGAACCATTAGTATTCATTCCAATGATTTGTTTTGAAAGCATATTTACACCTTTAACAAACCCTAGGAGTGATCATAATGCTGATTTAATTGTGAATATAACAAACGATAATTGGTTTGGTAACACAATAGGTCCATATCATCACTTTGCTATGGCTAGGATGAGAGCAATAGAATATGGATTACCTCTTGTAAGATCAGCAAAAACTGGAATCTCAGCTATAATAGATAGCCATGGAAAGATTTTACAAAAGATAAATTTAGAAAGTGAAGGTGTTATTGTTGCAGAAATGCCAGAAGACAAAGTTGCAACAGTTTATATGCAAATTGTTAAAATATTGTATGGGAATATTAAAGGCTAGTTTCATAAGTCTTATACAAATCTTTTTCTTTATATCATTTGCAAATTCTGATGAAAATAGATTGAAGCTCATTGACGAAGTTCTCAGTATACTTCGAGAACACTATGTACAGGATATTAACAATAGTGAGTTTGAACAATCTGCTGCAAAATGTCTTGTTTCTTCACTTGATCCTCATTCTTCATATATTGATAAGAATCAACTACAGCAAGTCAAAGATATGATGAATAGTTCATATACTGGCATTGGTATTGAGATCTTAAATTCAAATGGGAAGACTGTTATCGTAGATATTTTACCTAATAGTCCAGCAGCTAAAGCTGGTTTAAAAGAAAAAGATATAATAGTAGAAGCAAATGGCAAGAAATTAGTTGGTATGTCCATACAAGAAATTCGTGACATACTCATTGGGAAACCTGGAACACTACTCAATCTCGTCATGATAAGGCAAAATAATGAATTAGAATTCAAAATATATAGGGAAAAAATCAACATTAAATCTAATATTGTTAAGTTAATAGATAATGATGAAGTGGCATATATCAGAATAAGAAATTTTAGCCACAAAGTGTCAGAGCAAGTAAAAACATCATATAAAGAGTTGAATAAATCTTTACTTAAAGGAGTTATTATTGATCTTAGATCAAATCCTGGAGGTCTTTTAGAAGAATCAGTGAATGTATCAAGTCTATTTATGCCAAATGGTATGAAAATTGTTGCTATACAAAGTAAAAATGAAAAAACCTCACAAGAGTTTTTTTCTGATGGAGAGGATATCACTAATGGACTGCCGATTGTAGTAATTATTAATGCCATATCAGCCTCAGCAGCAGAAATTGTTGCAGGTGCCTTACAAGATCACAAAAGAGCTCAGGTTCTAGGAATGCAATCATTTGGTAAAGGTTCTGTACAAACAACCTTACCATTAAGTAATGGCAGTGCCATTAAATTAACAACTGCATTATACTACACACCCAATGGCAATATTATTCAGAATAATGGTGTGATGCCTAATATTATTGTAGAAGATGGTATGGTTGTTAATGAAGTTACTTTTTCCAATTCTTTGTCTGAAAAAAAACTTAAAAACAATCTGCCTGAAAATCTATTTAATAAAAAGGAAAGCGATGACCAAACGATAAGGTTATATAACCGAAAAATTCTTGGTGATATAAGTGTAGATTTTCAATTAATTCGTGCGATTGATGTTATTCGAACTATGTCTTATTATAAGTCACTTAATTCTATTAAATAGTGTTTATTATTTTGATTAAGACCTAACATTTGACCGGTATTCTTTATTATTTCACCTGCGAGAGGTGCAGCTATCACACCACCTGTTGTAAACCCACCATTCAGTTTGTTTGGCTTAGGCTCATCAACTGCAACCATCAAAACATACTGAGGATCATCAATTGGGAATGCACAAATAAATAAAACTAAATTACAGTCTTTTTTTACATATTTACCGTTTTTAACTATTTCAGATGTACCTGTTTTACCACCGACTTTATATCCTGGCACATCCGCTTTTTTACCATAACCTTCTTCAACCACTAGTCTCATTATTTTTCTCATAGTTTTTGATGTAGAGTCTTTAAAAACTTTTCTACCTTCTGGCTGTGAATCTTGTTTCAATATTGTTGGTTTATATAGAATACCACCATTGGTCACAGCTGCTATTGCCTGAACTGTATGTAATGCAGTGACTGCAATTCCATGCCCATAACTTATTGTTGCCAAGTATATTTCATTCCACTGTTTATCACTAACATGTAATGGTCTACCTATTTCGCTAATTTCAAGATTTACTGGGCTTAACATACCTATATTTCGCATATATTCTTGTTGTTTTGCAATACCTATTTTATAGCCTACCTGTGCTATACCACGATTAGATGAAAATATTAGAACTTCAGCTAAACTGAGATTTGCTTTATGAAAGCGGTAGTCATTTATTTTATATTTGCCCAATTTTATTGGATGCACAACATTAAATGAATCTGAGATTTTCACAACACCAGAATCTAATCCTATTGCTAGAGTGAGTATTTTAAATGTGGATCCCATCTCATATACGCCTAAGGTTGCTCTGTTGAACATTGCTTCTTGTGACTTTTGTGAGTTGCCAATTTTTAAAGCATTAGGATTAAAATCAGGTAAGCTCACTAAGCTTATAATTTCACCATTCTTGGCATTCATCATTATAGCCATACCTCCAAGGGCATCATGATCAGCTATTGCTTGACTGAGTTTATTATGTACTATTTCTTGTATTCTACTATCTAGAGATAAATTTATATCTTCACTCTCTGACAAAATTCCATCAAAAGCCTTTTCAATTCCTGAAATTCCATGCTGATCTATATCTACAAATCCTATGATATGTGAGAAATCATTTTCATGAGGATAAAATCTTTTATTGTCATCAGCAAAGTACACACCTGGTATACCAAGAGATTTTATTTTCAAATATTCTTCTGGTAAAAGATGTCTTTTTATCCATACAAAGCCCCTAGCAGATTCGATTTTAGATTCAATTCTTTCAGTTAAACTTTTACTATGGTCTGCATAATATTGTTGTATTACCTGTGCTATAGCACTTGCAACTTTCTTAGGGTCTGTTATTTGTTCAGGCCTGACATACATAGACTTAGTTGGTAGATTAGTAGCTAATACCAAACCATTCCTGTCATATATAACACCTCTAGATGTTATGTATTTAGAATTGATAAATGTTTTTAAACTCATTGTGTCATCATCATGCATAATAGAAACATCTATGAGCCTAAAGAGAATTATAAAATAAGAAATTAAAATTATAGTTAACACTATGTATAATCTCCTAACAGTTGTTTTACTAACTGCATTTTTGAATGTCATATTATCATTTTCGCTATGAAGCTTTAAAATAGAGTTTTCTCTCTTAATGGGGGGAATTTTAGACATTAGTATTAAACCTTTTCTACAGTTGTTTTACCTTGAATCTTATGGTTTATTATAATTGATGATAAAACTATCAACGCTCCACCAATTAAGATATTAACTGATATTATCTCTTTAAAGAATAAGAAGCCTATTGTAATTGACATTAACAATTCTAAGTACTTGATAGGAGCTAAAAATGATGCTGGTGCCTTTGAAAAAGCTTTTATAATACAAAAAAGAATTAGATTTGCACCCATTCCAAGAACACATAGTAAGGAAAGCTCATAAAAGTTAACGTTAAAAGCTTCTTTTAAAGTATTAGGAATAAATATTATGAATATTGCACTGAAAAGATTTGAGTAAAAGATCATTGGCAATATCTTTTCCTTGCTGTTTAAAAGCATCTTATTGAGAATGTCCAATGTTGCAAAAAGTATACTGGCAATTATAAAAATACCTGCTGTTAAAGAAAATGTTATGTTTTGTGATGAGAGAGTCATTATACTACCAGTAAAGCCAATGAATGTGGCTATTAGTATTTCAAATGAAATCTTTTCACGAAGGAATATTGCAGCCATTAATATAGTAAACATTGGAACTGTGAGACTCATGAGAGTCACTGTTGCTATTGGCACGAATTTTATGCCATAGCACCATAAAGACATCGCAGCTGAGAGAATAAAACCTCTTAGCATATGAATGTGTATTTTAGATGTCTGTATTGAATTTAGACCAAATTTTATGACTATTGGTATTAAAAGAATGAAACTGAAAACAAATCGCCAAAAAGCAATAGTAGAAGCACTAGTTGATTCGTTGAGAACCTTTGTCAAAGCATCGTTGCATACACTGACAGAAAGACTCAATACAAACCAGGCAACAGCTGTAATGCTGTGTTTCATAACTCAATTTCAAATAAATCAAATTCTATAATTAAGTATGCTAATAATTCTTTTTTCTGCAGATTGTTCATCGATTCCCATAGCAAGAGCATACTCTATTGCCAACCTACCTACTGCTTCTCTGTACAGCATTTTCTCACTATATGAAGTACCTTCATGACAATCTCTTGCAACAGCAGCTATAAGAGTTGGTTTCCCAGAATTAATTTTACTGTTGTAGTCCTGTGCTATTGAAGGCCAATTACCTTTTTTAATTTTAGATTTTTGTTTTAGAATTTCAATTGCTTCCTCTAACTCAATTGTAGAACTTAAATGTCGTAACCCTGCCTTTGAAGCACGAGTTTTAGGTACTCTAATTGTAACTTTATTTTTAACTGTTGAAACTACGAAGAAGCTCATTTTACTACCGGCAATTTCTTCTTCCTCTTCTGCTTCGATTAGTCCTACACCATGAGTTGGATAGACAACCATGTCACCAATTTTGAAGGTACTAACTTTAGGATTTAGTTGAGATGCTGTCATATTATTAACCTACTTATATTATGTTTTTATACCTATTTGTCACACGTTTTTAGGCTGTGTTGACTTTCTTTCTAAATTGATTCCAGCAATATAGACAAGAATAGAAGGTGATGAACATTATAACATAAAGATAATATGTAGTAAAGAATTTTTGTGTGCTGTGGTTTCAGGAGATGTTTTCTTGAGGCTTTTTGGCTTTGAGATCTATGATTTTTTTTGTATCTAAAGATTGAGACTTTTTCTTCTTTCTACGTGTAAGATTTTTCTTCAAAGATTCTGAAGAAGAGCTGCGAGTTACTTTTTGTTTGCTAACTCGAAACTCCATAAGAAAAAACTAGAAGTTATTTCACTTCTTTTTTAGCTTCTTCAGCTTTAACTTCTTCAGTTTTAGCTTCTTCAGCAGGAGTTGCATGAACAGTTGCTTCAGCTGCTTTAGCTTCAGGTTTAGCTGTTTCAGCTGCAAAAACGCTTGAAGCTGAGAATAAAGTTGCAGCTGCTACAGCTAAACTTAAAATATTGATTTTTTTCATGTATCTAAAAATTAAAAATTAATTGTTTAATAATTTTATTTCGAAATAATATCTTCCTGTAGTTTCCCTTTAAATAATTTAAAGGTGAATTATGGTTGCTATTTGTTTTTCGTACTAAAATTACATTCGTCTTAGCTCGGCGAGCTTCTAACGATCACAACTTTACATCACTAAAAAATTATTGCAAAAATTAAGTTAATTTTCTTTGTAAGAATCATTTGAGATGTGCTATTTTGCAACACATTTTTTTTTGCAACGCTGTGTTTAGATAAATTCCTCTGCAATATAATCTGCAGAGAAAGTCTAAATGATTTATTTTACCCCTAAAGATTGTTTCATTTCACCCCAACACTTACCATTATCTTCTGTTAGTTTACCACTTGCAACAGCATGTTTTTCAAATGTAGTAGTAGCTTTTTGTAGTTCATTTGCTTTCTCTTGCTCATGTGCAGCAAAAACACTTGAAGCTGAGAATAAAGTAGCAGCTGCTACAGCTATACTTAAAATATTGATTTTTTTCATTTAATTTTAATTAATGTTTAGTTTGTTTATTCTGAAAGTTTCACTTGCAGGTATCAAAAACTGAATGTCTGCAAGCTTATAAACCTTCATATTAAATTTTTGTTTCCACATTTAGTGATGAACGATAAATATCGTACATGACAACAAACTTTTTGTAAAACAAAATTATCAATTTGGATAAATTAATTTTTTATTTCTTTTCATCATCTTTCACTTCTTCAAATTCCGCATCAACAACCTTCTCATCCTGAGTTTTTGATGTTGCATCTTCTGCGAAATCACCTGTAGGGTTTTCAGTGCTTTTACTATATATGTGTTGTCCAATTTTCATTGATGCTTGAGTTACATTTTCAACACCTTGATTAATAGCTTCAAGATCATCTTTTTCCATCGCTGTTTTAAGATCTACTATCGATTGCTCTATAGCAGCTTTTTCATCTGCAGGGATCTTATCAGCATATTCTTTCAAGCTTTTTTCAGTTGAATGGATAATACTATCAGCCTTATTTTTAGACTCTATTAGACCTTTTTTCTGCTCATCAGCGCTAGCATTAGCTTCGGCGTCTTTGACCATCTTCTCAATCTCAGCATCACTCAAACCACCAGATGATTGAATTGTAATCCTCTGTTCCTTACCACTAGCTTTATCCTTTGCAGAAACGTGTAAGATACCATTTGCATCAACATCAAAAGTTACTTCAATTTGAGGTAATCCGCGAGGTGATGGAGGTATACCTTCCAAGTTAAATTGCCCTAGAAGTTTATTGTCTACCGCCATTTTTCTTTCACCTTGATATACCTTAATTGTCACTGCGACCTGGTTATCATCAGCTGTTGAGAAGACTTGACTCTTCTTTGTAGGAATTGTTGTGTTACGTTCTATCAGAGGTGTGAATACTCCGCCCAATGTTTCGATTCCTATTGATAAAGGACTTACATCTAATAGCACCACATCTGTCACATCACCACTCAATACAGCTCCTTGGATAGCAGCTCCAATAGCAACGACTTCATCTGGATTAACTCCTTTGTGAGGCTCTTTACCAAAGAATGCTTTTACCTTTTCAATAACTTTAGGCATACGAGTCATACCGCCCACAAGTACTACATCATGAATCTCACTTATAGCAATCCCAGCATCTTTAAGAGCTAACTCACAAGGCTTCATGGTTCTAGATATTAGATCTTCTACAAGATTTTCTAGTTTAGCTCTAGTCATTTTAAGATTTAAGTGTTTCGGACCAGAAGCATCTGCGGTAATATATGGAAGATTGATGTCAGTTTCCATGGCACTTGATAATTCTATCTTAGCTTTCTCTGCAGCTTCTTTAAGCCTTTGTAGAGCTAATTTATCATTCATTAAGTCTATACCACTTGTGTTTTTAAACTCATCTACTAGATATTGTAATATTCTTAGATCGAAGTCTTCACCACCAAGGAATGTATCTCCATTTGTTGATTTTACTTCAAATACACCATCACCTATTTCTAATATAGAAACGTCAAAAGTACCTCCACCAAGATCATATACAACGATTGTCTTTGTACCACTTTTATCAAGTCCATAGGCTAGTGCTGCCGCTGTTGGCTCATTGATAATTCTCAGTACATCTAATCCTGCAATTTTACCTGCATCTTTTGTAGCTTGTCTCTGTGAATCATTAAAGTATGCTGGGACAGTGATTACAGCTTTCGTGACTTTCTGTCCAAGGAAATTCTCAGCTGTTTCTTTCATCTTCTGTAGGATCATTGCGCTGATCTGACTTGGTGCATATTTTTCACCTTTAGCCTCAACCCATGCATCACCATTTGCTGCTGAAACTATTTTGTAGGGAACCTTTGATGCTAATTCTTTTGTCTTTGGATCATCACCTCTACGTCCAATTAATCTCTTAACTGCAAAGATTGTATTGTTTGGATTTGTTACAGCTTGTCTTTTAGCGGGTTGTCCGACAAGTCTCTCACCATTTTCTGCAAATGCTACGACGGAAGGAGTTGTCCTTGCACCTTCAGCATTTTCTATGACGCGTGGTGTACCACCATCCATTATTGATACACATGAATTTGTTGTACCAAGATCTATTCCAATTACTTTACTCATTTTTATTTTTTTATTAATTCAAATAATTTTTTTCTTACAAATAATATATATGAAGGATTTGTTTTGAAACAAGGTCTATATGAAAAATAAAATTGGATTTTTTTTAATTGATGTATAAAAAATACCATGATTTGTAAAATTTAAATCATTTTCTCAGGCACTACTAATTTGTCAAAATCATCTAATGAGATTATTCCTGTTGCCTTTGCTGCTTCACGAAGAGTAATGTCATTATGGTGTGCATACTTTGCCAACTTAGCTGCATTATCATAACCTATATGTTTATTTAATGCTGTTACTAGCATCAATGATTCATTTAGAAGTTTTGATATTCTACGTGTGTTAGCTGTAATTCCATTTACGCAGTGCACAGTAAAGCTATTGATTGCATCTGAGAGCAAGTTTATTGATTGAATTAGATTGTATATCATAACAGGTTTAAACGCATTTAACTGCAGATGTCCGTACGATCCAGCTATTGTTATTGCTGTATGATTCCCCATAACTTGAGCACAAACCATTGTTAATGCCTCACACTGTGTTGGATTAACCTTACCTGGCATTATCGATGATCCTGGTTCATTTTCAGGTAAATTTAGCTCACCTATGCCACATCTAGGGCCTGATGCAAGTAATCTTATATCATTTGCGATTTTCATCATGCTGACAGCTAAAACGTTAAGTGCACCACTAACTTCAACTATTGCATCATGTGTAGCTATGCTTTCAAATTTATTTTCTGCTGCTATGAGTTGATGTGAAATATATTTACTAAGCTCTTCTGCAATCATTCTAGCAAAATCAGGATGAACATTTAAACCTGTGCCTACAGCACTGCCTCCTTGTGGTATTTGACTAATTCTAACAAGTGATTCAGTTACCCTGTGGATATTACTCTTTGTCTGAGCTACATAGGTTGAAAACTCTTGCCCCAAAGTCATTGGAACCGCATCTTGTAAATGAGTCCGACCTATTTTTACAATATTTTCAAACTCCTTTTGCTTACTTTCAAAAGATTTTTTTAATTCGTTTAAATTAGGTAATAATTTTTTATTGATAGATTCAATTGTTGCGATGTGCATCCCTGTAGGAAATGTGTCATTTGATGACTGCCCCATATTCACATGATCATTTGGATGCACTGGATTTTTTGATCCAATCACACCACCAAGAATTTCTATAGATCTATTCGAGATGACTTCATTAACATTCATATTTGTTTGAGTTCCTGACCCAGTTTGCCAAACTGATAATGGAAAATTCTCAGATAGCTTTCCATTAATTATTTCATCAGCTGACTCTGATATTGCAGCTGCAAGTTTAGAATCTAGTAAACCTAGTTTATTATTTACAACTGCTGCAGACTTTTTTATTAAAACTAACGCCTTGATAAGTTCAAAGGGCATCTTTTCATTTCCTATGTGGAAGTTTTCAAGAGACCTTTGAGTTTGTGCCCCCCAATACTTATCTTGTGGCACAAATATTTCCCCCATTGAATCAGTTTCTTTTCTACGCATTGTTTTTATTTTTGTATTTAATTAAACTTATCAAATAAAATTTTATAACAATAAAAAAAACATTACAAGAAAAATAGAAACTTACTTTATTATTAATTTGTTTGGTTTATCTCCCTATATAATAGACTATATCATAAGTTGCTAAAATACAACCTATAATATACTTAATTGTAAAATAAGATGATAAATATTTGTACATTATAAAAAATTTGATCTAAAAGATTATTGCATTATAATCTTTTTGTAAATTTAACTCATATCAAAAAATCATGAGTATTATAAAGACATTTAATAATAAGAAACTAAATAACGGCGAGACATTAACAATATCGGTATATTTAATAGGCATATTTTTAGTTGCTGAAGCTTTTGGAGGTATACTTGCTAACTCATTAACTATCTTGGCTGATGCAGGACATATGTTCAGCGACTTTCTTGCGATCTTACTATCTTTAGTTGCTTACAAATTTGAGAGTAAGCCAGCAGATAATAAAAGATCTTTTGGTTATAGTAGAATGCAGATTATTGCCTCTTTTATCAATGGTACAACGCTGGTTGTAATATCAATCGTCATAACAATTACAGCAATAGTGAGGATGTTTGACCCTCCTGTAGTAGAAGCAAATATTATGTTAATTATTTCTACCCTTGGTATGATTATCAATGGTATAACTCTTTGGATTTTGCAAATGTCTGAAGAAAAAAATCTAAACATGCAGGGTGCTATACTTCATGTTATAGGTGATTTACTAGGTTTTATATCTGCTGTTATAGGAGCTATTATAATTAAGTATACAGGTTGGTACATTGTGGATCCAATTTTATCAATTTTAATTGGTTGTTTGATTTTAAATTCTGCAATAAGACTAATCAGTCGTTCAATACATATTCTAATGGAGGGAGCACCAGATGATCTAAAGGAACAAGATATCAAAAATTCATTAATGACAATAAAGGGAGTTGTGGATGTACAACATATTCACATATGGCTTCTGAACGATCACTATACAATCACAACGCTACATTTAATCTTGCAAAGTGATTGCGACCCATTTAATGCAACATTAGAGGCAAAAACAATCCTTAATCAGAATAAAAAAATTCAGCATTCAACAATAGCTGTTGAGAGATATTATCCTGAATATCATATAAATCGTCATTATGATCATCATCACGCTGACAGAGATTAATCAATAACAACCTGTACTATAAGTGAATCAAAAATTTGTTTTTTTGTTGAAACGAAAAAATTTGACTCTGATTTAATAATGGTACCGATTTTTAAACCAAAAGGAGTTATACCATCTTTTCCTGAAGAGATTACTATATCCCCCTCATTGATACCATTAACATCACTGAGATATCCTATTGAAAGACTTAAATCCCCTGTATCTTGACTTGCATTTATACCAACTATACAATTTTGGTATGATGGCAAGATTATCCCTGCAATCTTCACGTTTGAATTACCTAATAATGATACTATAGAAAACTTTTCTGTTGTTCGTGAAATTCTTCCAAGAATCCCATATTCGTTTATTACTACATTACCAACTTTAACAAAATCTTTTGTTCCAACAGATATTGCTACTGCGTTTTCACCTTTAGGATGTGTTGTTTGTGTAACCCAAGCAGATATATATTTATACTTAGTATTTTCAATTAATTTTAATTGTTTTTTTAATAATTTGTTCTCGTATACTAGTCCTTGATATTTTTGCTCTAAATAAGCATTTTCTTTTATAAGTTTTATGTCATTGAGATTGTTTTGATCATTAAATTGTACTTTTAAAGTATTTTCATACAAATCTTTAAGAAATAATGTCGTATTTCCATATATTTGATATCCAATGCCATATATTGTGTTACTAATCTTATATTTTTCTGAGTTTATAAGAATGACACCTCCTAAAACAAATGAAATTACAATATATAATTTTAGAATACTAAATATTTTTTTTAAGATTTTATTTTGAGCACTTAACACGGCTTTGATTCAATTTTAATTTTTCTGCAAGGTAAATTTTATTTCCAGTATTTTTCTTGATTAGTATAAATAGATAAGATTTGCAAAATTATATGATAAATCTAATAAAAATGTTAAATATATACAATGCAAAAAAAAGTTAATGTAAAAACTGCTAAGGGAAGAAAAGTCTCATCTACTAAATGGCTATATAGACATATAAATGATCAGTATGTGATGCTTGCAAATGACCAAGGATTCAGATCTAGGGCTGCTTTCAAGTTAATAGAAATAAACGACAAATTTAAAATAATCCCATCATCTACTAAAGATAGCTTTGTTGCCATTGATCTTGGTTGTGCTCCTGGAAGCTGGCTACAGGTTCTAAGTAAAAAATTAACAAAAGACTCTAAGGTTATAGGTGTAGACTTGAAAGAAATATCATGTGATGACATACCTAATTCAACTGTTATAACTGGAGACTTTACAGATGAAAAAACTATTGAGAGACTAAAATTAGAAATTGATAATAGAAATATAAGATTAGTTGTTAGTGATATGGCACCAAACTCATGCGGAAATAAACAAACAGACCATATCCAAATCTCTACCCTTGCTGATCAAGTTCTAGATTTTATTGAAATAAATTGTTTTAAAGGTTGTAATGCAGTTATAAAAGTCATACAAGGCAGTATGTCAAAAGATTTAAATGAACGTTCTAAAACTATGTTTTCAAAAGTACATTGGTACAAACCGAAGTCAAGCTATTCAGACTCAGCAGAAATATATTTAGTAATGTTGAACTTAAAATGACATTTGCTCTTGTTACAGGCTCTGCTAAAAGAATTGGCATTAGAATAGCAACTCATCTTGCAAAAAGTGGGTATAATATAATTATACATTACAACACATCAGAAAAAGAGGCCTATGAAGCAGCTGAAGAAATTAAAAATCTTGGAGCTGATGTGAAGTTATGTAAGGCAAACTTAGCCACTGCAAGCGGAATTAAATATCTACAAAAATTTTGTGAAGGATTAAACATATCACTATTAATCAATAACGCATCAGTTTTTAAAAACGACTCAGCTTTATCTGACGATATAGCTATTTCTTTAAATGAACATCTACAGGTGAATTTAATTTCTAAAGTTGCAATAATCCAAAGTATTGCTAAATCGAGTCTATTGAACAATAACAATAAATTATATATAATCAACATCTTAGACTATGGTCTTTTTAAGATTCCACATAACTTTTTTTCTTATCATTTGACAAATAAGATCTTACATTCGTTTACACAATTATCAGCTAAGCAACTGTTACCAAATGTTAGGGTAAATAGTATAGCTCTTGGACAAACTATGAAGAATGATATGCAATCACAAGAAAATTTTGATGCAGCAGTGCGTTCAAATCCTCTGAGTTGCCAAAGTACTTTAGAAGAGATTATGAAAACAATTGATTTTATCCTTAGTATTTCTTCAATGACAGGACAAGTAATATTTCTAGATGGGGGTATGCATCTTTCAGATAATCAATATCGGTAAAAATTTATGAAAAAAAACTTTTTAATAATACTATTAATTTTAATTTCTACTTTTTCATGTAATACTTTTGCTGCAGGAAAACACCATACAAAATTTATTAAACATTTTGGAAGCTGGAGAGTATTTGAAAAAGACAAAACTAAAGAATGTGTTATTGTATCTGAACCTTTAAATTCAAGAGGCTTCCCAGGATTTAGAGATATACCTTATGTGATGTTTACATTTATAAAGGGTAATCAATTCACATTCAGTAATTATTCAGGTTTTATAATAAATAAACAAAAAGGGATTCAGGTTTTTGTTGGTGAAAAACAGTTTTTACTAAAACCATATAGGGATTTTTTCGCATTTACCTATGATAGTAATGACGATATTGAATTAATAAATGCACTCTTAAAAAATAGGGAGGGCATTAGGATCAGAAGTTTTAATAAAGATTTAGAAGTAGCAAATGATTATTATGAATTTAAAGGTTTAGATAATGCATTTGAATTTGTAAAAAATAACCATAATTGTAGATAATTAATATGCATTTTATAGATGAAGTAAAAATATTTTTAAAAGCTGGGAATGGTGGAAATGGCTCTCCGAGTTTTAGAAGAGAGAAGTTTATAGAGTATGGTGGTCCAGATGGTGGAGATGGTGGAGATGGTGGTAGTATAATTTTTATCGCTGATGAAAACCTTAATACCCTCATAGATTTCAGATATAAACAGCATTTTAAAGCAGAAAGAGGGTGGAATGGATCAGGGCAACGCTGCACAGGTGGCGCAGGTAAAGATATAATCCTTCAAATGCCTTTAGGTACTCAAGTTTTGGCTGAAGATAGAAAAACAGTCTTAGCGGATCTTGATAAAATTGGACAGGTTTACGTAGCTGCTAAAGGTGGTAGAGGTGGACTTGGCAATACACACTTCAAATCATCAACCAATAGATCTCCTAGAAAAACCACTAAGGGTAAAGAAGGTGATGAATCAGAAATTTGGTTGAATTTAAAGCTGTTATCAGATGTCGGACTTGTTGGACTTCCTAATGCAGGGAAATCAACTTTCTTATCAGTTGTAACCTCAGCTAGGCCAAAGATTGCTGATTATCCTTTTACAACCTTGAAACCTCAGCTAGGTGTTGCTTATATTGATGATGCAGAACTTGTTATTGCTGATATTCCAGGGCTTATAGAAGGAGCTCATCAAGGTCATGGTTTAGGAGATAGATTTCTTAGACATATAGAAAGATGTAAAATTATATTGCACCTTATCGATGTAAACCAAGAAGATGTAGTGGGTGCATATAAGACTGTGAGATATGAGATGGAGGCATATGATGGATCAATCCGTGATAAAACAGAAATAGTAATATTAAATAAGTCTGATTTGAGACCAGAATATGAAGAAATAAGAAGAAATCTATCAAAAGAAATTGGCAAAGATGTTTTTTATTGTTCAGCAGCAACGAATACAAATGTTAAACCAATTTTATCGCTAGCTCTTCAGATCAGAAGGTTAATGCTATGATCTCATCATATGAGATAGCACCTTCTCTTAAAATTATTGGTTTATTACTTTCAAAACTGACTATAGTTGATTGTATACCTGGGTTGAATTCGTAATTGAAAGGCTTGAAGATCAAAACATCATCATTCTTGAACTGCTCTTGTAGCTTTTCGTATGAGTTAATATTACTATTACCAGAAATATTTGCACTTGTTCCTACAATTGGCTTATCAAGAGATTTTAATATTTTTAATACATTTGCATTACCTGGTATTCTCACTGCTATTGATGAGTTTTCTGTATCTAATGCGTTTCTTGCGATGTTACTATTTTCCTTTAATTTTAAAATGATTGTTAACTTCCCTGGCCAAAACTTATTAGTTAAATTTAGTGCTATTTTTGGAATATAACAATGTTCTTGAACTTGGTTTATATCTCTAAAGAATATTGGCAATTTCTTTTCTCTATCTCTTTTTTTTATGTGATACAGTTTATCGACTGCAATTTGATCTGTCGCATCACATGAGAGGGCAAATAGAGTATCAGTAGGGGTGCAAACAATTCCTCCACTATTGATGGTTTCAATTACCTTCTCGATATTATTTTCTAACTGCATTTACTAACTGATAATCAAACAGTAAAATCAGATTGATATCTATGTAAGCTTTCACGCATGATCTCTAACTCAACACCTGCTCGATCATATTCAAATGAGATTAATGGCACATGTCTTAGATTCATATGAGAAGCAAGGGTCTTCCTAAAGTATCCAGATAATTTTTGTAAATCCTGTAGAATAGACTTTACCTTTGGGGTAAACTCACTACTCATTATAAAAATAATTGTAGCGTTTTTTAATCCAGCATGCATTCTCACACCAATTATAGAAATCATATGAAAATTTGAGTGCAGAATCTCATTCATTAGCAACTCTTCTGAGACAATCTTTTGTATTGTTGCGCCAACCTTTAATTGCCTTTGTGATGGTGGAGCTCTGTAGTAATGTTCTGATGACATTTGTTTTTTTATATTTGAAGTAACTTTTGTAACTCTCCTTCATTGTAAAGTTGTGTGACTATATCACACCCGCCTATAAACTCCCCTCTTATATATAGTTGTGGGATCGTAGGCCAATCGCTGAACTTTTTTATACCTTCTCTTAGAGATTCATTTTCTAAAACATTTACATCTAAAAACTCTGCTCCAAGGTTTTCTAGAATATATACAATTTTGCCTGAGAACCCACACATTGGTATGTTCTTAGTTCCTTTCATAAAGAGAACCACATCATTGTTTTCTATATACTCTTTTATTTCTTCTGAAACTTTATCCATATATTATTTTGACTTTGTATTGATTTTTAGTGCATGTAACGCATTTCCCATGTGTTCACCTATTGCATCATATACTATCTTGTGCTGTTTTATAAGTGATAATCCTTTAAACGCATCGCTTACGATTGTAACTTCGTAGTGGTTACTATCACCTGCAGTATCTACAAGTAAGACTTCATCATTGGGGAAGGAATCTTTTAGAATTTTGTATAATATGTCGTATTCTATTGCCATAGAAGTTTTTATTTTTTTTTATACCAGACTTTGACTTTATAAGCTATCTGGAATAAAATTTAGCCTAAAAAATCTTAACAAAATGCTTTTAGTATGACTGAAAAATACACCATTGTCACTTCTTATAAATTCGTTCAGATAGATAATCCTGAGGTAATGAAAGATACACTAAAGAAGCTTTGTATAGATAATGAAGTAAAGGGTACAATACTAATAGCTTCAGAAGGAATCAATTTTACAATTTCAGGTGCAAAGAGTAATTTAGAAATTTTTTTGACAAAAATAAATAGTATTAAGGAATTTGAAGATTTAGAATATAAAAACTCTACAGAAGCAAATTTCATACCATTTAAAAAGATGAAGGTACGTTTAAAAAATGAAATCGTAACTTTAAAGGATGGTGATCTAGATATGCATAAAAATCCACCTGGAGAGTATTTAAATCCTCAAGAATGGAATAAACTTATATCAGAACAAAATGTTGTTTTAATAGATACAAGAAATAGTTATGAATTTGCTTTCGGATCATTTGAAAACTCTATAAACCCTGACACGCAATCTTTTTCAGAATTACCTGAATGGTTTGAAAAAAACGTTGATATGAATGATAAAACAAAAAAGATCGCAATGTTTTGCACTGGTGGAATTAGATGTGAAAAATCCACTGCTTATGTCAAGTCATTAGGATTTGAAAATGTTTATCATTTAAAAGGTGGAGTGTTGAAATATTTTGAAGAAACAAAAAGTGCAGTGAATATGTGGAGTGGAAGCCTCTTTGTTTTCGATGATAGAATTGCCTTAGATAAGAATTTAGAGCCAATAAATCAAAATAATGAAAATTAATCATTGCAATTTTGTCAGTATTCTTGCAGAATGTTAATTACAGGGATCTAAATAAAATATTAAAATTATTGGCATGATGATAATACTAAGTTTAATGTTTATGATATTTTCATTAGAATTACTAAAAAAATGCAGAGCATGTGAGCTTTGTAAAATTAGAGTCAGAGCAGATTATTAATTTTTTACCATAAAAATTCCTTCAATTAATCACCTAATAACTGCTAAACAGTGACAAAGTATAGGATAATGCATATAATGCTTAATACTGGCAAAGGAGGTATAGAAGAAGCATTCATTCATTATAATATTGCTCTTAGTGATTTTTGTGAAGTTATTTCTGTAATTAATAAAAATTGTAAAAATAAGCACAGAGTTAAACAAACATCTCATAATGTCATTGAATTAAAGACAAGATTTGGTTTTCTAAGTTCTATTTTACATTTACGTACAATCGCTAAAAAACATAATATAGATATTGTATTTGCACATGGTACAAAGGCTGTAGAGCTTTCAAAATTTGGATTATTAGGATTAAATGTAAGAAGAATAGGAATCAGGCATACTTTTTTCAGCTCAAAAATCTCTTCTCTAAGATGGAGATTACAAAATGATATTAGTGTTGCAGTCAATAAACAACTAGTTTCAGATATAGGTAAGAATGCTCATTTAGTATATAATGTTGTCGGATGTGATGTTGTAGATAAAATTAAAAGTAAAAAAACTAAAAAACACATCACAATAGGCTTCCTTGGAAGAGTAGTGTCTGATAAAGGCACTCAATTTTTAGTAAAAGCACTTGGTTTATTATCAAACAAAAGTGATATTTCATATGAGGTTTTAATTGGTGGAGATGGCAAATACATGAAAGCAATAAAGAACCTTACATTTATTCATGGTTTAAATGATAAAGTTAAGTTTATTGGATATGTTGATGACAAGAAAGAATTTTTCCAAAATATTGATATATTTTGTTTACCCTCACTGAAAGAAGCATTCGGATTAGTATTAATTGAAAGTATGGCACACGGCATTCCAGTTGTCGCATCAAACATTTTAGGTATAAATGAAGTTATATCACATGAAGTTAACGGGCTCCTTTTTTCACCTGGTGACCACCATGATTTAGCAGAGAAGATTGCAATGCTAACACTTGATAATGATAAGTTAAAAAATATTGTCAGCAAAGGTATAAAAGATGTTAAATCGATGTATACTACAGATAGATTAAAGGCAGATCTTAGCACATTGATTGATAAGGTCTTAAATAATGATATCTGAGAATATTTTACTGATTTCATAAAGAAATACAGCAGTTGCACTAGATGCATTCAGACTATCAACTCCTCTTCCTTGATTTATTGGTATTGTTACGAGAAAATCACAGCTTTTTTCAACCATCTGCCTCATTCCTTTCTCCTCATTTCCAACAACGATCGCAATTTTTTCATCTTTTGAAAAGTTTTTTGATAAGCTATAAAGACTTTGTTTAGCATCACATGCCATCCCTACAGTCCAATAGTTATTCTTCTTTAATGCGCTGATTGTTTGAGATAAGTTTACTACTTTTATGAATGGAATATGTTCAAATGCACCACATGCAGCTTTAATCATATGTGAGTTTTCATCTGGACTATTATGAAATGTTGAGATAACTGCATCTACGTTAAAAAGGGCTGCAGATCTTATGATTGCTCCAATATTTTGACTGTCTTGCAGCTCATCTAATAAAACTAAGAATTTTGAAGAAAATATAATATCATTTACATCAGGTTGTATTAATGTTTGTGTAAAGACTACAACATCTTGATGTAACGCATTTTTATACCCATTAGTAAATAGAGTTTTTGTTATGATTTGACTATCTACAATCTCAACTTTTTGCATCTCAAGATTAGGAATATTTTGTTTTAAGAAACTAAAGGATGAATTTGTACACAAGATTTTGTCAATTCTACGATTTTTATTCCTGAGGATGCTTAATACACTATGCTTTCCGTATACTAAATTTTTTTTATTCACGATTTTAATTTTTTCTAATTATTGGTTTTATAAAGATGATTGAAAAATTATCAGCATCAATTTCAAATGACTCAGCTGATAATGAATATTTATCATCCTCTATGTTTATTCTTTCACTACTATTTATAAGTCTTTTTTCCATATCGAATTTTATACCTGAGCCTTTTAAATGTATCCGACGATTTAAGTTATCATAAATTGAAATATCGATATCTTTTTTTATATTCAAAATTTTGTCTTTTATATCAAATGAACCATCTTTTGTTTGTACTTGCAGAATGCAATTATTGTCAATGTCATATATTTTGCCTATTACTTCATGAATAACTATTGTTTTACTGTTATTTTCACCTCTTTCTGCGATCACTTCTAATCTTTTACCATCTTTGATTTGATTATATAAATGTGGCTTTATAACTATATTTTTTGTTTTATCAATAACATCTAAATCATTGATTGTGGCAGATAATTTCTTGTTATCTCCCTGATAGAAATAAAATAAAGCTATAAAAGATATTATTAATAATATGTATCTTTTTATAAAAGCTAACACTTATAGATGGATTTTATATTGTCATATGAAAATGCACCGATGGGTTTTTTGCCATCGAGCACTATAAAATAGTCAAATGTATTAATGTCTTGCAATATATCTACCATTTTTAATTCACTTGAGAGTACTTTGTAATTATTTGAAATAAAATTTTCTACCACAATGTTGTCTTTAAAACTAAAATCTTTTATAGAAGTATCATTGATAATTCCAATAAATTCATCTTTATCATCCACTATTAATGCAAATCTTAATCTTTTATTCAACATTCCAAATAATGCATCGATCATAGAACAATTATATTTAAGAATTACTAATTCGTCAGCTTTCAACATCAAATCATAAACTTTCATACCCTTAAATCCAATAGTTCCTCCTGGGTGATATATTAGGTAATTTTCATGAGACAATTGCTTTCTTTCTTTCAATGCAATCGTTAATATATCTCCAAATGCCATCATCATCATAGTTGAAGTTGTTGGGATATCTAAATCAGTAACTTCTGGTGTTGCAGGTAAATGAATACCGATGTCAGTTTTTTCTATTAAATATGATGATTTATTCCTTGAAATACCAACTGTTGTTACTTTAAATCTTTCACAATAATCTATGATTTGTTTTAATTCACTGCCCTCTCCAGAGTTTGAAAAAATCAACACAATATCATTACTTGAAATCACACCAAGATCTCCATGTAATGCTTCTCCAGAATGTAAGAATACTGCAGGCAAACCTATTGAACATAATGATGCTGCAATCTTTTTACTGATATATCCGCTTTTACCTATACCACTCAATATTACCTTACCACTCAGCAAATATATTTTTTCTAGTATCTCATTTAAGCTCTCAAAATCAAAGTTTTGTTTTAAATCTTCAAGACCTCTTATTTCACTATCAATAACCTCTGCAACTATATCCTTTAGATCCATTTTACTTGTGTTTTTTACAATGAGTTTTATCATATGAGCTTAATATATAAAAGTAACTAAATTTATTGTATAATGGAAAAAAATTACAAAAAAAATGTTGTTAGATCCTCTTAAACAATTTACTATAAAGTCTTTGATTCCAATAAAAATCTTTGGGATAGACTTTTCATTTTCAAATTCAGCGCTTTTTATGACCTTATCTCTTCTAGCGCTAGTAGTCCTTGGAGTTTTATATAGAAGAAAAGATCAGCATTGTGATGGGATAAGGAAAATCAATAAAATACATGCTGCAAGTGAACTCATTTATGAGATGATTACAAAAACAGTTTCTGGAACTTGTGGAGATAAAGGTTTAAAATATGCACCAGAGATTTTTACACTTTTCATTTTTATAATGCTTTGTAATGCACTTGGAATGCTTCCAGGCGGTTTCACTCCTACAAGTCACATAGTGATAACCTTTGTAGTTGCACTATTTGTTTTTATAATGATAAATATCATAGGTTTTGTAAAAAACGGTATGCATTATTTTAATATTTTATTACCAAAAGGTACTCCTGTATTTTTAGCTCCTTTAATAATTATAATAGAGCTATTTACATACTTATCTAGGCCTTTCAGTCTTGCTCTACGTTTAGCTGCAAATATGACAGCAGGACATATAGTATTAAAAGTCTTTGTATCATTGACATTAGCTTCAGGTATAATAGGTATCTTTCCTTTTATGATGTTGATAATTTTGACTGGATTTGAAATTTTTGTATCAATTTTACAAGCTTATATTTTTACAATATTAGCTTGTGTTTATTTAAATGATGCACTTAATATGCATTAAATAATATTGATCCTTTGACAACACATCGGAGCTCCACAAGATGAGTTTAGAGGAGTATTTTTATATGGTTTGAAGTCAGAGTTTGCAACTATTTCTGGAATGAATTTATGCAGAGCTTTCACACTTAACATAGCAAGTGTTTTGATAAAAATTGGATGTTTGCTGAGTGTAGGTACTCTATAAAACTCAATGCCATTTTCCTTTGCAAGCTCTGCATATTCTATATCTAGCTCTACAAGTGTTTCTGAATGCTCAGATGTAAAGCTGATTGGAATTACAACAACAGCTTCATTTCTCTTACCTGCTGCGAGTAGTTCAGATTTGATATCAGGCTCAAGCCATTTTAATTTCCCTACCTTACTTTGATAACAGATTGTATGCTGAGTCTTATCAATATTAGTTTTTTCTACGATTGCTTTAATGCTTGACTCAATTTGTCCCTTATATGGATCTCCTTTATCAGATATGTGCTGTGGGATGCTATGTGCCGAAAATAGAAGTCTTATTGGTTTTGTAGTTTTTATATTTGCAATTGTTTCATTTATCAAAGCAACATTTGCATCAATAAATCCTGGGTGATTATAGTAACAACAAACAATATTAGTTGCTGGCATATTTTTAGCATGTTTAAACCACTCTCTTAATGATGAAAGAGTTGTAGTAGTGGAAAAATGTGGATATAGAGGTAGTAAAATTACATTATCATATGCTCCTTTTTGTACTTTTTTTATTATTTCTCCTGTCATCGGATGCCAATATCTCATCATTGGTATTACATCATATGTAACTCCACCATTAACTGAACAGTTTTTATTGAGATATTGACTCAGTGCTTCTGCTTGTTCGTTTGTTTCCTGTAAAATTGTTGATTTCCCTCCCATTTGCTCATATATGCCTTTTGATTTATTGTGTCTAAAGACTGATATGAGTTTAGCAAGGAAATATCTAAATGGCTGCGGAAGAGTTATTATATGTGGATCATTAAATAGATTAAATAGAAATTTTTGCACGGCATCCAAGCTATCTGGTCCGCCAAGGTTGTAAATTACTACCGCTATTTTTTTTTGCATATAAAGATTTAGTTGTATTATTTTACTTACAATATCACTTTAATTTTAAAATGTAATATGTTTGAATGTTTTATGAAATTTGCTTTAGATGAAGCGAAAAAAGCAAGTGATAATAATGAAGTACCAGTTGGGTGTGTCATCGTTAGAAAAGGTGAGATAATAGGCAGTGCACACAACATGATGAAGAAAACATTAAATCAAACTGAACACTCTGAAATTATTGCAATCAGAAATGCATCTCAGAAGTTAAAAAGTGGTTACTTAGAAGAATGTGATTTGTATGTTACTTTAGAGCCATGTGCCATGTGTGCCGCAGCTATATCTATTGCAAGAATAAGAAGGTTATATTGCGGTGCATTAGACGAAAAGAGTGGTGGTGTTTATAATAATGCAAAGCTTTTTTATGGTAAAAAGGGCCTACATCACATACCAGATCATTATAATGGCCTTCTTGAAAGGCAATGTGAAGAGATTTTGAAAGATTTTTTTATAAAAAAACGAAATGGTGGTGCCTAGAGGCGGAATCGAACCGCCGACACAAGGATTTTCAGTCCTTTGCTCTACCTACTGAGCTATCTAGGCTAAACTAACGAATGAATTTATACTATATTGAAATAAATTGCAAATTAATGTTTGAAATGTTAACACTACATTAAATTTACAAAAATATTAATTTTATGGGTAAAAAAAGTTTAAAAATCTTTAGCTGGAATGTGAATTCCATAAATGCGAGGCTTGAAAACATATTAAAATTAATAGAAGTACATAATCCAGATGTATTATTACTCCAAGAAATAAAGGCAGAAGAGCACAAGGTACCAAAAAGCATATTAGAAGACTTAGGATATAATATAGCAATTAGTGGTCAAAAATCATATAACGGAGTTGCAATACTTAGTAAGTATAGAATAGAAGAGATAGTTTTGAAGGGGTTTGAAGGAGCTACAAATGAAGCAAGATATATAGAGGGATTGATTGCTGTTGATTCAAAATGCATCAGAGTAGCTTCAGTTTATGTTCCTAATGGTCAGGCAGTAATATCTGAAAAATTTTTATGTAAGTTATCATTTTTAGATGATTTAAATCAATATCTAAAATCAATGCAAAATGATGAGATGTTTTTTATTGGAGGAGATTTTAATGTCGCACAAGATTCAATAGATCTATTTGATCCAGTAAAGTTCAAAAACTCCCTCGGTTTTCATGATAAAGAGAGACATATCATAGATCAAATCATCGGTGGAGGATTTAAAGATACACTTAGAAATCTTCATCCAAGAAAACAAATCTTCAGCTGGTGGGATTATAGAGATAGAAATTCATTTAAAAGCAATCGTGGCTGGAGAATTGACTATATTCTATCCTCACCTAATTGCGAATCCTTTTTGATTGATGCTGGAGTTGCTACAGAGACAAGGGAGTGGGTAAGACCTTCAGATCATGCACCAGTGTTTTGTGAGATAGATTTTTGAACTAAGACAACTGCCTGGGCAGCAATGCCTTCTTGCCTACCTAATGCACCGAGGCCTTCTGTTGTAACTGCTTTTATATTAACCTGATCAATTTCTAAGTTTAGAATTGAAGATATATTTTCACGCATCTTCATCGCATGAGGCATAATCTTTGGTTCCTGACATATGACGGTTATGTCTAAATTTTGAATTGTATAGCCCTTATTATTTATCAAAGAATTTGCATGTCTGATAAACTTTTCCGAATTAGTATTTTTCCATTTTTCATCAGTGGGTGGGAAGTGAGTTCCTATACTGCCTTCAGCAACTGATCCTAACATTGCATCTGTAAGTGCATGTAGAGCAACATCTCCGTCTGAGTGGGCTATTAGCTTGTTTTTATAAGGTATTTGTATGCCGCAGAGAGTTATGTATGAGTTGGTTATATTTTGTAGATCAAATGCATGCACATCATATCCTATTCCTATTCTATACACTTTTATTTGTTTATATTTTGATTAATTATACCTACTAATCTGTCTATTTCTCCAGCACTCATTTGACCTGCAAGAGCATAAATTATCTCTCCATTTTTTATTACTAGTGAATATGGCAATATTTCAATATTCATGTCTGTGATTTCTGATTCACTAATTCCTATAAGACATGTTGAAATATTAGCAGATGCAATTTTTTCGTAAAGATCATCATGTCCTTCTTGCTCTGAGAAAGTCATCATTTTATGAACAAAATCTTTAGTATTTTTTTCATTTATTAGATTTTCATTCAAAATATTTACTATTTCAATCTCATTTTTGTTTTGATATTGCTTATTTGATGAAGAAAGTGTTTTATATATTTCCACTGGAAGATTTCTCCAATCATCCACTTCACTTACACAAGCATAGCACTTAGGGGAAGAAAAATGTAAAATTTGCAATACATTATTAGCAGATGGAGTTTTTATATGTGAGCCTGCTTTGCATCTATATCTATTGATATCTTCTTTACTAAAAAAACTCTCAGTAATGTTCTCAACATCATAACTTACAAGATTGATTGTTCTTATATAGTGACGTATATGTTTAAAGTATATTGGAGATAGTATAAGTGCAATAAAAAAGAAAAGTGCAATTAGTCTAAAAATTTTTTGTAGCATTGAATTGTGCCAAGGTTTTTTTTGATATATAACCCAGATTAATTCAAATTAAAAGTTTTATATGATAGTTTACTTTAATGACAGATTCTAAAAAAAAAGTTGTTTCAAGGGAAGAAGCAGAACAGGCTATTAAAACACTTCTACTGTGGATAGGAGAAGACCCTAATAGAGAAGGGCTCATTGATACACCACAAAGAGTTATAAAAAGTTATGAAGAGAGATTTGCAGGTTATAAATCAGATCCAAAAACAATTTTATCGAAAAAATTTTCTGAAACCTCTCAATATCAAGGTATGATTATGCTTTCAGATATCACAATTGAATCTCACTGTGAGCATCATATGTCACCAATCATTGGTAAAGCACATGTTGCATATATTCCTCAAGATAAGGTAGTTGGCATCAGTAAGATCGCTAGATTAGTTGAAATCTTCGCACAAAGACTACAACTGCAAGAAAGAATGACTGCGCAAATAGCAAATGAAATAGTAAAACATCTTGAGCCTAAAGGAGTTGCAGTTCTAATCAAAGCTAAGCACCATTGTATATGTCATAGAGGTGTTAATCATAGAGACACTGTAATGGTTACATCTTCATTTCTAGGTGCATTTCAAGATGATGAGAAGTTACTCAATCAGTTCTTAAATCAAACTCAAGATACTTAATTGTTTTATTAGATTTAAAAAACAAAATTCTTCTACTAACAGCTATGAGATAAGAATAAGATGAATTTTTAAACATTTTAGTATAAGATATATTATTGCTTTTTCAGTTGTAAATAATTACAATTCCTATGGATAATACTAACTATAATCTTCTTGCAGCGCAGGTTGGGACTTTCAACAACCTTACAACAACTTCTAATAATATTGCGAATATTAATACTCCTGGATACAAAGAAGATAGTATGGTTTTTGAAAAATATCTCACAAAAGACAAGCATGATCTCAATACAATGCCTCTCGATAAAGCTACAATTGTTGATATTAAACCAGGAGCTTTTAAACAGACAAATAGAGATTTAGATTTTGCAATCTCAGGGGATGCTTTTTTCACAATACAAACACCTTTAGGAATAAGATATACAAGGAATGGCACCTTTACCATTAACAATAATTATGAAATTGTAAATTCTGCTGGACACAATGTCATAACAGAGAATGGTGATATTATAACTCTTAATGCAGATGATGTTAATATTATGATAGATTCTACAGGTGTGATTTATGCACGTGCTAATGCTCAAAATAATTATGAAGAACGAGGAAAACTAGGTATAGTATCTGTTTCTAATCCAAAGATGTTAAGAAAAGCAGGGGATGGGAATTTTATAGTTGAAGGAAACACTGCAATAGCTCAAGCAGATCCAAGTACATACAAAATGCTACAGGGGTACATAGAAGAATCAAATGTCACACCAATAGTTGCAATGACAAATTTAGTTGAAATTCAGCATAAGAGCGGCGAAGCACTTGCTATGAGTAAACAAATTGATAGCATCAACAGTAATTTGTATAATGTTCTTGCAAAGAGAGAATAAATGGTACATTTTTTATTATTTTTAATTCTTATATTGCAAAGAAATGTTTCTTTTGCAGCTCTAAATGACAATTTAGAAGTAAAAAAAATCGCTATTACCATCGATGATGTTCCAATGCCATCAACAAAATTATTTAATGGCATTGACAGAACTAAAAGAATTATCACAACACTTAAAAATGCTAATGTAAATAGAGTAGGGCTATTCGTTTTAGGTGAAAATATTTTCAAAGATGAAGGTGAAAAACGTCTGAGGATGTATGATGAAGCAGGACACATGATTGGGAATCATACTTATTCACATCCAGCATGTAGAAAATTATCTTCAGAAGATTTTATTGATGATATTTATAAATGTCATAAAGTTATTAAAAAATATAATAATTTCAAATATTTTTTTCGGTATCCATATCTTGATGAATGTAAATCAGATGAACAAAAATTAAATGTTACCAATGCATTAAATGCTATGGGATATAAAAATGCATACGTAACAATTATAACTCTCGATTATTATGTAAACTTACTTTTACAAAAAGCACTGCGCAATAATCAAAAAATTAATTATGAAAGACTTAAAGATCTTTATATAAGAACAACTTTTGAATACATCGAATTATATAGTCAATCAATAAAAAATATCCTCGGATATTCACCTGTACATAACTTATTACTTCATGAAAATGATATTAATGCTCTATATTTAGAAGATATCATAAGGCTTCTAAAGAAAAAAAGATGGGAAATAGTATCACCTGAAGAAGCTTTTTTAGATCCAAATGTACATAAAATATTGCATAAAAACAAAATTAATCTCAGAATTAAAACAGAAGGTCTAAAGCATACATTTGAAAACAGTGTTGTGAATTAATTTATTGCAATGACAAACATTTGTATGTTATTTTAAAAATAAAACTCATAAAATCATGACAAAAATATGTGTTGCGTATGGTGATGGGATAGGACCAGAAATCATGACCTCAGTTATCTCAATCTTACAGGCTGCAAAAGTTGAATTAGAATATGATGTGGTGGAAATAGGTGAAAAAGTTTACCTTAGTGGTATTACGCATGGCATCAGTGATGATTCTTGGCAGAAGATCTTACAAAATAAGCTCTTACTAAAAGGACCAATGACAACTCCTCTAGGAGGTGGATACAAGAGCATTAATGTTACTCTAAGGAAAAAGTTAGGGTTATTTGCAAATGTCCGACCAGTTGTCTCATATAATCCATTCATAAAGTGCAATGCAAAAAATATGGATATAGTAATAGTGAGAGAAAATGAAGAAGATTTATATTCAGGAATAGAATATCAAACAACTGAAAATTCATATGTTGCTGTGAAGTTGATTTCTGAGTCAGGTTCAAGAAAGATAATAAAATATGCATTTGATTATGCTGTTGCTAACGGTAGGAATAAAGTCACATGTATTACTAAAAACAATATTATGAAGCTTTCAGATGGAGCATTTGCAAAAATATTTGATGAAGTAGCTAAAGAGTATCCACAAATAGAAAATAATCACATGATAGTTGATATAGGGTCAGCTAGAATCGCTAGTAAACCTGATAGCTTTGATGTGATTGTTACTCTAAACCTATATGGAGATATTATCTCAGATATAGCAGCAGAGGCAGCTGGTGCAGTGGGAATTGCTGGTAGTGCTAATATTGGGAGTGAATACGCTATGTTTGAAGCAGTGCATGGATCAGCTCCAGACATAGCAGGGCAAGGTAAAGCAAATCCTTCTGGCTTATTGAGCGCGGCTGTAATGATGTTAAGACATCTCAACATGCACGATAAAGCTAATGTGATAGAGAATGCTTGGCTGGCAACAATTGAGGAAGGAAAGCATACAGCTGATCTCTATAGTGGCACTGGTGAGTTGGTTTCTACTGAGCAGTTCACACAAGCAATAATCAAAAACATAAATTCTAAGCCTAAATCTTTAAAGGCAGCTGAGAATACTTCTGATAAAAGTCAGAAAGCCCTTATAGAAGATAAATTTACACATAAGGAACACAAAGTTGTTGGATGTGATGTATACATCAGAAGTGCTCATACAAATAATTTCCAAAAGATTTCTGATCAAACTAAATCTTCTAATTTGAAACTTTCTTTCATAGGGTATAAAGGACTTGTAATATGGCCAAATACAACACAAGATAGAGAGCTTGATATGCTTCAGTTTAGGTTCATTTCTGACTCAGAGTGTTTATACAGTGAGATACTTGAAATCCAGCAGAAGGTCTTGAGTCAAAACCTTGAGATAGTAATGGTAAATACCCTGACAGAATATGATGGAAAACAAGGATTCAGCAAGGGTCAAGGGGAGTAACATCTAACTCCTCATTTTGTGGAGGCAATACCTCATCACCAAAGTATGCACCGAAGGCTGCAGTACATCCAAGAACAAATCCTTGTATCATAACCATTGATAGGATAAATGTTTTATCAGTCTTTTTCTCTAAGGCTATCCAAGGAGTTCCACAAAATAATACTAAACTACCAAAAACAGCTCCATCCAAAATATATGGACTGACATCAGTTTTGAAGTAATCGTTGAATTTTTGTGCCACATCTTTACCGCAATAATCATGGTATGCAGCACAAAGCATTGCTGTTGGAATACAAGCCATATTATTTATTACAAATGCTTTTGGGAAGGTCCAACTATCACCACACCAATAATCTATATCTTTTGCATTCATATACACCTTCGCACCACACAGAGAAGTGCCAATAAAACTCATGCCAAAACCTGCAAGAGCGCTTTTAAAATAATTCATGTTTCCCTCTTATAAAATAATCTTTGTATATACTACACTATATATTGAAAATATTACAAATATATTAAGAAAATTTATCTTAAGACATAAAAAACTGCAGCGGCATATATTCCGGCAATTATATCATCTAGAATGACACCTACAGCGTTTTTCCAATACCTATCTATGAGCGATATATACATTGGCTTAGTGATGTCGAAGAATCTGAATGTCATGAATCCACAAATGAAAATATATGTAATAATCATGCTGTCACTCGTATTTTCATTAATAGGAAAAAATTTTGTCACAGCGCCACCTATCCATTCATATCCAATGATGAATGTTACAAGCTGTCCAATTACTTCATCTACGACGATCGATTGATCATCTATGACACCAGTTTTTTTATGATATTTTCGGATTGCAAAGAATCCCACGATGCATAGCACAACAGTCATAAATAACATTGTCATGCGAGCTTCATGAGGTGTCTCTGAACTCATTATTGCAAGATAAAATAGAGGGTAGGCTCCCATGGAGCCTATTGTTCCTGGCATGAAACTAGCCTTTCCCATCCCAAACCAAGTAGCTACTATTTCATACCATCTCATATAAGAAAGCTTTAATTTGTTTAAAAGTCTTCTGCTTCCTTTTTAATTTTATGTTTATGGAAGCCAGTACCAGCTGGGATCAGTTTACCAACAATTATACTTTCTTTCAACCCATGTAATTCATCAAGTTTTCCTTCAAGAGCAGCTTCTATCAATACTTTAGTTGTCTCTTGGAATGAGGCAGCTGAGAAGAATGATTGAGTTTGTAGTGAAGCTCTTGTGATACCTTGCAGTATGTTATTAGCTACAGCAGGTTCATATCCAAGTTTTTCAGTTTTTGCATTTACTGCTTCAAACTCAGTTTTATCAACTTGTTCTCCAGCAAGGAATGTAGTGCCACCAGGGTGTACTATTTCAACTTTTCTAAGCATTTGCTTAACAATGATTTCTATATGTTTATCATTGATAGTTTCACCTTGTAATTTGTAGACTTGCTGTACTTCACGTACCATATAACTAGCCAAAGCTTCAGTGCCCATGACCTGTAATATATCATGTGGTGAAGGACTACCTTCCATCAACATATCTCCTTTTTTAACAAAATCACCTTCAGTTACTGTTATATGTCGACCTCTAGGGACAAAGTATTCAGTGCAATCTTCAGTATTTTCAGAATTACGAACTATTATACGTCTTTTAGATTTATAATCTTTACCAAATTCTATAATACCATCGCTTTCACTAATAACTGAGTGATCTTTTGGTTGTCTAGCTTCAAATAAATCTACCACACGAGGTAAACCACCGATAATATCTTTGTTTTTAGATGATTCTTTAGGTATACGAGCAAGAATATCACCAGCTTGTACTTCCTGTCCATCAGCAACACTCAAAATAGCATCAACTGCCAGGAAATAACGTGCTTCTAAACCATTTGCAAGAGTTAAAACATTACCTTTTTCATCATATAAAGCAATACGTGGACGTAAATCACTATTACCTTTACCAAAATTCTTACTATCAACTACTATTCTGTTGACCACACCTGTGATGTCATCTTGTATTTCGTTCATCGACACCCTATCAACCAGGTCTATGAACTTAGCAATACCAGTCTTTTCAGTTATAATTGGCACTGTGAATGGATCCCACTCTGCAAGCTTTTGAGTTGCTTCGACTTTATCACCATCATCAAATAAGAGTCTTGATCCATATGGTATTTTATATCTAGCTTTTTCATATCCATGTGCATCATATATCATTGCTTCACAGTTACGACTCATCACTATTTGTTTTCCTTTACTATCAAACACAGTATTTTTATGTGAGAATTTAACTAACCCACTGTGAGATGCAATAGCACTTGATTGAGTACTTGTTTTCTGAGCAGCACCACCTATGTGGAACGTTCTCATTGTCAGCTGAGTACCAGGCTCACCGATCGACTGCGCGGCTATGACACCAACAGCTTCACCTAGGTTAGTCCATTCACCAGTAGCTAAATCACGCCCATAACATTTTATACATATTCCTTTTTTAGTCTTACATGTTAAGACTGATCTTATTTTGATTGAATCAATACCTGCTTCATCTATCATCTCAACTTCACGCTCACCTATCATATCTCCTGCACCTATCATGAGCTTATTTGTGATCGGATGAAAAATATCCTTCGCAGAAACCCTACCTAATATGATTTCACTTAGAGCAGTTGTTATTTCACCACTTTCAATCACTGGCTTAGCTATAATACCATCAGTTGATCCACAATCAGCTTCTGTAATCACACAATCCTGTGCAACATCGACCAACTTTCTTGTAAGATAACCTGAGTTAGCTGTTTTCAAGGCAGTATCAGAAAGACCTTTACGCGCACCATGTGTTGATGTGAAGTACTCAAGAACTGTCAAACCTTCTTTGAAGTTTGATTTAATTGGAGTCTCTAGGATTTCACCAGAAGGTTTAGTCATAAGACCTCTCATACCAACCAACTGCTTAATCTGAGCAGCAGAACCACGCGCCCCTGAATCAGCCATCATAAAGATGCTATTAAGAGTGTGTCCCAAGCTATCACCAGTATCAAGAGTTTGACCTGATATGATTTTCATAGCATCTATACCTATCTTATCTGTACATCTAGACCAAGTATCAACTGTTTTATTGTATTTTTCACCAGATGTTATAAGCCCTTCAGCATACTGCATGTCATATTGTTGTACTTCTTGCATCGCATCATTGATGTATCTGCCTTTTGTTTGAGGTACAACCATGTCATCTTTCCCTATTGATAAACCAGACTTACAAGCATATTTAAATCCTAATTGCATTATCTTATCTGCAAATATGACTGTGCTTTTCTGTCCACAATGTCTATAAACACTATCTATTAAGCTAGAGACTTCTTTTTTGTTTAAAACTTTATTGATTAGATCAAAGCTTATTCTTCCATCTTGAGGTAGTAATTCTGATATAAGAACACGCCCTGCTGTAGTATCAAGTAAGTATTCCATGATTTGTCCATCCATACCAGTTACCTTACAGCGGCATTTTATTTTCGCATGTAATGAAACCTTTTTGCTATGTAATGCATGTTCAACTTCTGCAATGCCAGAAAAAAACATTCCTTCTCCTATTTGATTAGGAAGCTCAAGACTTAAATAATATAATCCTAAAATTATATCTTGAGATGGAACGATAATCGGCTTACCATTTGCTGGACTAAGGATGTTATTTGTTGACATCATTAATACCCTAGCTTCAAGCTGAGCTTCAATTGATAAAGGAACGTGTACAGCCATCTGATCACCATCAAAGTCAGCATTGAAAGCTGCACAAACTAATGGATGTAATTGAATAGCTTGCCCTTCAATCAGAATTGGTTCAAATGCTTGGATACCTAATCTGTGAAGAGTTGGCGCTCTGTTCAATAGCACTGGATGCTCCCTTACAACATGTTCTAATGCATGAAGAGCTTCCGGACGCTTAGATGTTATCATTTTATGTGCAGACCTTAAAGTTGCTGCTGCACCTGTCATTTCAAGCCTTGCTAATACGAATGGTTTAAAGAGCTCCATTGCCATTGTTTTTGGTAAACCGCACTGATGTAGCTTTAATTCAGGACCAACAACTATCACAGAACGACCTGAATAGTCCACACGCTTTCCAAGAAGGTTTTGTCTAAATCTACCTTGCTTACCTTTCAACATATCTGCAAGTGCTTTGTAAGGTCTCTTATTAGAAGCTCTTACTGCCTTTGCTTTTCTACTATTATCAAATGAAGAATCAACAGATTCTTGCAGCATCCTTTTCTCATTTCTAACTATGATATCTGGAGCCTTAAGATCTATTAACTTCTTTAATCTGTTATTTCTATTTATGACTCTTCTATACAGTTCATTTAAATCAGATGTAGCAAACCTACCACCATCAAGCATCACAAGAGGTCTTATGTCAGGTGGAATTACTGGCATAACTTCTAAGATCATCCACTCTGGTTTATTCCCTGATTCTATAAAGCCTTCTATTAGTTTTAATCTTTTTACAATTTTTTTACGCTTTATCTCTGATGTCGTATTTACAAGATCACCGCGCAGAGTAGTTCTTTCAGCATCAAGGTCAAGATTTGCAAGAATTTTTCTCACAGATTCAGCACCTGCGCCAGCATCAAACGCATCATCACCAAGTTCATACTTCACACTGTTATATTCTTCTTCAGTGATGAGCTGATTCATTTTAAAGTTAGATACTCCAGGCTCATAAACTATATACAGCTCAAATTGCAATACTTTATCTATCGCTTTAAGTTGCATGTCGAGCAATGTGCATATACGTGATACAAACCATGGATGTACAACTGGAGCTGCTAATTGTATGTGCCCCATTCTTTCTCTACGAACTTTTGAGGTTGTGACTTCTACACCACACTTTTCACATACTATGCCTCTGTGTTTCATCCTTTTGTATTTACCGCACAAGCATTCATAATCTTGTACTGGACCAAAAATCCTTGCACAGAATAGTCCTCGAGGCTCAGGTTTTGTTGTACGGTAGTTTATTGTATCTGGACGTGATACCTCACCGAAAGACCATGATAAAATAGTCTCTGGAGATGCTAAAGAGATTCTAATTCTGTTAAAAGCATCTAGATCGTCAGTAACATTAAAATAACTAGAAAATACACTCATAATTTTATCTATTTTTGATCTTTTGTTTCATCAGTTAATAGTTCAATGTTTAAGCAGAGAGACTTTATCTCTTTAATCATTACATTAAATGATTCAGGGGTACCATACTCGAAATCAAGATCATTTCTGATAATGTTTTCATATATTTTTATTCTACCTGGTATGTCATCAGACTTAACTGTTAACATTTCCTGTAGTGTGTAAGCAGCTCCATATGCTTCTAATGCCCAACATTCCATTTCACCAAATCTTTGTCCACCAAAGTGTTGCTTACCACCAAGCGGCTGTTGAGTAACTAGATTGTATGGACCAGTAGAACGAGCATGGATTTTATCAGCTACTAAGTGATCTAGCTTTAACATATGAATATAACCAACTGTTATTTCTCTATCGAAAAACTCACCTGTCTTTCCATCTATCAGCCTTGTCTGTCCAGAGGAACTAACACCTGAAGCAACTAATATTGCTGAAAGCTCAGAATCTGTTGCTCCATCAAATGGAGGTGTAGCCATTGGTATTCCTGATCTCATGCTCTCTGCATATTGCATCAAATCACCTGGTGACATTTTAGCAATTCTTTCTCTTGTTTCTTTGTCAGCTGCGTTTGCACTACCATATATTTCAATGAATTTTTCACGTAGCTTCTCTAGCTGAGAAATATCGTATATTTGATTGATATTATCAACCATTTCACCAACCTGTTTACCAAGGTTTTTTGCAGCCCAGCCAAGATGTGTCTCAAGAATCTGACCGACATTCATCCTTGATGGTACGCCGATAGGATTTAACACTATATCTACTGGAGTTCCATCTTCCAAAAATGGCATATCTTCTACTTGTAAAACTTTAGATACAACGCCTTTATTACCGTGTCTACCTGCCATTTTATCGCCAGGCTGTAATCTTAATTTTCTTGCTATATATACCTTTACAATTTTAAGTGCCCCTTGAGGGAAATGATCACTACTCTGAACCTTATCAGACTTATGTTTTAAATCTTCAACAAATTCTTTCTTAGTCTTTTCATATGTAGCATTCAATGATTTAATATCTTCATTATTGAGCGTTACAGGTATATTCCATCTGTGTGCTTTATCAATTGCAAAAAATACTTTTTCATCTATAACTGTGCCAACCTCAAATCCTCTGTAAGCATTCATCAACTTTTGTCCTTTCAACAATAATAATAGTTTAGACTCAACAGCTCTTTCTATTATTGCAATTTGACTTTCATAGTCTTTTGTTAATTGATCAATCTCTGCTTTTTCAATAAGAATTGCACGTTCATTTTTTTCAACACCTCTTCTTGTGAAAACACGTACACCAATTACTACACCAGATTCACCTGGAGGAACGCGCATTGAAGAGTCACGTACCTCGGCTGCTTTTTCACCGAAAATTGCTCTTAAAAGCTTCTCTTCAGGAGTTAAAATAGACTCTGTCTTAGGCGTTACTTTTCCCACTAGGATATCACCTGCTTCAACGTGAGAACCAACTGTAATGATTCCATCTTCATCAAGTGCTAAAAGACTTTCTGGAGCAGCACCTGGTAACTGTCTTGTGATCTCTTCAGGTCCTAATCTAGTATCTCTTGCAACTAATTCATGCTCTTGAATGTGAATTGATGAAAACTCATCTTCCTGTACAATTCTTTGAGATATTAAGATTGAATCCTCATAGTTGTAACCATGCCATGGCATGAATGCTACTAATACATCTTTTCCTAATGCAAGCTCTCCGTTTTCAGTTGATGTGCCATCAGCAATTACATCTCCTACTTTAACTATATCACCTATATTTACTATAGGTTTTTGGTTCATACAGGTAGATTTATTTGACTTCTGATACTTCATAAGTTTGTATACATCTATACCGAATAGTCTATCTCCTTCAGAAGATTCATCCGATCTAACGACAATCTGACTTGCATCAACTTGTTCTACTACACCAGATCTTTTTGCAATAACAACGGCTCCTGAATCACATGCAACAATCCTTTCCATACCAGTACCAACTAAAGCAGCCTTACTTCTCAGTAGTGGAACTGCTTGCCTTTGCATGTTTGCACCCATCAGCGCTCTGTTCGCATCATCATTTTCTAGGAATGGTATTAAAGATGCTGCAACAGATATAAGTTGTTTAGGAGAAACGTCTATATATTGAACTTCTGGAGGAGTTGTAATGCCATACTCACCATATTTTCTACAAGTTACAAACTCGTCTATTAATTTTCCATTTTCATCGACTGTAGCACTTGCCTGAGCTATTATGTATTTACTTTCTACGATGGCAGATAACCTATTGATCTCACTTGTAACGTATCCGTTTGTTACCTTATAGTAAGGAGTGTCAATGAAACCATATTCATCTATCCCAGCATACGTAGCTAGTGAGTTAATAAGACCTGTATTTTGACCTTCTGGAGTTTCGACTGGACATATTCTACCATAGTGAGTTAAGTGAACGTCACGCACAGCCATACCAGCTCTATCTCTACTTAGTCCTCCAGGTCCTAATGCTGACACCCTTCTCTTATGAGTCACTTCAGATAATGGATTGATTTGATCCATAAATTGAGAAAGTTGAGATGTTCCAAAGAACTCCTGAATTATTGCAGATAGTGATTTAGAATTGATAAGATCGTGTGGCATTACTGAATCTAGATCAGCACTATTCATTCTTTCTAAAATAGACCTTTCAATCCTTACTAAACCTAGTCTGAACTGGTTTTCAATCAATTCACCAACCGGTCTTACCCTTCTGTTACTTAAACTATCTATATCATCTACTTCACCGTTGTTATCGCGTAAACTCACTAAATGTCTTAGAACTGCTATGATATCTTCCTGAGTTAAGCAAGTCATATCAGTTGGAACATCAAGATCATGCTTCATATTGATTTTCATTCTTCCAACAGGAGACAAATCATATCTCGCTTTGTCAAAGAATCTATTATTTAGAAGTATCTCTGCTGCTTCTACTGATGGCGCTTCAGAGTTTTTGAGAATAGCAAATATTTCATATAGTGCCTCTTCTCTTGTTTGATTCCTATCGAGAGCAAGTGTGTTACGAATGTATGCGCCAATGTTTATATGATCAACATCTAAAACATCAATTACTTTTATTCCTAGATCTTCTATCATGTAATCAAGAATTGCAGCTGTGATTTCTTTACCACCTTGCATCACTACTTCACCTGTTTTTGGATGATATATAGTTTGATATATGTATCTACCAACTATTTCTTCTTTGCCCACTACATAATGCCTACCTTGTTTGTCTGCATTATCTCTGAGCATTTTAGGAGTGATTTTTACATTCGCAGGGAATATTACATCACCTGTGTCAGCGTCTACATAATCATAATCTAACTTGACTCCTTTTAATTTGCTTAGTTCTAAAGTCTTTATCCAATTGCCATTTTTGTATTGATATCTGGTTGGATTATAGAATGTTTCAATAATTTGATCATTCGTAAAATCTAGAGCCTTTAATAATGTTGTGATGAAAATCTTTCTCTTTCTATCTATTCTACAGAATACTATGTCTTTGTTATCAAATTCAAAGTCAAGCCATGAGCCTCTATATGGCATTATACTTGCAGAATACAAGTATTTACCTGTGCTGTTGTTCTTTCCTCCATCATGTGTATAAAATACTCCAGGAGATCTATGCATCTGAGATACAACAACTCTTTGTGCACCATTTATCATAAAAGTACCGCTGTCTGTCATGAGAGGTATTTCACCCATGAATACATCTTGTTCTTTTATGCTTTTTATCTCTCTTTCACCCTCATCATTAGTTTCCCATATGATTAATCTGACAGTGATAGAAAGAGAAGCAGAATAATTAATACCTCTTTGTGTACATTCCTGTAAATCATATTTAGGCTTAAAAAGAGTATATTTTACATATTCTAGAGTTGCCTTGTTTTCAAAATCCGCAAGTGGAAAGATAAATTTCAATATACCTTGTAACCCTTTGTTTTGCCTTTGATCTGCAGGGACATCCAATTGCAAAAAGTCATTATATGAAACTTTTTGAGTATGAATTAGATTAGGTATCTCAGTGGTTGTGGTAACCCTACCAAAATTCTTTCTTTTTAAACTTTTTCTTATGGAATATGATATTTCACTAGACACAGATACCTCTTACTTATTTTTGATGTTTTTCAACGTTACTCTTTGATTTTGTATATTATAAATTGCATATGCAATCACATTGGGGAAATAGAACTTCCTAATCTATCTGAACTATTGTAGAGTTTCATAACATTTTTTGGAAAAATCATAAGTTCTATTTTTATAGAATAAAATCAATATTTATATATAAGAATACACACAAGGTGTGGAACAGGAACATAACACGCATATCAAAGTAATGCAAGAAGAATATATTTAGAAGTAGTTGACATTAGTAAAAAAATGTGAACCACCGATATTATGAGCTTTCAATTATCAATCTCTCAGAGTTCTATTCTATTTGTATTGTTGATACTTCAGGCCATGTGACTAGCGACTCTTCATTTCCAGTGATTAATTTTCTTATTTCATCAGAGTATTCATCTTTTGATCCTACTGCAACCCTCATGATTGAAGGAGTTAGTAACTCATTTATTTGCTCAGGATGTTCTTTCAGTATGTGAAAAACTATCTTGGATAAATATTGTGTTTCAGGTGTTAATCTATATTTTTGAGAGTCGAGTGTAAGGAGTTTTATAGCTAATTCTTCTGCAGTGAGTTCAGCAACATCAATAAAATCTTCGAAAGTATCATTTGGCAAAGCTGCGGATATGATTGGCTTCAGTAACCAGCTTGGTTTGGCAGACCATGCTTCTAAGATTCTGTCTAGACTATTCAAATCAACAAACCTGTATCCTCTACATTCATCTGATTCCTGATACTTTTGGATATAAGATTGTAATTCTTCTAGAGTAACTTTGTTTTTAAGAATCCTATCATAAAATTCTAATTTATCTTTTATTTCATTACTTAAATACTTATTTTGGGAATAGTATTGTATGATTGATTGCATTTTTGCTAACTCCGTCGCTGCTTCTTTTTGTCCTATGGATTGTAGAAGTGCTTTGAGAATTTTTAATTCTTCTTGATATCGATCTATTGTGTGTTCATAATAATGAGGAGCTGTATTATTTTCAATAATTGCTCTTAATGATTGAGAATTTATTAGTAATCTTTGAGGAGCTATGAACTCAGCTGTGCCAATAGAAAAAGGAGCTTGATCTGAACTTCGATGAGGTGATCTGAAGGATAATTGTGAAATTGATATATCACCTATTGCTGTTTGTAATTCTAACTCACTCAATGGTTTGTCATATTCCATATGCTTTGTCTTGGTAAATGGATCATATATTTTGCCTTCCGGATATATAGCTAGAACTTCTTCTATTGTTTCATAAACTGCTGTTTTTTCCACTAAATTTTCCAATGACTTCTCAAATCCATCTGGCTCAATAAATCCTGCTACGGCTGAATTTAATCCCCACCTATCATTTCTTTCAAGAATTAACACTTGATCATCAGTTGTTATAAATGGTGTGATAACACCAGTTTTAAATTTATCAGCAAATTTTCTTGATAGAGCACTCATAATCCCATAATCAGTCTGAAAAGCTTTCAAAAAAACAGTATTTTTAGCATGATCATAAGTAATATCTTCAATCAAAAAATGTTTTTTATTAACATATTTTGCTTCTTTTTCGGCTTGTACTTCAACCCATTTTGCAACTGTTTCTATTTCTTCTTCAGTTAATACAACTTTTGGAAGTTCTGAATACAGGGTTGCTATTTCACCAGTTTGATCTACAAAACAAATTTTCGGAGTTGATGAGAAGAAAAAGCTTGTTTGAACAAATGCATCGTTTATAGACAATTCAGGTATTGTTTCGAGTTCTATGATACTTTTTTCTGACAAATAAGGATTAGAAAGATCAATTAGTCTTTGTATTACATCCTTTGTTAGTGAATCACCTAGTTCATTTTTCATATACTTTGTTTTATTTTTTGATATATGTTATTGGTTTTTTGTTCTTATTAAAAGTAAATCTTAACATAAAAATTACGTGATGAAACAAGAAATTCAAACAATTAGAGGTATAAGAGATCTAGTTGATCATGAGTTAATAACCTATAGAAAGGTTATAGAAATCGGGGAAAAAATTGCGACACTAAACAATTATTCACCAATTATTCTGCCAATTTTTGAGTATTCGAGCGTATTCCATAGAACATTAGGTGAGACCTCAGACATAGTTACTAAGGAAACATATACATTTGTAGATAGAGAAAAAAGAACAATAACTTTAAGGCCTGAATTCACTGCTGCAATGGTTAGATCAATGATCAGTAATGGTTGGACTCAAAATCTTCCCAAAAGATTCTTTACATATGGTCCATTATTCAGACATGAAAGGCCTCAAAAAGGTCGTTATAGACAATTTTATCAGTTTAATTGCGAGTTATTCGGAAGTGCATCACCATATGCAGATGTTGAGATAATAAATATTATGATGTCGATTTTAAAAGATCTTAAACTAGAGGAGGCAGTTGATCTTGAAATAAACTCTCTAGGTGATCCAGAATCAGCTGAAAGATATAAAGAAGTGCTTAAGAAGTATCTGTCAAGTTATGAATCTAAGTTATCAGAGATAGGAAGGAAAAGATTAGCCACTAATCCATTAAGAGTGCTTGATACAAAAGATGAAGGCGATATAGAAATAGTGAAAAATGCTCCTATCATATCCGATTATTTAAACCAAGATTCTTTAGATTACTATTCAAGCGTCTGTGATGGCCTAAGTCTTTTAAATATAGAATATAAAGAAAATCCTAGATTAGTGAGGGGTTTAGATTATTATACGCATATGGTCTTTGAAGTTAAGAGTAATCGATTAGGATCACAAAATGCTGTTGGTGCTGGGGGTAGGTATAATAAACTCTTTGAATCTATGGGTGGTCCATCAATACCCGCTGTTGGTTTTGCTCTAGGTGTAGATAGAATATGTGAATTATTGAATCAGAATGATTTTGTACCAAACAACAAAGCATGTTATTTAGTGCCAATTGGTAATACAGCTGAAAATCATGCAATAAACCTTGCAAATGAACTACGTAGTAAAGGTATTAAAGTGTTTTTTGATTATGGAATATCAACCAAAAAGCGATTAAAGATAGCAGATAGAGAAAAAGTTTGTCTTTGTATTATTTTTGGTGATGATGAGCTTGAAAGTGGTGAATATATAGTCAGAAATATGTCAAATAGTAAGGAAGAAAAAATCTATGGTGAAGAAATAGATGAAGTGATTATTAAACATTTAAAACAACTGTAATGTCATCAGAAATTTTAATTTATTGGTTTAGACAAGACCTCAGACTTGCTGATAACCCAGCGCTATTTGAAGCAGCTAAAAGTCCTAATGTTTTACCTATTTATATATTAAATGATTATGAAGCAAAAAACTTAGGCGCTAGCAGTAGATGGTGGTTACATCATTCGCTAGATAATCTGAATCGGAGATTAAATGGTAAAATACTTATTTTGAAAGGGAATCCAAAAGAAATCTTAATAAAATTGATGCAAGACTTTAATGTTAAGCAAGTTTTATGGAATAGATGCTATGAGCCACATATTTTGAATTATGACAAAGAGATAGTATCTAGTGGGATTCCTACAAAGATTTTTAATGGTTCGTTGTTGTGGGAGCCGTGGGATAATTTAAAATCAGATGGCACTCCATATAAAGTTTTCACACCATTTTATAAGATCGGTTGTTTACAAAGTAAAGTTATACCAAGGGAGCCATTGAGTGAACCATCTCATATCTCTCTTTTTGAATATACAAATGAGACTTCTGTAGACAATTTAGAATTATTACCAAATATCAGGTGGGATAAAAAAATTGAGAAACATTGGAATATAGGTGAAGAATCAGCACAGAAAAGACTTCAGGAGTTTTTAGACAAAAGCCTAATGGACTATAAAATTGGTAGGGATTTTCCATCTATGAAGTCTGTCTCAAGACTATCACCATATCTACATTTTGGAGAAATTTCACCTAACCAAGTTTGGTATTCAGCCATTTATAATAGAGATAAAACTGAAAATAATTTAGGGCACTTTTTGAGTGAATTAGGATGGCGTGAGTTCTCATATAGCTTGCTATACCACTTCCCAAAACTACAAACTGAAAATTTACAGCCAAAATTTGATGCATTCCCTTGGGATAATAATGATGATTTGTTTGATAAATGGAAGAAAGGACAGACTGGCTATCCAATGGTTGATGCTGGAATGCGAGAGCTTTGGGAGACTGGTTATATGCATAATAGAGTTAGAATGATTGTTGGTTCATTTCTTGTCAAAAATCTATTGATTCACTGGCATCATGGTGAAAGATGGTTCTGGGATTGTCTTGTTGATGCTGATATGGCAAACAATAGTGCTGGCTGGCAATGGATAGCTGGCTGTGGTGCAGATGCTGCTCCGTACTTCAGAATATTCAATCCAACAACTCAAGGACAGAAATTTGATCCTGAAGGCACGTATATTAGAAAATATATTCCAGAGATATCTCATTTATCAGATAAAGAAATTTTTACTCCTTGGATATCGACAAACAAGGGAATCTATCCTGATCCAATTGTTAGTATTGAAGAATCTAGAGATAAAGCATTGAAAGCCTTTACATCAATCAAGGTTGATCAGTAGTAATATTGCAGAAGATCTGATTTTGAGAGAGTATATTTCTCTTCTTCATCAAATTTTTGAATGATTTGTCCGTTTTGCATTATGATTAATCTATTTCCATATTTGATTGCATCATCCAAACTGTGAGTTGTCATAATACAAGTCGTATTATTTTCTGATACCTTGTCGGCTGTCATACTCATTACTTCATGTGCAGTCTTTGGATCTAAGGCGCTTGTATGCTCATCTAATAATAACAAATCTCTCTTTAAAAATAGATTTAAACATAATAAAAAACACTGTCTTTCTCCACCAGATAATCTACCAACTTTTGTATCCATAAGATTCATAAGTTTAGTGTTAATAGTTGATAAAAGCTCTAAGAAATCTTTTATATCTCTTGTATTATCATTAAAAGCTTCCATATACATTTTAAAATTTTGAATGAGCGAAAACTCCATAAATAGGCTATCCTCAACTTTCTGTGTGATTGTACCTATATGTTTGGAAATAACTTTATGAGGTAGTTTTTTTATTTCAAATTGATTAAAAAGCTTAATATGACCAGAATAATTTCTAATTGTTCCATTAAATGTTTTTAACATAGTTGTTTTTCCTGATCCATTAGATCCAAGAATAACTATGAAATCCTTATGATTAATTGTATACGTAAGTAGTTTCAACAGATAAAAACCCTTTTGAAAACTTACAGATAAGTTATCAATATTGAGAATGGGTGTATTATACATGATTTTTATCTTTATGGAGGCCGAAGACAGAATCGAACTGTCGTATAGCGGATTTGCAATCCGCTGCATTACCACTTTGCTATTCGGCCATAATAATTAGTGAGCTTTTCTTCTTGCTCTTATTCTTCTTTGTTTAGCTTCAGCACTTTTTCTTCTCTTTGCTATAGAAGGTTTTTCGTAAGCTTTTTTATTCTTAAGAGCCCTAGGTATGTTCTCTATTTGAGCTGCTTTTTTTAGATTGCGTAGAACGCCCTCATGATTAGAAAATCCAACAATTATTTGCACTATATTACTATTTTAAAATTTGTATTAATTAAATGAAAATGTCTTAGGATATTGTACACTAAATGAAATATATCTGCAAGTAGTGAATTATATAAAGTGTGGTGGAGCACTTCTGTTGCCCGGTAGCTCCACACCGCTGACTAGGTTAGTTAAGCAGCTGCAAATGCAGTTCTGCTGTTGAAACCGTTGTCGTTAGCAAAATTTTCGTTTGCATTTATGTTTTTGATCCTTTACAGAGGTGTCATTCTGAGTAAAACAAATCTTTTTAGGGCCTGTCGATCCTGTTTCATCCCCATAATGATATGATTTGGTGGAGATGCCGGGTACTGCCCCCGGGTCCAGAGCTGTTATTATAAACCGCATTTATTACTATATTTGGATTTCTCCAACATTGTTAATTATACGTTGATTATTGTTAGAAATCAACAGAGGATTATAAGCTTTAAAAAACTATTTATCTGCAAGTGTTTTTATTAACTTATCAACTCCACCATTCGTAATTACAGATGAAAATTCAGATCTTTGAGTTGTTAATAAACTTAGATCCTCACCAGAAATATCTCTAATCTTAAATACTCCATCACTTTTTTTACATCTATATCCTATATTTATAGTATTTTTTTCTGTACCTTTCACAGAAATTATTTGTGTTGAAACTATATATTGATCATTGCCCATGTCTTTTGTGCTAAGAATTTTAATCTCTTGATTATTATATTCCTTAAATCTTGGAACATATGTTTTGATTAAATAATGATTATAGGCTTCTAGATAAGATTTTTTTTGTTCATCTGTCATTGATTTCCAAAATTTTGCTATCGCGAATTTAGCCATCCAATTAACATCTACTGCAGTATTAAATTTTTCTTCAAGCTTCTTCATTTTAATTTGTTCAGAATTTTTACTTTGAATAATTTTTAAAGCTTCTGAAGACAGATTTGAAATAAATCCTTCAGCATCTTTATCATTTCCTGCAAACGAAATATTTGATACACACAACATGATTGAAAAAATTGCAAAGATACTGAATAAGGTTTTTCCTATATAAGACATTATAACTGGTGATTTTTTTAAAATTTTGGTATTTATATCTATACATTATAATAAATCAAATAAATTACAAATAAAAGTACTTGTCTTAATTTTTGAAGTACAGTAGTTAATTATATCATCTGTGGGGGTCATAGCGCAGTTGGTAGCGCGTTTGAATGGCATTCAAAAAGTCAGCGGTTCGATCCCGCTTGGCTCCACCACTATAATAAGCACCTGTAGCTCAACGGATAGAGTATTGCCCTCCGAAGGCAAGGGTTATAGGTTCGATTCCTATCAGGTGCACCAAGTCTCTATTGCCTAAATTTCTATCATATGTTAGAAATTCTTTCACAAAACCTTCATATAAAAATAGATGAACAACAACACACATACAATTAGTAAAACTGCATTGATCGGTATAATGTTTATGATGTGTAACACAGCATCATTAGCAATTTCAGATATTACATTGAAGATATTAAGAAGTGAATTAAGTTCAGCTCTGATAGTGTTTTTATATAAGTTTGGATTATTGATTGTCACAATTCCATGGATTTTTTTTCATGGAACGCAAAATATTAAAACAAAAAAGATACATTTTCATATTTTGAGAAGTTTCTTTGGAACCTTTGGAGCTATTTCCTTTGCGCAAGGATTAAAAAATATTAGTATGGTTAGTGCGGCTGCATTTGAGAATTTACAATATATAGTTGTAGTATTATTGGGAGTAGCATTTTTCAATGATAAATTAACAAAAACCAAAATCTGGGCAATAGTGTCAGGATTCCTTGGAGCATGCATTGTAATAAATCCATCTATAATAAAGTTTTTATTTACTGGGAATATAATTGATGCTGACTTTGGTGAAAATAATCTTGCTAAATATGGCTATACAATATTAGCAATATCTTGTTGGTCTGTTAATTCACTTCTAGTAAAGACTTTGGGTAATACAGAACACAATAAAACTCAGATGTTTTACTTATTGCTATTTTCATCTCTATGGTCATTCCCAGCAGCATTTATAAAGTGGAATGTAGTTGAAGTACTTGGTAATTATATGCCAGTATCTCCTAGTTTTTATGACCCCGGTATTTCGATTTTACAAACAACACACATTCTTTTATTGAGTTTAATGGGGTGCTGTTATTTCATACATGGTATAGCATATTTCAATGCATTGAAGCACGATCTATCGATAGTAATTCCATTTAGATATACTAAACTAATATTCAGTGGCTTATTGGGTTATGCACTCTTTCAGGAAGATATAGATAGATACTCGATAGTTGGGTACTTATTCATAATTCTTGCAAGCTTCATGTTGATAAGATATGAAGTCAGAAAGCGCAGAAAAAATAAAGAGATAGCTAAGTAGTGTAAACTCCATCAAGAAATGACCATAGATACTTTGCACCTGTATTGGCTCCATCATATACTTTTTGCTTATCAGCTTCACTCATTTTGTTAATTAATCCAACTAATTCTTCTACATGCCACTCATCAGCTTTTTGATGAACTGTGAAGAATTGTAAAGCTCTTTGGTCTTTTATTCCATAATGTTTACTCAAGCCTTCAATTTTCGATGCAGAAACTTCAGGAGTTTGCCTTTCATATGCATATAAAGCACCTAGTCCTGTTGGATAATCGGTTTTCACCAATTCAAAATAACCCTCAACTAGATTAATTGTTCCATTTAATTTTGGTTGTAGTAAAACTTTTGTACAACCTACACCTTCCATAAATCTCATCCAGAGCTCAGGGTGATTTTCTTCTCCTTCTTCCTCGTCGATTAAATTTCTTAGAAGAACTTGTCTAGACTGTAAATCATCGCAAAGTGAGTGTATCTGGCTGATATACCTAGGGAATGCAGCTACATGGTGATAATATTCAGTTGCATAAACTTGCAATTTATCAATCGTAAGAAGGCCTTCATTCCACATTTTATAAAACGGGTGTTTTAATAAATTGAGATTTTCAAGTGATGTATTAAGTGTTTTTAGAAAATTCATTTTTTACCTCTTAAAAGATTTTTGAGTCACAAAAGACCTCATATGTTGTGCTACGTTACGTACTCATAGATAAACCACATGGCTTCTCATCATATTTAATAAATTGAAATTTTCAAGCGATATATTGAGTGTTTTTAGAAAATTTATTTTCTACCTATTTAAAAGATTTTTGAATCACAAAAGATCTCATATGGTGTGCTACGTCATGTACTCGCAGGTAATCCACATGACCTTCTATTATATTTGATACTGCTACAGTTTCTATATCTCTTTCTGATGCTAAATAATTTGTGAATGCATTTATATAGCCCTTTCTTGAGTGGCCAATCATAAACATAACACTTAAAGCTTTTAATTCAGAAACTCTTTGAAGTATTTCAATATTTTGATATGCAATCTTACCAAAACCTATACCCGGATCGACAATTATTTTATCGTTTGTAAAACCAATCTTTTGTAATTTATCAATAATTGTTGTCCCCCACTCAAGAATGACATCTATTGGGTCTAAATGTTGAGGTATTGTATGATTAGGGTCTGCAGGAACTGTCAATGAGTGCATTACACAAATCTTACAATGATTTTCCCTGATTAAATTCAATGTTTTATCATTAAAAGAACATTTTACATCATTAATCCAACTGATTTTGTAGTTTTTGAGTAACCACTCAACGACCTCTTCTCTGAATGTATCTATACTAATTTCTAAATCTAAGTGTTTTATTTCATCTAAAACTGGTCTAAGTGCATTGATTTCATTCTCTGTGCTTTTCATTACTGCGCCAGGTCTTGTTGATTGAGCTCCTATATCAATTACTGATGCACCATCTGATACAAGAGATAATACTTGTTTTATAGCATTTTCAGGAGCATAGAATTTACCACCATCAGAAAAAGAGTCATCTGTAATATTTACAATACCAACGAGTTCAGGATTTAAAACAAAACTTTTCTTAAATGAATTTAAATTGTTAATGCTTTTAAACTGATTAAATCCCATCAAAGATAAAAGATGTTGAAAAAATGGCCTATTTTTAAGTTCTGGATGTGGGATGATAAGATTTCCAGTATTTATTTCATAATCTTTATAAAGTAAAATATCTAAATCAATTATCCTTGGAGCCCATCTTTGTTCATCTTTTTTTCTACCTAATTTACTTTCAATTTCTTTCAATTTTATTAGTAAATCTTTAGGAGATAAATCAGTATCACCTGAGATTATCATATTTAAAAAAAGATTATTCCATTCGTTAGGGCTATGTTGTTTCAAAATTGCTTCTGTTTCTAAAACAATTGATAAATTAATATTTCTTAGGCATTCTTTTTCTATTTCTTTGACTGCATTCCTAAGGTTTTGTAATTTATTTCCTAAATTTGAACCGAGACTTATATAGATCATAGTTTATTTAGAATAAGTAAATGAGATGCTGCCATGAATACCCTCTATTGGAGATTTCAACTTTGCAATTTTTACAGTGATTTTTTCATATTCAGTTAATATTGAATTGCTAATCAAATTATAGATTTCTGATGCGAGATATTCAATCAAGTTGAACTTTTTATCTTTGCAGAATTCTGTGATTTCTTTAGTCAATTCTGCATAACAAATTACATCTTTTATATTATCGGTATGAGAGCCTTCAGGGCATTCCAGGAAGGTGATATAAATATCAATTGAAATGCATTGAGGCAAAAATTTCTCTTGTTCACTGCAACCAAGAGAAACCCATAGCCTTAGGTCTGAAATTGTGAGTTGAAATTTTGACAATGCTTTATATTATATAATTTATTTTTTTTGCGTACAAGAATCTAAAATATCTAAATCAGATTTATATAATGATGTTTGTACATTACTAATGCTTAGTAGGGTATGAGGAAGGTTATCATGTGAAAAAGATAATTCATCAGCTTTTTTTCTTATACAACTTTGATCGTATTTTTTACTTTCGATTATATTATCAGATAACCAAAAAATCATTGGAACTTTTTTCTGTTCAATTGGAGCTATTGAGAATGGTATCCCATGTAAATATAAACCTTTTTCTCCTAATGATTCACCATGATCTGAGAGATATATAAGCGCAGTGTTTAAATCATCATGTTTCTTTAAGGTTTTGATTATTTCACTCATGATATAATCTGTGTAAAGAATTGTATTATCATAAACATTATATAACTCTTCTGATGTGCAGTGCTGTACATCATTTCTTTTACAATATGGATGAAACTTTGCATCTTTTTCAAAGAATCTTTCATGATATGATGGGCCGTGACTTCCTATAATATGAAGTATCAAAAGATTGTTATTAGCTGTACCTTTTTTCTGCAATTCATCGATTTTAGTATCTAAATTCTCTAAAAACACTCCATCTTTACATACTCCTAAAGTACAAAATTTTGATTTATCGACTGCAATTTCATGCATATCAAAGTGATCAATTCTCTCACAAACACCTTTACAATCACCATCATTTTCAAGCCATAAAATATTTACCCCTGCCCTTTTTAAAATATCCAACACATTGTCTTGATATTGTGCTTTAGATCTGCTGAAGTCTTGCTGTCCTAAAAATGAAAACATGCATGGTACAGATTCTATTGTACATGTTGCACAGGATGTGACGTCTTTAAAACTAATCACATCAAGGTTTTTTGTGAATTCATTTGTACTTTTTTTATAGCCATTAAGCTCATAATTCATGCTTCTAGCAGTTTCACCAATTATAAGTACAATAAAGTTTTTCTTATCAGACTTTTCATTAATCTGTTGTGCATCAAGACCTAATGTTTGATATTTAGGAGGAGTTTTAGTCTTTTCATACACATATTTACCAACAGATCCTAAGTAACAGGTTGGAGTTATCATATGCTTTATTTCATGATTATTTCTCCCAGTAAAGATATATTGTTCTAGAAAGAAAAATGCTATTATTCCGATGATCGTGAGTGATACAAAAATTGATAGAGTTTTATATAAAATATCTTTAAAAAGACTAGGATGTATTACTTCAGTTTTAATAATTAAAAAAGATGGAATTAAGCAAAAACATAGTATCCATATTAACGCAGAAAAACTCAAATATCCTGTTGATTCAGCTATATTAGTTTGAATAATATTCAAAAACATAGTGTAGTCAAAAAGAGTCTTATAAAAACATACTGCATAGTTACAAATTCCAGAAATAAAAATATTTAAAATAACAAACAATTTTTCAAACTTCGGAATAGCAAAAACTGTGAATAAAATGTTTAGTGTTGCTGCAAAAAATATCGGGATTGAAATGAAAAAAAATACACTCTTCAGATGTGAAAAATCTATGTCAAGAAATAGAGTGTATAAAACACCTAAATTTAAAAATAGAGCAAAATATATTGCGACTGTAAAGTTAAATTGATAGGATTTTAGCTTCATAAATATTAGTTAAAAAGTATTTTAGGTATAAAAATTACCCCATGAGTAATCATCACTACTATTAGGGATAGAAAAACAGCAGCAGAACCCATATCTTTAACCTTTCCTGATAAGATGTTGTGTTCTAAGCTAATTCTATCGATCGTAGACTCAATTGCAGAGTTAATAATTTCAACAATTAAAAGAATAAACATTGATAATACAAGAAAAAGCTTTTCATTTATACTGGTCTTTATAATAAACATTAGAGGTGTTAAAAATAGACATAGATAAACTTCTTGTACAAATGCTGCTTCAGTTTTAAAAACACATTTAAAACCATTAATAGAATTAAAGAATGCATAGACAATCCTTTTTAAACCCTTATATTGTTTCATAAATTATATGTGATTAGGACCTATTAATATGAAGTTTTAAATTCAAAATATGATTTATAATACAATTTTCGTTAGATTACTATGAGAATTCCCTATGGAAAAAAGTACCTATTTGAGCAAAGATTTTGATAATTTATTTGTAGATGTTTATTTTGACTTATCAATGAAAGCTCTAAATTTCGCATTCGCATCAAATTTTCAGATGCGTTCTTGAATTTTATGAAATTTTTGATTTTGTTTATATGGCGGATGGAGTGGGATTTGAACCCACGGTACGCTTGCACGCACGCCGGTTTTCAAGACCGGTACCTTAAGCCGCTCGGTCATCCATCCAGTGGGAGATTTTATCACAAAATCTTTATATGAGCAATACGGATTGTAGAAAAAACTTACTGATAACACATTGCTTTGTTATGTATTTATATTTAATAATATTTTCACTAATCATTTTTTACTCATAATATTTTATTGTTTTTATTATATGACAAGAAACTGTAATATTTTTGGGCATTAAACATCATTTTAAAGCATAAAATTGCATAAATGATATTTTTATGATAGTTTGACGCAAAATATTTGTTTAAACTTTTTATAGTCCATTATCAAATGTTATCATATCCCTACACACGTATGAGAAGAAATAGAAAAGCTCAGTGGTCCAGGGACTTAATAGCAGAAACAACACTTTGTAAGTCTGATTTGATAATGCCTCTATTTGTCATTGAAGGGTTTAATAAAATCGAGGAAATCGCATCGATGTCAGGTGTCTTTTGTTACAGTATTGACACATTACTTGACAAGGTAAAATCATTGAATGATAGAGGTGTATGCGCTGTCATGTTATTTCCCCACATTGACCAAAGTCTTAAGAGTGAGAATGGAGATGAAGCATTACGCAGACATAACTTAATTTATAGAGCGATCTCAGAAATCAAAAGACAAATCCCACAAGTTGGAGTAATAGCTGATGTTGCTCTAGACCCATATACTTCACATGGTTTTGATGGAGTATTAGATGATACAGGTGATGTAGATAATGATCAGACAATTTCAATACTTTGTCAACAAGCAATTATACTTGCGGAAGCTGGAGCAGATGCAGTTGCTCCTTCAGATATGATGGATGGAAGAATACGAATTATTCGTGAGGCACTAGAAGCTCACAAGCATTATAAAACACAGATTTTTTCATATTCAGTCAAATATGATTCAAATTTTTATAATCCATTTCGCGATGCAATTGGCTCTAAAAACAACTTAGGGACTCGTAATAAGAAAACATATTTTGTTGACTATAGAAATTCAAATGAGGCAATACAAGAAATAGATTTTGATATTGCTGAAGGGGCTGATACAATTATAATCAAACCAGGATTAATGTATCTAGATATTATATCTAAAGCATCAAGCGCATTTAAGATACCTATTTTCGCTTATCAAGTTAGTGGAGAGTATAGTATATTGAAAAATGCTGCAAAAGATAAATTGTTTGACGAAAAAGAGGGGGTTATGGAAATCTTATATGCTTTTAAAAGAGCTGGGGCGGCGTCAATCATTACATACTATGCTGATAGAGCAATTGATTGGATTAAAAATTAGCATATTTAGTTAGTAAAGCACATACTATAAATAGAAAAAAGAATTTTTTTTACATACAAGATGGGAAAATTATTTAATAATGAACAATTGAAATTATCTTCAGCAGGAAATTATATTCTTTGTGTATTCGTTATAATATCAAGTATTGTTAATTTAATATCCACTAGAGAATATTTAAATAATCAGATTATTGCTGGAATTAATCTCATTAATTTCACTTTTTGCTCAACTATAATAGCAAATTTTCTTAAGGAGAAGAAAATGTACAGAATTTTTCAATCTCCTACTACATATTTAATAATTTTAATTTCAAAGCTTTTGATAATACCAATATTTATCATGGTAATGTCAAATTATTCATTAACGCTTTCAATAAACTCCTTATTAAGCGCTTGTCTTTGTATTATGTTGGTACAAAAAAGAATTTTTTTCTACTGTTGTGTTGTAAGTATTTTGATAAATTTTGTCTTCATAAAAGCCCTCTATGCATATAGTAATCCAAACATAATTACTGAGTATTCAATATATTTGGCAGATGATGTTTTTGCTTTATTAAGATGCCTAATGCAAATCTTCAGTATTATAACTTTGATATTTTATAAAAAGATAGAATTAGAGATTAGAATTGATGGTATGAGATCTGCTACTAATACTCTTGCGCATGAGATTTTTACTCCATTAGCCGTTATTGAAACAACTGCAAGCTTGCTAAATCAAGGTTTTAAAGAAGATGAGCTAATTAAAAGTTTAATACAAACTTCTAGAGAACTTAGAAGTAACATTAATTTTTTGATACGAAATATTCAAGCAACTAAAGATTTTAAAGCATTTAATAATCAGAAGCACTCTTTACACTTACTAGTCACAGAATGCATAAAGGACTTCAAAGCTAATTTTCAATTTCCAGTAAAAATATCATTGATTGCACAGAATGACATAAAATTTATTGGATGTAATAAAATGATCAAATGTGTGATTGATAATATCTTGAAAAATGCATTTCAGCATGGCACTTCAGAAATACAGTTAGATATTTTAATCAGTGGCAATAATTTAATATTCCAAGATAATGGATGTGGTATTGAGCAATCTGCTCTAAGTGATATCTTTGATATATTTGTTTCATCTATGAGTAATAATCTAGGTATAGGTTTAAAAGTATGTAAAAACATAATAACAGAGCATGGTGGGGAAATCAGCTGTATATCTTTAGAAGGCAGTCATACTACTTTTATAATAAAGTTCCCTAAAATTTGATGAATTGTATTATTTGCAAAACCAAAGTAATTTCCAATACAAATTCACTATGTTATTTCTGTTGGGGTAATCTTGTTTTTTTTGATAATACAGGTGTCATAAATTCAAATGTTGTTGCTGTAATTGATTACAATGAAGCTGCTAGAAATCTGATTCATATATTTAAATATAAATCTCCATGGCTTCTATGTGATTTGTTCACAAATTGGATATCATTAATATACTCAGAGCTTATTAAAAGCTGTGATGTAATACTACCTGTTCCAATACATAAACATAAATTAATGATTCGTAGCTATAATCAAGTTGCTGTATTAGCAAAAAAACTTGCAAAAAAACATAAAAAACAATGCTTATTAAATGTTCTTATAAAAAATAAAAACACAAAATCTCAAAGTTTACTCGATAAAAAACTCAGAGCTTTAAATGTTATTGACACCTTTTCTTTAAGGAATCCAATAAACTTAGAAAATAAAAATGTTTTACTTTTAGATGATGTGATAACGACAGGTTCAACAATTGCAGAATGTATTAAAACAATAAAATCTAATAGTAACACAGCATCAATAAATGCTTTATGTATAGCCATTACACAAAATTAAACATTATGTGAAAAATATGCCTTGGATTATAAATGTTTTGACTATGTTCCCAAACTTATTTCCCGGTCCTTTAAATGAATCAGTAATGGGGCGAAGTTTAAAACAAAATCTTTGGAATCTCAAGGCTCATAATATAAGAGATTTTGCATTAGATAAACACAAAACGGTTGATGATACACCCTTCGGAGGAGGTAATGGAATGATCTTACGACCAGATGTGTTATCAAATGCAATAAAGGAAACTTTTGACTTTAATAATCCAATAATATACTTATCTCCGCGTGGAAAATTATTTAACCAAGATATCGCAAGAAGTCTTGTAAGTGATAATAAAGGAATAAATTTAATTTGTGGAAGATTTGAAGGAATTGATGAAAGAGTAATAGAAAAATTCAACATACAAGAAATCAGTATAGGTGATTACATTGTGTCTTCAGGGGATCTAGCAGCATATGTAGTAATTGATACATGTATCAGGAATATCCCAGGTGTATTTAAATCGAAAGATGCCTTACAGGAAGAAAGCTTTGGAGATTCTGAAGAATATAAATATTTATTAGAATATCCTCAATACACAAGGCCTGCTGTTTTTGAAGGTCTGAATGTACCAGAAATACTTTTGTCAGGAAACCACAAGAAAATAGATTTATGGCGACTAGAAAAAGCACAAGAAAAAACGCGAGTAGTTCGTCAAGAAATTTGGGCAAAATATACCCAAATTCTTAAAAAGAAAAATTAAACAACTAAATTCTGTAAACTTTGTAATAAAGAATTCAGATTCTTTAACATTGCAATTGAAACATTTGTTTCTACTGAAGCTCTAGTGAAGTTTTCAATTTGTTTAGATAAATCAGTGTTTAAAATAGCTCCCTGAGCTAAATCTATCTGTTCAACAGCTGTCGATAACTGAGAACTAATATTCATAAATCTCTGTTGATAAGCACCTATATTATCTAATTGAGTTATAAGTTCATCAGCTAAAGCTTGCACAATAGGAATATCGAGATCAGCATCAGCAGAACCTGTTAACTCTGTTAAATCACTTGGATCATTTGAGTTGATGTTATATTGTGTATTCAATGTTGAAATTATACCTTGGATACCTGAATTACTATTAGTAAGTCTAATATTTGGAAAATCAACTTTTACTATTGAAGCTGTTAAATCAGCACCGGTCACAAACTGGAACTCACTGGTTGCGCCTACACCACCAGTTAATGGATAATAAGTATATATATTATCAATTGTCGAAGCAACATTTGTTGCAGCTGTTGCACTAAATGCAGTAATAGAAGTTATACCTCCACTTGAATTAGTGATATTTACAGAAGACGTAGCATTAGTCATATCAATTGTAAGAGCATCATTTATTGCTCCACTTGCTGGTGCTGTTGTTGTTGATAGATCTACTCCTGTTAATGTAACAGTTGCTATACAAGTATTGCCTGTACTATCAGTTATCGTTGCACCAGAAATCACTATTGTAGCTCCAGTAACAGTTGTACCATTAGTACTATCATATGTAATTGCACCACCATCAACTGTTATACTAGAAGGGTTTGTGATAGATGAAATTGTTCCTGTTGTATTTAGTGTTCCTGTAGCTGTAAGACCTATATCAGCAAGTGAAACACTTGAATCACTAAAATCATAAGTAGGTGTTGTTGCTACTGTTGAAACCGTTGCTGCATTTTTTGTGCCACCACTACCATTTAGTAATTTTTGACCATTAAATTCAATATCATCTGCAATTCTATTTATTTCAGCTTTTAACTGTCTATAAGTTGGACTCAATGTTTTTTGGATCAAATCATCGGTCATGTAACCTAGCTTAGCTCTAGCTAAAACTTGATTCATTTGTGTGACGATGTTATAAGCTGCTTTTAAGCCATCTTCAGCAATATAAAGCATTGATTGACTTTGTTCTATACCTGTTGCCACGATTGATAACACATCATAATTCGCCTTCATATTTGAGCCTATCGCTAATCCTGTAGGATCTTCATATGCGTGTGTTATTGCATTACCTGTTGACATAGCTATAGCTGCTCTTGAAGCTTCTTGCATATTGTTTGAAAGCGCCACGCGTGTACTAGCTGTATAAGATGTTCGTAAACTTACTCCTGACATATTTTAAATTATATATAATTAATTTTCACATTTTTCTCCCCTACTATTATTTGTTATTTGCCTATACAATTTGGTTGTATCATTATTATATCTTTTTTATTTATATTTACTTACATCGCATCAAATTATAATATGTTTTTTTAAAAATGTGTTGACTATGGTCTACATATTTTATTATATAAATACATATGTAATAAGCGCATAAGTTTTATGTAAGGCTATTACAGCATGCGACATATATAGAAAATTAAAAAACTATAGATTTATTATTAGTGTATGATGTATTTTATTAATGAAAAAAGACTAATGAAAAAGCTAATCTATTTTATTCTTACCCTTATTGTACTATTGACAGTTGGGAATTTTGTTTTGAGATATTTACATATTAAAGAAATCAAACGAGCGATCAATACTATAGAATCTAAACTTGCTGATTCCGAAATCACATTAGAAATTAATCAACCAACTTTTGATGGGTGGTTTTTTTGGAATATATCTGGTTTAACACGAAATGTTGAAATATATACAACTATCACACAATCAGTTTTATATTTTAAAATACCTGAGATTTTTATTCAAAGTAATTTTATTGGATTTGATACTTTATTGACAGAAGTTTTTTTTACAGAAAATTTGGATGGATATGCATCAATTAATAATCATTTAGCAGAAAAATTAAATATAAAAACAGATTATAAAATATTCTTAGAAACCCCTAAAAGGTTTTTAATTAATGCACTGAAAAAAGATTTATGGAAGGCCAATCATGAAACAGAAATTGATTTCCAATCAGAGGATTTTAACTGCAATATTCAAGAAAAACACTCTGATTTAAAAGAAAAAGTGTTTGATGTAAAAAACATTATGATAAAAGCAAAGATTTTTGATTCAAATAAAAAACACTGGGAGTATTATGGTGCCTTTAAAGATTTAAACATCTATTTAAGTCTCGAAAATGCAAAACAATACTTACCAAAAACAATTTCGATAAATGATGCTTCTAAAAATATTTTTATTGAAACAAATATCAGCAAAAGTATGCAAACAAAAGAAAAGCTAAATGTGAGTGAATATGAAGGTAATATTGATATTATTAATAGAGTTTTTAGTTTTTGCGTTGATGGTATTAATATTCGTGAGAAAAATAAATCAGGTAATGAATTTAATAAAGCAAATTTGAATTTTACAATCAAGCATTTTCAAAATTTTATGGATTATATTGTGAGTATTATTTTGAGTATAAAAAAACAAAATAATCCAAACTATGAAACTAAGGAATTTTTTGAGATCAGAGATATTTTTCAAAACATAATCTTAGAGAATTCAATACATAAAGATGATGACGTGATAACTTTTAATATTAAAGATGTTGAAGAATTAACTTTATTTAATGGACAAAAAATTGATCAGGTTTTTAGTAAATTTATAAATAAAGCTAAATCCATGTGACTATAAAGCATGAAGTAAAGCTTCCTTAGAAATCAAGTATTAATTCTCCAACAGTTGTTCGTACTGCTGAGTTGTCTTCATCACCAGGCATTTCTAAATACAAATCTTCATTTTGTGGAATTTCAATCGACACTGTTTGTGTTGAGCCAATAAGTTGTATAATACCGCCGGTGGCTATTGCATATTGACATGATTCTGCAAAAGAACTTGGGAGATAAGATTTTATAGTTTTATTATCGACCCATTCAATAGTCTCATTACCCTTCCATTCAGAGGCAACTAAATATGCTATTGGCACTAAAGATGTAAAAACTTTACATAGTAAATCTCCTTTATCTGATCTTTTACAATCTAAATCCTTAATTTTATTATTGGAATTAGAAATCACAGTTACTTTTCCATTTTTTGTAACACCATACTTTATATCATGCATTAGTACACAAGTATTAATAAACCAAGCTCCAATGGATAGTGAGTCTAGGCTAGTAAGATCAGTAGGAATTTCATATGATGATTTAGTGATGATTTTATTAATCCCATATCCTAAACCAGCTCCACAAATTATAGATTGAGACCAATTCATATTAAATTTTTTATTATAAGTTTTTTAAAGATAGTACACGGCAAATATTAAAGTTTTATTAAGATTCTTGCATATAAAAAAATAAAATATAAAATGTATAGTAAAAACAAAACAATATGACAAAATTACTAGCTGGAAAAACTGGTTTAATAATGGGAATAGCTAATGACATGTCAATTGCATGGCATATAGCTAAGGCTTGTCAAGAGAATGGAGCAGAACTTTGCCTCACATATCCCAATCAAGCTATGGAGTCTAGGGTTTTAAAATTAGGAAATGAACTTGGATGTAAAAACTTTTTTGAATGTGATGTTAGCAATCAGGAATCAATTCAAGACGCATGCGATAAGATAAAAAACACTCACAAAAAACTTGATTTCATAGTGCATGCTGTAGCGTTTTCAGATAAAAATGAACTGAAAGGCAGATATGTTGATACTTCAGCTGCAAACTTTGCAAACACAATGAACATTTCTTGTTATTCATTAACAGCAGTTGCAAAACACCTATCTCCTATTATGACAGATAATGGTAGTATATTAACTCTTACGTATTATGGGGCAGAAAAAGCAATATCTAACTATAACGTAATGGGCGTTGCTAAAGCTGCACTAGAAACAAGTGTTAAATATCTGGCATTGGATCTTGGAGTTGATGGAATTAGGGTTAATGCTATATCTGCTGGTCCAATAAGAACACTTGCTGCAGCTGGTATATCAGACTTCAGAAAGATGTTGCAGTGGAATGAGAAAAACTCTCCTCTTCGCAGAAATGTTACAGGTGAAGATATAGGTGGTGCAGCAGTGTTCCTTTTAAGTAATGCTAGCTTAGGAATCACTGGTGAGATAATGCACGTCGACTGCGGATATAATGCTGTTGGCATGAAGCTTGATGATGAAGAGAAGTGATTTGTAAGTCTATGTTTCAAAAACATATTCTGCACCAACGCCATTGATGAGAAAGTTTTCTGCAAACTCTTTTTTGAGAATTTCGAGAGCTTTGTCACCTGTACAATGGCATGGAGCTACAATCTTTACCTGCATTTTTCTCAAGCTGTCTGATATTTTATGAATATTTTTGGTTGAAGAGCGGAACAAATGGAATCCACCAAATAATGCATATATCTTTTCTTGCATAGCAATATGCACATTTTGAGTAATCTTATGAATACCGCTATGACTACATCCAGTTACAATTATAATCCCATTGGATGTTTTTATTGCTAAAACCAACTCTGTTACAAATAAAGTCTTTGATGTCACTAGATGGAATACATCATTTATAGGTAAATGTTTTGTTATGCTGTTTATATCTTTGGTATAGAAAGCAAGTGATTTCTCCAAACCATTTCTCCAAGTTTTTGGCATATAAATTTTTATATTTGGATTTTGCTTCACAAGCCACAGAGCTCCACCTTTATGATCCCAATGTTTATGAGAAATTACTATTATATCAATGGATGAGGGATCTATTTGTGCGGATTTTAAGTTTTTCTCTAATATCTCAGGATTTGCTCCAGTATCAAATACTATTCTTGCATTTAGATGTTCAATAATGCATCCGAATCCCCAATCCGGAATAAATTTATTATTGCACTTAATATTATCGTAAATGTTTGTTATTTTTATCATACTTTGAGTTTAGTTTTTTTATCATATCAAAACACATACCAAATTTTTATGGTATTTAAAAAGGTAAAAAATAAAATTTATCATAAAAAACATGCAGACAATCTATGCACTCTCGACTATCCTTGGTAGATCAGGTGTTGCTGTAATAAGAATCAGCGGAAATAGAGCAAAAGATGTACTTCTGAAATTTACCAATAAAAAAGATTTTGAACCAAGGAAAGCAACTTTCTGTACATTATTTTCACCATCAAATGGAGAAGTTTTAGATAAAATCATAGCAATTTTTTTCCAAGGTCCAAATACATTTACAGGCAGTGATGTAGTAGAACTTCATCTCCATGGAAGCATCGCAATCATAAAAGATGTCTTAAAAGAGCTAGGAAATATAGATTTCATCCGCTGTGCTGAACCAGGTGAGTTCACTAAGATGGCATTCGAAAATGGAAAAATGGATCTGATAGGGGTTGAAGCTCTAGGGGATTTAATTCACTCTGAAACAACTGCACAGAGACGTGCTGCAATCTATCAAATGTCAGGTCATTTAAGTGATTTATATGCAAGCTGGAAGGAGTCTATGATAAACATCATGGCTCAATTTGAAGCATATATAGACTTTCCTGAGGATGATATTCCAAACTCAGCAATAAAAGTTGCAATGGATATCATAATGAAGCTTATCCATGAGATAGAAAGTCATCTCATAATCAGTGAGAAAGCATCAACTATGGTAAATGGGATTCATATAGCTATAGGAGGCCCACCAAATGCAGGAAAATCAAGTATAATGAATTTATTATCTAAACAAGAAATAGCTATTGTTTCTGATATAGCAGGGACCACAAGGGATGTTCTACAGGTTAAAATGGAAATAAATGGAGTAGGAGTTACAATTTATGACACTGCAGGGATAAGAGAAAATGCAGCAGACGTAATTGAAGAAGAGGGTATAAAACGTGCAAAAGCCGCTCTAGATAAAGCTGATATTAAAATATATGTATTTGATTCTCTAACAACAATGCAAGATGAAATAGATGGTTTCAACATAGATGATAGCTCAATAGTTCTGATGAATAAGTTTGACCTTACAGACAAGATCAATTCGAAATACATCCCTTTTTCAGTAAAGAATGTATATAATTTAGATCTACTAATTGATAAAATTTCATCGTTAATAGAAGAAAAATTCTCAGTAGATTCAGATACTATCGTCACAACTCAGCAAAGACAAAAAGAAAAGTTAGTTGAATGCATTACTTATCTAAGATCAATTGACTTATCTCAGCAACTTGAGATTACTGCTCAAAAGATTAGAAATGCAGTATCAGAAATAGAATTTATAACAGGAAAAATAACTCTAGATGATGTCCTAGATAAAATCTTCTCAACCTTCTGCATAGGTAAGTGAATTTTTTTATTTCCTGTAATATAAGTTTAATATTTGTGATATATATTACAAACTGTATTAAAAAATAAACAAATAAAACAACATATGACATTTAGTAAAATAATAGCATCTGCAGCTGCAGTTTATGTACCTGCTGTTGTAAAGCATGTAGAAGACTTTAGAAATGTAAAGAACTTTTCCATTAAACACTCTTTTGCTTTACAAAATCAAATATCAAAAAGCTTTAAAGATGAAATAAGCTTTAAAGATCCAATATCAAATTTTACAGTGAATGCTGTAAGGAGCTTTTCAGGATATAAATTAGGAGAATATTTCGCAGGAGATGATGCTTCATTAACAAAAACAGTTATTGCAAGTGCGATTGGTGGAGCTGTTATTCAAACAACTCTCAATGCGTTTATATTTGAAATAGCATTTGAAAATATGTCATTTAAATCATTTCTTTCCTTTTTTTTCAAAAATATTATCGAGATTCCAGTATCAAGTGGATTGCTTGCTTACATCAATTATGAAGACTCTGACAAAGCTTCTGAATTAAATATTGATAATATTGGCCAGCAGGATATATAAAATCAGATCTCAAATCAAACCAGCTGCACGGAATGAAAAGTGGTTGTGCTCAGCCACTATGACATGATCATGCATTGCCACACTTATTGGAAGAAGCGCTTCAATGATCTTGTTTGTGATTTCTATGTCTTCCCTTGATGGATTAGGATCTCCACTAGGATGGTTGTGGACCAATATTATTGCAGCCGCGCCGTGCAACAAAGTCATTTTGGAGATCTCACGTGGATATATAGCTATTTTATCTACTGTTCCTGCATCAATGAATTCATCTGCTATTAAAACATTTTTTTTATTTAACATTAGCACTCTGAATGATTCACTTTTTTTAAATCCCATTGTTAGTTGACAGTAGTTCAATACAGCAAGCCAACTACTCAACACATGCACTTCACCCTTCTGTTGAGGGACACAAAGTCTTGAGAAAAAATCTGCTAACAATTTTATGAAAAAAATCACACCTTCACCTACACCTGCAATAGTCTTCAGAGATGCATCATCAGCAAAAACAATGCCTGCAAGTGATCCAAACTTTTTCAATAAAATCTTTGCAATTGGCTTTGTATCTTTTCTAACAATAGTATAAAATAGAATCATTTCAAGAATTTCATAATCTGGCAAAGCCCTCCTTGGAGAATTCAAAAATCTTGTTTTCAATCTGCTCCTATGACCGGTATTTAAATCATTAGTAGAGTTATCAAAATGCTTTACAGTATTTTGACCTAAGAATTGTTGGTTTTTATTATGTCTTGAGATTGCTTCTATGAGAGCTTCTATATCATCATTTTGTTGTTTCTGTTCTGATACTGAAATATCATTTAAAGATTCTTTGACTTTATCTTTTATTTTATCTCTTGACATTAAAGGACTTACTATTTTTTAGCAAAAATTTTGCATTCTATCACTTATAATGCCAACTAGTATAAAAATATATAATCGATATAGATATAATGAATAATATAATTAGTTGTGCATGTTGTACAAACACAACATAAGAAGTTATTTATTGAGTTTTCTTATTGCTATGGTTAGCACACTGCCAAGAACGCTGCAAAATGGAATTACTAATAAAGCTTTTTGATATACATCCACTGAATATAAACCATCTTTAACCAATCTGTTTGAGAAGAAATCCATACTAAGACCTATAATGCTGTGGAAAAAAGCACCACCTAACATGTTGATACAGTTTAAAAAAGCCAATGTTAAACTCAATACTGCAGGCTTAGAATTCTGACTACCAATTGTAAAAATAAGCACTTGATAACAGCACATAACTCCCATGCAAAAACAAATAGAGCTAAATAATATTAAATTGAAGTCACCTTCATAAAACAGCATATATAAAATACATGCAGCCATTGTAATTCCTGCCAATACTATTGAAAAATAATAACCAATTTTTGTACTTAGAAATGCTAATAAAGGACCTCCAAATAACATGCCAATGAAAATAAATGATGTGACCTCTGCTGCAGAGCTCTTATCTATATCAAATGCTGTAACAATATAATTTACACCCCATACATCCGCAAAACCTTCTAAAACTCCAACCATTAATAAGTTTATGACTGCAAGCAGTATAATTGTTGGCGACTTGAATATTTCAAGTATATTTTGAATTTTGAAAGCTTCGACTTCATTGTCATGCTTAACTCTAACTTTGAGGAATAAAAGTGACAGTAAGCCTATCAAGATCGAAATAAAGCTGAGGAATGTAGACACTATCTCAGATCCATATGAATTCAATAAAATATTTAATGGTTTTCCACCATATACAGCTCCCAGTAATCCAATAGAGAAGGATATCCCAATCATTTTACTATAACTTTCACTTTTAAAACATTCAGATACAACTTTTGCTATAGTTAGAAATCCACCAGCTGATCCTACGCCAACTAAAAATCTAGCAATTAATGCGATATAAAAGTTTTCAGTATAAGAAAAAATTAACATGCTGCAACCACACAGACAAGCACATAATCCTAATATGATTCTAGGTCCAAATCTATCCAATGCGATCGCTATTGGTATCTGCATGCCTGCATATCCATAATAATATACAGAAGCTAATAAACCATAGCTTGTAGCATCAATTTCAAAACGATGCATAATTTCTTGCATTGTTAGACTTGGCCACAGACGTAATATAAATTGGAATGCAAAGAATGAAAGTGGTAACAGTAAAAACAAAAAAGGCAAGTATTTGCTATCTCGAGATATACTCATGCGGTGTTAGTTAATGTTGATTAAAGGCCTATATACTAACATCTACATGGTATTTTGTAAATTATCTACAAATGTGCAAGAATGGTATTAACTTCAGAATATAAAGCATTATTTAGAGGGGCATCTTCAAAACCTCCTGCAATTGCAATTGTACACTTAGAGGCAATACTACTATCAAAATATGATTTCATTTCCTTTACAGTAATTGAGTCTGCCACCAACCTAAAGTCATCCATACTAACACCTAAATTTCTTAGCTCTGAGTCATATACAAAGTACTTAGTATTACTAATTGCCTCATCAACATTTTTGTTGTTGATTCTACTTTTCACCTGACCGAGCTCTTTAGCCATTGTTTTTAAAAGTTCTGGTACTGACTTTTTATCTGTATGACTATATAATCCCCATAATCCGAAATCTACATCTGTCTCACTAAATGGTCTCAACCCTGTATAAGTTAAACCTTGTTCATGACGTGCTGTGTTTGTCATATTGCCTTCTACATAATTCTGACAGATTAGATGCAATAAGATGTTATCTTTTACATAATTTTGGATGTTTTCGTGATTACAAGGACTGCCTTTAAACAATAGAGCACAATGTGCAGTTTCATTGTTCATCGCATATTTATACAAACCAGGTTTATACTCAACTTTAGGATATGCTCTCAGTGCAACATCTGATGTTTTTAGATTCTCTAAATTCTTTTGCAGAGCATCGACATATACTTTAGGATCTTTTTGACTATTATCATCTGACTTTGTTTGAATTGGTCCCCACTTAGAAGTTAATGCATCTAATGTTTTGAATACACTTTCTCTATTACCAGCATTACCTTCAATTAACAATTTTGCATTGGATGGCACATAGTACTTTTCCATATGATCTTTAACATCCTTTGGAGTTATTTTAGGGAGATACTGTTTCTGCGTGGAGCTATCACACAAATTTATCCCTAATGCATTAGTAAATATTGTATTGAAAAGCCTGTTCTGCGTGTTATCTATGTATAGATCCAGTTCATGTGCAACAATCTTTTTTTCTGTTTCTAAGTTTGGTAATATAGAATTACTAAACATATCAACCATAACTTTAACTATATCAGAGTAGTCATTTTTACGTGTAAAACAATAAAACCCAGTTAATGCATATGCTGTATATGCGTTCCCATACCCTGAAAAAACAAACTTTGACCATATATCCTGCACAGTTCTATCTTCAGTACCTCTAAAGGCCATGTGCTCAGTGAGGTGTGATAAGCCAGGTAGATTACCATCATCTCTGAATCCAACATCAAAAATACATTGTACTTTAACTAATGGAGAGTGTGTTTGTCTATACACAACTTTTAAACCATTAGGCAAAGTCGCTTCAAATGTTTCCGATGCATTCAAAAGTTGCAGCACATCATTGTAGTTTAAGTTTGTATTGTTATAGGAAACCTTCAAATCTTTATTTTTATTAAAAAAATATCTCTGAGAATTGTCTAAATGTTCTTGTAGATTAAGACTGAGCATTTTATTTAGTTGTTTTGTTGTAGTAAGATAATAGGGTTTATTTTATAACTGTGTTGTAAAAAAGTCAATAACTTTTTCAAATTTAGAGTCTTTCAAATAATTTATCTAGATATTGAATTGAAAGTTCTATGTATGTTGGACGGCCATGAATACATTGACTAGCGAAGTCTGTTTTTTCAATTAATCTCAGCAAGCTTTCCATCTCTTCTATATTAAGCTTTCTACCAGCCCTGATACTAGAATGACATGCAATTTTGGTGAGGATTTTATCTTGATGTAATTTAAATGTTTCTAAATATCCATCTATGTCTGAGATAATATCTTTCAGCAAGGAAATTATATCTATATTTCCTGGCAAAGACGGAATTGAATGGATGAGAACATTTGCATGATCATCAGAAGTCAAAGTAATACCTATTTCTTTTAAATTCTCTGACATTGACATCAGAAGTGCATTCTCAGTATGTCCGAAGTCAACAGCAAGTGGAATGATAAGCTTTTGTATTGTTAGTTTGTCTTTGTTTATTTTCTCTAAAACTATTCTCTCGTGCGCTGCATGTTGATCAACTAAAATCAGTCCGTTAATGTTTTCTGCAATCACATATTTAGTACCGATTTGGAACTTAGGAATACCAAGAAAACCATCTGAGATTTCTTTGCTGGGGCTAACATTACTTACTGTTTGTATTGTTGTGGTATGAGTTTGTTCTTGTTTATAAGATGGTTGTTGATGAGTTTCTTGTTTATAAAAATCACTAAGTTGAGAGAATGGAAGTAATGTTGGTTGTAATTTTTCTTCAACTGTTTTTTGAATTATTCTTTGCGGGATTTTAGAAGTTGTCTTAGCTTTCCTAATTGAATCCCTTATCGAATTTATTATGATTTCTCTAATAATTCTTTCATCACTGAATCTTACCTCTGACTTGTTAGGATGGATGTTTACATCAACACACTTATTAGGCATTTCTAGAAATAATATAACAGTAGGAAATACGCCTTCAGGTAAAGTATTGAAATATGCAGCCCTGACCAATTTATTTAGAAAGTTATCCTTCACCAATCTTTTATTAACAAATGTTAGAATCTTATTTTGACTACTTCTGTTATTTGTTGGAATTGAGATATATCCATACAATCTAATTCTATTTATTTCATTGTAATTCTCTCCGGTGTCGAAGTGGACAGTATTTTCAATAAATTCAGAACCTAAAACTGCACTGATTCTTCTCTCAATGTCATCATCATACAATATCTCAAGGATAGACTTATCATTATGAGTTAAAGTGAATTTTATGTTGTGATGCACTATAGCTAATGAATTTATCAGTTCAGTGCAAGCAACCATTTCACTTGTCTCAGGTTTCAAAAATCTTATTCTATTGGGCATAAAGCAAAATAGATCTTTCACTTCAACTGTAGTGCCAACATTGTGTGGAGCAGGATTAATAGAAATTGATGAAAGATCTGAGAGTATTGGAGATATCCCATCATCTAATTTAATATTCCATCCTTTATCACTATTCGCAGTTCTTGTTGTCAAATGAAGTCTCCCAGCTGTTGCTATAGAGGCAAGTGCTTCACCCCTAAATCCCATGTATAAAATATTAGATATATCGTCTTCTTTGACTTTTGATGTTGCATGCCTTGTGACTGCTAACAATAAATCATCTTGATCTATCCCTACGCCATTATCTGAAACATAAATGAGACTTCTGCCACCTCTTTGTATATTTATATTGATCTCAGTTGCCTTTGCATCTATTGCATTTTCAAGCAGTTCTTTTACAACTGATAGCGGTCTATCTACTACCTCACCTGTTGCTATCTTACTGATTGTTAATGGACTTAATAAGTTTATTCTCATTTGCTGTTGTATAAAAGACAGTAATGTTTCTGATTCACATGTAGAACAAAGTGATTGTCTGTTGATGTAAGATCATGCATTATTATATAATAGAATTAATAGTTAACAACAGAGTTTTGGAAATGTCTAGCACATCAGATTTCAGCACAGAATATTGGGTTTATTTTTTTGTTTTATTAAGTGCTTTGGCATTTATTGACAGATATGCCATTTCAAAAAATAGTTTAAAACTTAAAGCAAATCTCTACAGTGTAATCTTTTGGATGATATCAGCAATTTTTTGTTGTCTATTTTTAAAATTTTTGTCGTTTCAAAAGCTCGTACTGCAAGATCATAGTACAGATTTCCTAACTGCTTATTTAATTGAACTATCATTAAGTATAGATAATATTTTTGTATTTATAATGATTTTTGAAAGGCTAAAGATAAGTGAAAAAAAACAACATTTGATCTTGAAAATAGGAATTATCAGCGCAGTTGTCATGAGGCTATTAATGATTCTTTTTGCGATGCAACTAATTCAAAAATTCACTGCAATTTTCTACATTTTTGGTTTGATTCTGATAATTAGTGCAATCCATATTATTGTTTCATCAATCCTTGTTAATTACAGATACAATCTAGAGATAAATAAACCTCCATTCTATCAAAAGTATTTTGTTAAATGTAAATCAGATAAGTTTTTTACAAAAATTGATGGGAAAACAATGCCTACAATAAATTTATTAGCATTAATTCTGATTGAAAAAGCTGACATTTTATTTGCTGTTGATTCAATACCAGCAGTTCTTTCAGTTACAAAAGATTCTTTTATAGCTTTCACATCAAACATATTAAGCATAGCTTTTTTAAGATCTTTATTCTTCTGTGTTGCGCATAGCGTACAACATTATACATATTTGAAACATGGAATAGTTTTGATTCTTGGATTCATAGGAATAAAATTAATATTGCTACCACAACACATATTAATTCCTAAAACTTTTTCACTTAGCTTCATTTTAGTTGTTATGATAGGTTCAATAATAATATCAAAAATAAAACAAACACCTAATGACAAAAAAAGTTCTTGACGTATACCTAGTCTCTGACTCATCCGGTGAGACAGTAATGGCTGTAAGTAAGGCTACTCTGGTGCAATTTCTTGATGCTGAATTCACAGAACATCTTTTCTTACTCGTACGTACTAAAGAACAAGTTGATGTTATGATTGAAGCTTTCAATGCTAATCCAGGAGTTGTAATATATACAATGGGTAACTGTGAGATAAAAGATTACTTTCTATCTACATGTAAAAAACTATCTATTCCTGTCATATGTCCACTGGATAATTTAGTATCTTTTATTTCTGAAAACATTTCTATGTGGCCTTCAGATACTAAACCAGGTAAATACAAATTGTTAGATAAGGAATACTATCAAAAAATAGATAGTATAAATTTTGTCATACAACATGATGATGGACAACATACAGAAAATTATGAAAAAGCAGATATAGTACTCCTTGGAGTCTCTAGGACATCAAAATCACCAACTTCACTATATTTAGGTCAGAGGGGATATAATGTTGCAAATTATCCTATTATCCTAGGGCTTCCAGTAAGTATTCCAAAGCTAGAACATCTAATACAAACAAAATCACCACTAATATTAGGTTTAACAATTTTACCAAACCAATTATCAAAGATAAGAAATGCAAGGCTATCACTTTTATACGATGATAAAAATTTAGATATGACAATCGCCAATAATTCAATTATGAATAATTATTCTTCAGATACATCTATAAGGGAAGAGATATCTTATGCAAATTCAATTTTTAAATCCTTTGGCATCACTGTTATAGATGTTACAAGCAAGGCAATAGAAGAGACTGCAGCTGAGATCATTAATCTCTACAATTTTAAAGATCATCAACATTAATTAAATGAGAATCTTCTAATGGGTTAATATAAATATATATTTCTGTATTTAATAAATCTTTCTGGTACTCATTAGTAAGTGCTGACAAGAGTTTTATAGCTTCAATCTTCTCAATGAGGTCGTGTATATTTTTAACTATTTGAATTAATTCATCTTTATCAAAAACATCATAAATGTTCATATTTATCTTAACTGTAATGTTGAAATTATAAATAAGAATATTTTATAATGAATTAAGTTGCCTTATACCAACTTTCACAGCATTTTCTCACAACATTCCTAATTTCACCCATATATGTAGCTCTTTCAGATACACTGAATGCTCCACGCGCTTCAAGCAGATTAAATATGTGAGATGACTTCAAACACTGATCATATGCGGGCATTAGGTTATTTAACTCAAGCAATCTCTTTGCTTCTCCTATGTGAATTTTAAATAATTTATATAGGGCATCAATGTCAGCTAGTTCGAAGTTGTATCTTGAATATTCTATTTCTGAGCGAAGAAATACATCTCTATATGTAAAATCTTTGTTCCACTTTATATCCCAAAGGTTGTCAACGTTCTGAATATACATTGCGAGTCTTTCAAGTCCGTACGTTACCTCTGCTGGTATTGATTTCAATTCAATACCTCCAAGCTGCTGCATATAAGTAAATTGCAGAACCTCCATCCCATTACACCATACTTCCCATCCAAGGCCCCATGCACCTAAAGTTGGATTTTCCCAGTTATCTTCAACAAATCTCAAATCATTCTTTTTCATATCTATTCCAACAACTTCTAAACTTTTCAGACATAACTCTTGAATATTCTCCGGCGATGGTTTCATAATTACTTGTAGCTGATAATAGTGTTGAGTTCTATTTGGATTCTCACCATATCTACCATCGGTAGGACGCCTTGAAGGTTGCACATATACAATATTCCAAGGATTGGCATCTAGACATCTAAGAGTAGTTGCTGGATGTGATGTACCAGCTCCGACCTCCATATCATATGGCTGAAGCATCATACATCCCTGGTCAGCCCAGAACTTCTGCAGATTGAAAATTATATCTTGAAAATACATTTTTATTAGAAAAGAATTTATTTGTAGAAATATATAATTTCCTATAGTACATTTTTTTTTTAAAATCTCAGTATTTTTTCAATACTACTTGTGAAAAATGAAGTTTTAGGTTAGTTATATAAGGATATGAAAAAATTTGTTTGTGTAGTATAGTATGCTACGCATTAAAATTACTAATTTTTTAAAAAGAATACAAAACAATGGCACCAAAATATGAACGTACAAAGCCACACGTCAACATAGGAACAATCGGACACGTTGACCATGGTAAAACAAGCTTAACAGCTGCAATCACAAAATACTTCGGAAAATATGTAGAATATGGTTCTATCGATAAAGCTCCAGAAGAAAGAGAAAGAGGAATTACAATTAATACAGCTCACGTTGAATACGAGAGTGAAACAAGACACTATGGTCACGTTGACTGTCCTGGTCACGCCGACTACGTTAAAAATATGATCACAGGTGCTGCTCAGATGGATGGCGCTATACTAGTTGTAAGTGCGGCTGATGGTCCGATGCCACAAACACGTGAGCACATTCTACTTGCAAGACAGGTTGGCGTCCCTGCAATGGTTGTTTTCCTAAACAAAGTTGACATGGTTGATGATGCTGAGTTAGTAGAACTAGTTGAAATGGAAGTACGTGAGATCCTTAGCAATAATGGATTTGATGGAGACAATATTCCATTCATTAAAGGTTCTGCTCTACAAGCTCTTGAAAGTAAGCCTGAAGGTGAAGCTGCAATCCGTGAATTGATTAAAGCAGTTGACGAACACATTCCTATACCTGAGCGTCCAACAGACAAACCATTCCTAATGCCAATAGAAGATGTTTTCTCTATTCCTGGTCGTGGTACTGTTGTTACAGGTCGTATCGAACAAGGCATGGTGAAAGTTGGTGAAGAGATTGAAATTGTTGGTATCAAAGATACTGTAAAAACAATATGTACTGGTGTTGAGATGTTCAAAAAAGAACTTGATAGCGGTATGGCTGGTGACAATGTGGGTGTTCTTCTACGTGGTACAAAGAAAGAAGATGTTGAAAGAGGTCAAGTACTTTGTAAACCAGGTTCAGTTAAACCTCATACAAAATTCAAAGCTGAGATCTACGTATTAACTCAAAGTGAAGGTGGTAGACACACTCCTTTCTTCAGAAATTATCGTCCGCAGTTCTACTTCAGAACAACTGACGTTACAGGTAGTATTACATTGAAAGATGGTGTTGAAATGGTTATGCCTGGAGATAATGCAGAGATTTCAGTTGAATTAATTTGCCCAGTAGCTATGGACAAAGGATTAAGATTCGCTATTCGTGAAGGCGGCAGAACAGTTGGCGCTGGTGTCGTTGCGGAAATAATTCAGTAATAGGTACACATAATGAGTGCAAATACACAAATTGAAATAAAATTCAGAGCATTTGACTACAGGATTCTTGATATGGAAGTCAGCAGAGTTGTTGAAGCCGTCAAGAAAACTGGTGCAACGGTACATGGACCTATTCCTATGCCAAAGAAGATCGAAAGATTTACTGTAAATAGATCTCCTCACATCGATAAAGAGTCTAGAGAGCAGTTTGAAATCAGGACCTTCAGGAGAAATATGGTTATCAATCCATCTGAACAAACAATAGATGCGCTGATGAAACTAGAACTTGCTTCTGGTGTAGAAGTGGAAATCAAAGTATTAGAAGGAGATAAAAAATGACAAATATAGCTCGTAGAACGGGTCTTATCACAACAAAAGTTGGTATGACTCAAATCTTCACAAAGGAGGGTAACACAATCCCTGTAACCCTTTTGAAAGTTGATAGAAATGTAGTCCTTGAAACAAAAGATCAAGGAAGCTATAAGGCAGTACATGTTGCATATGGCTCTTCTAAAAATATTAAAAAACCTCAAGCTGGTCTTGCAAAGAAAGTTGGAATAGATTCATTCCGTCATTCTAAAGAGTTCAGAGTCACAGAAGGTTTTCTAATTAATTCTGGTACTGAGCTGAAAGCAGATCATTTCCATGTTGGACAGCTAATTGACGTTAGTTCAATCAGTATAGGTAAAGGATTTGCAGGTGTGATGAAGAAGTATGGATTTAGAGGACTTGAAGCATCTCACGGTGTATCTGCAAGTCATAGATCTGGTGGTTCTACTGGTCAAAGACAAGATCCTGGTAAAGTTTTCAAAGGAAAGAAAATGTGCGGCCACATGGGTGCTAAAAGAATTACAACTCAAAATCTTGAAATAGTAGATGTTGATTTGGATTTATCAATCATAGCAATCAAAGGTGCTGTTCCTGGTCATAGAGGTCAGATAGTTTATATAACTGATGCAATCAAACTAGGTTATATTCCTGCATAACACTTCCCTGGCGCATCCGCGCTGGGTTTTCTCATACCCTCCTCCTATAGAAAATATCAATGACAATGAAAAAACTAATTTTAATTTTATTGCTTTTTACTGTTTTGCATTCATCTCAAGTATTTGCTTCTGAATTTTGTTTTATTGCAAAAGAAAATGATAAGATTTTAAAAATTGAAGGTGATTGTAGCAAGCGTTATGCACCGGAATCTACATTTAAAATTCCACTGAGTTTAATGGGTTTCGATTCTGGTATTCTGAAGAGTGAGAGTGATCCATCTTGGCAGTTTAAAGAAGGTTATGTTGATTGGAGGGATGCCTGGAAAAAAGATCAAACTCCACAGAGTTGGATGAAAGAGTCTTGTGTATGGTATAGCCAAGTTTTGACCAAGCAACTAGGCATGGAGAAATTTAAAGATTATGTGACAAAATTCTCTTATGGAAATATGGATCTTTCAGGTGGCCTTACAAACGCATGGCTTTCAAGTTCATTACAAATATCACCTCATGAGCAAACTGAGTTTATTCAAAAAGTATTAGATCATAAATTTCCTTTAAGTAATGAAAGTTACGATAAAACAAAAAACATTATGTTTATCAAAGAAATGGCAGGTGGTTGGAAACTCTATGGCAAGACTGGTAGTGGCAGGCAGTTTGATAAAGATGGCAATAAAACAGAACTTCAACATGGTTGGTTTGTTGGATATATTGAAAAAGGGAGTCAACATATTGTATTTGCAAGTCATATTGCAGATGCTCGTAAAGAAAAAACTTTTGCTTCATTTAGAGCTAGAAATGATGCACTGACAAAGCTTTGGTATTTAATCGATGAGCTTGAAAAATAAAACATAAAAAATGTCCAAAAATGAAGTTGTAAAGTATGATCCAAAATGGAAGTTCAGGTTTAAATCAGAAGCTGAAAAGATTAAGAAAACATTTGCTAACAACTGTATAGAAATTCATCACATAGGCTCTACAGCAGTTGAAGGATTGAGCGCTAAACCCATCATAGATATTATAGTTGCTGTAAGGCAAATTTCATCAGTTAGTTCAATTGAAGGATATAGATTCTATGGAGAATTTGGTATTCCATTCAGAAGATATTTCTCATCAGGTGATGTACATATCCATGTATTTGCAGGAAACAATCCAGAGATAGAACAAAATTTGCTCTTCAGAGACTATCTTAGAGATAACTTTGAGGTAAAAAATAATTATGAAAAACTTAAGCTAGAATTATCTCATAGGTATCCAGATGATAGGACTAAATACTCTCTTGAGAAAAACTCTCTAATTAGTGAAATCATAAAAAGAACTGGGTTTAATGGACTTTGCTTGAGATATATATTTCATGATCTTGAAAAAATCTATTATGAAAAACATTTAGAAGATCGAGGTTTTTACAAATTTGTCTTATATAAAGGCTCTGAGATAGTTACTGCAGCTGCTGTTACTAATGATCTTATTATAGATAAAATTTCTGGTACCAATCTTGATCATATGAAAAAACTCCTTGAAAAATGGATATCTTCAGAAAATGATTCTGTAAGAACCCAAAGATAAAGTAACACATACTAGATTCTGAAAAATTCAAACATATGCTATTCTCAAAACTAAAAAACTTTCGTAATGCAAAATAAAATCATTGATGGTAACTTTCAATCTAAAATCCTTAGGGATAAAATCGCCTCAGATGTATTAAAAATCAATATAAGACCTAAGCTTTCAATTGTGCTTGTCGGTAACAATCCTGCCAGCCACATCTATGTTAAAATCAAAACAAAGCGTGCACAAGAAGTTGGAATAGAAACAGAGCTGCACATTTTTGATGAGAAAATCACAAATGATGAATTACTAAAGTTTATAGATTTTTTAAATCAAGATGATTCTGTACATGGTATTTTAGTGCAGATGCCTCTCCCAAAACATATAAATAAAAATGCAGTTTTACTTAGTATTTCAACTAAAAAAGATGTTGATGGATTCTCACCTGTCAGCGTAGGTAACTTACACAATCAGAATGCAACTTTTATTCCATGCACTCCACTTGGTATAATGCACCTAATCAAAAGCGTCAAAAAAGATCTTACAGGCATGAGAGCCACGGTGATTGGGAGATCTAATATAGTTGGTAGGCCAGTAGCAGAACTATTATTACAAAGTGATTGCAGTACGACAATTGTACATTCTAAATCAAATGATATAGCTAGAATTTGCAGTGAAAGCGACATATTAATTGCTGCAGTTGGGATACCTAATTTAGTAACAAAAGATTATATTAAACCTGGTGCAATAGTGATCGATGTAGGTATAAATAAGATAGGAGATAAGATTATTGGTGATGTGTACTTTGATGATGTAATTGACATAGTTGGGCATATAACACCTGTACCGGGTGGTGTTGGGCCGATGACAGTTGCATATCTTTTATCTAACACTATGAGGGCTGTAAATCTCCTCACTAATTCTTATGCTTGATTTTTGTAAAGAACTTGTCTGCAGTTTTTTCAAGTAAACTATTTTGAGTTAGTCTTTTCTCAAGATGTTTGAAATCAACTGTATCTATATTTTGATCTTGAGATGCGCAGCTATAAATATATATATCTTCATCACCTACTCTATGTTTTTGAATGCACTGAGCGCATATCTCCTTCATCATACAATTCATTGGTGAGTTAACTGATGCTATCCCTGGGTAAGGCATTTTAGTATCTTTTCTCATTTCAGCAACAGCTGCCATCAAACTATCTGATCCAATTACAATCATCTTTTGAATATCAGACCTTTGTATTTCCATATCTTTAGGATAAGACTTTATAGCTTCAATTATATTTCCATGAAACACTACATCAGAAGATCTTGAACCACTAAATAATCCCTCATCACAACACCATATGACTGTGTCTGCAGCTTCTTCTATCTCTTGTACTTTAAATCGATCACTAAGCTTTTTATATCCTGCGAAATACAACACTCTACAACCTTGCTCCCGCATTTTTTTACCAATTGAAATAAGTACAGCATTGCCTAATCCACCACCAATTAACAATACAGTTTTTTTGTGTGGGATACTTGTTGGCATACCTGTTGGTCCCATTAAAACAACTTTTTCGTTAGGTTTTAATAAATTACATAGTTTTGATGATAATCCCAACTCTAAGACAACAAGTGAAACGTAATCACCTTTCACAGCAGCACCTGTCAATGCAAGACCTTCCATAGGAAATTTATATCCTTTTATAGCACTGGTGTTCGATTCATATTTTTGCAGCCTGAAGAACTGTCCAGGTTCAAAATGGGCTGCTGCTAAAGGTGCTTTTACTATAACTTCTATAACATTAGGTGTAAGCCTGACAACTTCTTTGACTTTACAAGTAAGTAGGGCATCAAATTTCTTAAATATATCAACATTATTTGTCTTAGAGTTTTTTAGTTGTTCTAATATTTTTTTATATCCATTTTTTGCACTTGCCATAGCTTTAACAACGCTGCCGTTATATTTTGGATCTGCATCTCCGAAATAACTAACTTTAGGATTATTTATAAGTCTGTGATCTTCTTTGCTTAAAAATGTATTTGGCTTTGTTCCAGTTGCAACTATTACTGACTTGGCATGTATGAATGTGTTTTTTCCATTGATTGTACAAACTACTCCTTTACAATGACCGAATTCATCATCTAAAATCTCGTTTGGCACTGCATTTTCAACAAACTTTATACCTTCTTCAAATGCTGCAGCTAGCTCTTCATGATTAATTCTATATGCTGGTGAATCCTGAAGAGTTTTTCTGTATAAGATTGTCACTCCACCCCATTTTTCAATCAACTGATTGGACTTTTTAGGATTCTTTTTCAATTGTCTTGCATGGGAAATAAATTCTCTCGCAGTTATCTTGTCTTCTTTGTTTAATGATGCAATGAACTTCTCACCTAACAACTCATATTGATTTAGAAACTTTCTGATTTGTACTAAATAGTATTGGATTGCTTCAGTTGCACTATCTACTGCTGTGAGACCAGCACCAATTACAACTATCGGCATCCTGATTTCAAGTGGAAGTATAACTTTACTCCTATGAGCGCCTCCAGCTTGTAATGACATTAGAAAGTCAGATGACATCCTCACACCTTTTGTAAGAACATTTTTTATGTCTGGTATATTAGGACTACCTGCTCCAACAGAAAATGCTAGATGATTAAATTCTCTGCAATCATTATAGGTTAAATTACTACCAAATCTCACGCCATCATACATTCTGAAGTTTTTCCTTCTAAGTAACAGTAATCTTATAATGTCGAGCATGTTTTTATCCCAACGTACTGTGATTCCATATTCCATCACACCACCAAAGCCTTTTGGAGTCCTACTTTCAAGCTTTTCAAAAAGATTTTGTATATTATCTATTGGTTCAAAGCTACATCTACTGCCATCATTTGATATGCCTGTAAATTTGCTAATCAAAGGTTCAATCTTTAATCCATCAACCCCAACCACATTTACTCCAGCATTTAATAGATAATGAATCAATGTGAATCCTGCAGGTCCTAATCCAACAACCAAGGCTTTATGGTTATTAGGTGCTTTAGGTAAAGAATTTATAAAATTGAGTGGATTCCATCTGCTAAGCAGGCTATAAATCTCAAATCCGAAAGGGAAGTATAAGACATCTTTTAGAATTTTACTCTCAACAGACGGAGTATTAACTGGTGTTTGCTTTTGGAAAATACACCCTTTCATACAATCGTTACATATTCTGTGACCAGTAGCTGCAACCATTGGATTATCTATCATGATTGTCGCAAGTGCCCCTATAACATTTCTATTAGATCTCAATAGATGCATCTCAGAAATTTTTTGCTCAAGAGGACACCCTTGCAATTTTACTTTTAAAGGGTTTTCTTGATATCCATCTGTTTGTTTCATACCGTGAGAACAACTGTCTTTAGAGCGATTATGACAATATAAACAATAGTTTGCTTCATGTGAGGCTTGCACAGAAGTTGTTTGAATATCATTCAATCCAAATCCACTTCTTGTTCTTAAATGATCAGGATCAAGGCTTAAATAAGTATATCGCTCGCTGATAATATTATTTACATCAGATTTTTCTGGATGATTTAAAATTCTAAATAAGAAGTTTTTCTGATAGTCAATATTATTATATGTACAAACAAACGATTCTGGGAAATTCATTATTGTAGAAGTGTAGGCAATTTTTAATATCCCTCTTTGTTTAGAATGTAAAATTGTTTTCTTATTATTAAAGCTCCATCTCTCAAGAGTTGTTGGTATTTTGAAGTTTGCTGCAAAGAGAATCCATGCAAGCATTTCACCATTTTTTGTAACAGTAATGCTCTGTTGTGAGAAGTTAGAAAAGTTTTTGAGATCTGGAATAAGGTTGTTGTAGTCAAGCTTCATAGCTACTCTGAAAAGAGCTCCATTCATATGGAACTTTCGTCCTTCAAATGATTTTACAGCCCAAAGGGAGTAATTTTCAACATGAGTGAGGATTTCTCTATGATATGTAGCCCATTCTTCATCCTCAGAGTTAGACTGTTCATATATCTCAAGGAATGTTGTAGACATGTCGATTTCAGCTTCCAATACATTGTGTGGATCAGAAGGTAAAACAACCCCATACATCATAAGAGATGTTTTGGTAGTGTTTATGTTTGCAATGATCTCAGACATGTTTTTATCTAAATTCATTACATGCTTTTGTATAAAAGACTTATTGCATTGGTATATTATATCTAATTTCTTATCTTCATCTTTATAATTCTCAACTGAATTCTGAATAGAAAATAATTCAGAAATAAATGATTCTAAATGTGGAGCCAACTCTAAGATGAGCTTTGACTCATCAAGTTTATAAAGTTTATTATGATGAGTTCTGGCATCTAACATCTTATTGCAAAGATCAGGAGATATCCTTAGGAGTTTTTCTATAAACAGACTGTCTAATTTTTTTAGTCCATCTAGAGTGTATAGTTCTTCAAAAGATAAATCATAGCTCAGGTGCAATTTTTTCATTGTATATACAGTTTTACGAGTTGCTATAAAAGTCTTATATAGGTATTATACTTTTGGAAATAAATTTAACTGCAGTATACACCAAAATAAATAATTCATAATGAGTCAAGATAAAATCTCTCAAAAAATAATAATCCACAGTGAAAGTGATTATGAAGGAATGAGAAAGGCTGGTAAGCTTGCTGCTGAAGTTTTAGTTGCAATCGAAGAACACGTTCAGCCAGATGTCACAACAGATCATTTAAATGAAATATGTCATAAGATGATTATTGATTATGGTGCAATACCTGCACCTCTCAATTATAAAGGATTCCCAAAATCAATCTGTACATCAGTCAATCATGTAGTGTGTCATGGAATTCCGAGTGATAAAAAACTTCTAAATGGAGACATATTAAACATAGATGTGACAGTCATAGTTGATGGGTGGCATGGAGATACAAGTAAAATGTTTTTAGTTGGAGATAAAGTCTCTATAAAGGCTAAGAGGCTAGTGCAAGTGACTTACGATGCCATGATGTTTGGAATAGAAAAAGTTAAACCTGGTGCTAAGTTCAACGAAATTGGCAAGGCGATTCAAGAACATGTTGAAAAGAATGGATATTCAGTAGTAACTGACTATTGCGGACATGGAATAGGGAAAATCTTCCATTGTGAGCCGCAGGTTCTACATTACTATGATAAGAGTTGCGACTTTACAATTGAAAAAGGCATGTTTTTCACAATAGAGCCAATGGTAAATGCTGGTAAGTCAGATACATTGCTCTTAAATGATGGATGGACTGCCGTTACGAGAGATAGATCTCTTTCAGCCCAGTTTGAACATACGATAGGTGTTACTGATGCAGGATATGAAATATTTACGAAGATATGAAAAGGATTGAAGAACTGCGAGAACTAATTAAATCATTTAAGGTAGATGCATATATAATACCTTCTACAGATGAGTGGAGAAATGAATATACTCCCATCCATAAAAAGAGACTTGAATGGATATGTGGATTCTCAGGATCAAATGGAGTGCTTATAGTCACACAAAAAGATTTAATTTTGTTTACAGATAGCAGATATACAACACAGGCAAAAGTTGAACTCAATGATGATTTTAAGATCATAGATATGCACTCTGCCGCTGCATATGATGTTATGGAAATATGTAAAGGATGTGTGATCGGATATGATCCAATGATTCAAAACTTTAAGGAAATACAACACTATGAGAATATAGGTAAGAAGTTTGGTTTTGAAATTAAGTCAGTAGATGAGAATTTAGTTGATTTGTTGAAAGGAGAAGAAAATATAGTCTCACAAGTACAAAATTTCCCTATAGAAGTTGCTGGAATGTCAGCTGAAGATAAGATAGATGCCGTAATAAAAAAATTACCAAATGAATGCAATTGCTTAATCTCAACCTCTCCAGCATCAATCTGTTGGCTACTAAACATCCGAGGTAATGATATTCAATACAATCCTCTTATTCTTTGCTATGCAATTATAGATGTAAAAACTAAGGTAGTTAAACTTTTTGTAAACATAAGTAATTCACTTGAGATTAATTACAAGTTAGTTGAATTTTATCCGATAGATGAATTTAAAAAACATATAAAGCAATTAAATCATTTAAGATTAGCTTTTGATCAGGATAACTCTTCTATATGGCTTTCTAATAATATTTCTCATCCAATTAGTTTAGAAGATCCAACTGTGAGGCTTAGGGCAATTAAAAATTCAGTTGAATTAGATGGTTTTAAAAAAGCTCACATACATGATGGAGTTGCTTTATGTAAGTTCTGGTTTTGGCTATACAAGTCAATTCACAATGGATTTAAAGTAGATGAAATATCTGCTGCAGAAAAGTTATCTAAATTCAGACATATGAATGCAGAGTTTGTTGATGAGAGCTTCGGAACTATATCTGGCTATGGATCAAATGGAGCTATAGTTCATTACCAATCAAAGGAAAGTACTTGTAAATCTATTCCGAGATCAGGTGAAGATGCAATATATCTACTAGATTCTGGCGGACATTATAGCTGTGCAGGGACTACAGACACAACTCGTGTATTTAATATAGCTCTATTTGCTGATGGGTTAAAAGATGAACATAAAATAGCTTATACAGCTGTCTTGAAAGGGCATATATCACTTGCTAAGGCTGTCTTTCCAGTTGGTACAAATGGCTCTCAGATAGACTCCTTAGCAAGATATTTTTTATGGCAAAAAGGATTGGATTATGGACATGGTACTGGACATGGAGTGGGACATTTCTCATCAGTACATGAAGGTCCGCAAGGTATTACGAAAAAAAATACAGTAATACTTGAGGAAAATATGATCATTTCAATTGAGCCTGGATACTATAAAGAAGGATCTTTCGGGATGAGAATAGAAAATCTATATGCTGTGAGAAAGTCTTCAAAATTCGATGGTTTCCTTGAGTTTGATATGCTAACTATGGTGCCGATCGAGACATCTCTCATAGATTTTAATACAATGGATAAAGATGAGATCGAATGGCTTGCAAATCACAACAGAGTTGCAATAGATGCAGTTAAGAGCGAACTCACAAAAGATGAACTAGAGTTTATAATATCCAATTCATCAATAAAAAATAATTGATATTAAACGTTGAATTTAAACAATATAATGTCACCATCTCGCATTGCATATTGTTTTCCTTGCACGTCAACTTTCCCACTCTCTTTTGCCTTCACCCATCCATTGCAATCTCTAAAGTCTTCGAAGCTTATCACATCAGCACATATGAACCCTCTTTCGAAATCCGAGTGTATTTTACCTGCTGCCTCTGGTGCTAATGCCCCATTTCTTACATTCCATGCTCTAGCTTCCTTCGGACCAACTGTGAAAAAAGTCAGCATATCAAGCATTTTATAACCACATCTGATAACGTTATCGAGGCCAGTTTCTTCCATTCCTAACATTGATAGGAATTCTGCTCTTTCATTTTCATCTGTGATACAAGCTATTTCTGATTCGATTTTAGCTGATATTATGATTGCCTCTTTATTGTTTTCTTTGGCGAATTTCATAACAGCTTTGGTGTACTCATTACCAGTTAAAATATCTTCTTCCTTTACGTTACATATAAAAAATGAAGGCTTTGTAGTTAGCAGCTGTAATTTCTTTACTTCAACTGAGTTTTCTTTGGTTATGCATTGAGTTGCAGGCTTTCCATCTTCTAAAGTTTTCAAAACTAGCTGCATTATTTCTAGCTGCTGCTGTAATTCCTTATCTTGCTTAGCTTTCTTCTCAATCGCAACTATTCTTTTTTGTAGACTTTGCATGTCAGCTAAGACTAGTTCAAGCTCTAAAATTTCTGCATCAGAAAGAGGATTTACCTGATCTCTTACATGGATTATATCCTCATCATCAAAGCATCTCAAAACATATGCAATTGCATCCACTGCCATTATATGACCAAGAAATTTATTACCTAAGCCTTCTCCTTTACTTGCACCTTCAATCAGACCAGCTATGTCTACAAACTCTATTCTATTTGGTATTATTTTTTCTGATCCTGCTATCTCAGCTAGTACATCTAATCTCTTGTCTGGGACTGTAACGCTACCAAAGTTTGGTTCTATAGTACAGAATGGATAGTTGGCAGCTGATGCGTTGATACTACTTGTCAATGCATTAAATAATGTTGACTTCCCTACGTTCGGTAACCCGACTAAACCACAGCTAAAACCCATATTGTCTACTAAATTTTTGTATTTTATAGCTATAATAACAGAATTTGCTTTTTTAACAAATTGGTTATGCCTTATCTTTACTCAGAACTTGTACGCCATCTACTTTCATAATCTCAGCTATAAAGTGATGTGTTACATTTATTTCTCTATCTGAATAGAATTGTACTTCACTGCCATCAGGGCAAATGGCCACAATGGAAATTTTCAGATTCCTATCCTCTTTTAAAAGTTCCTCTTGTATTTTTTTATGTAAAAATTCAGCAGCTCCAACTGTAGTCACATAAACCTTAAAAGATTGAATGAATTCTTCGATTGCTGTCATTAAAGATTTGATTGAGCGCAACAGAATTCTCTGCCCTTGCGCATCATTTCTGATCGTCGCAGTACAAAAAACTAACTGCCCAACATCAAGTAATTTTACCTGTTTATTTAATATACTGCTATCAAATACTGAAATATCTATAGAACCATATGGATCTACGACGCTTAAGAATGCATATTTACCTGCATTTTCTCCTTTTCCGGAGCGTATTTTACATTCCTTCACAACCCCAGCTATGCTTATCTCCCTTGACTCTGGAGATGTGTATTTATTGATCTCATCAGAAAACATTACATTGTGTTTTTGCAGGATTTTTGCATATAACAACACAGGATGTTCTGTTAAATAAAACCCTAATGCATGATGCTCTGCTTGTAGTTTCTCTGTCTTTGACCAATATGGCACAATTGTTAATTCTAGGCTGCTTGGGTTCTCATCATCTTCATCTCTAGTCATCAAATTTAGTAATGAGATTTGCCTCACATTGTCATTTTTTTCTTTTGTAATAGAAGCAACGTACTGGTTGATTTTATCTATATTATGTATCAAGACGTGGCTGTTAGGATATAATTCCTCCATCGCACCACTTCTAACCAATTGTTCGAACAGACGTTTATTAAATCCGTTCTTTGCAGTTCTTTTTAAAAAATCATCTAAGCTCTTAAATTTTCCATTTTTTTTCCTTTCCAAAATGATGTCATTGAGAGCTTTTATTCCCGTTCCTTTTATACCGCCAAGCCCATATCTAATGCGTTTTATATTATTGTTACAAATTGGTGCATCAGATTGTACAGTCATTTGAATGATATCACTTTCAATAACCCCTAGAAGCTCAAATTTGTTGTTTAAAACTTCAATCGCAAAGAATACCATTGAATCATTTATACTTGGCTTACAAACCTCTATACCATTGCCTTTAGCTTCATCGCAGAAAGATCCGACTTTTTCCTGTAGGTGGATCTCTAAGTTCATTGAAGCAACTAAGAATTCAACTATGTAATGACACTTCAGAAAAGCTGTTTGATATGTGACAAGTGCATATGCAGCACCATGTGCCTTGTTAAATCCATAGCTAGCAAATTTATTCACGAGATCAAAGATTTCTTCTGACTGGCTTTCTGGCAGTCCATTTTCAGAACATTTTGTAACAAAAACACTTCTCTGCTGTTGCATCTCAAATTTGTCTTTCTTACCCATCGCACGACGTAATATATCGGCTTCACCCAGACTATAACCAGCAAGAACCTGTGCAATTTTAATCACTTGCTCTTGATAGACTATAATCCCGTAAGTCTCACTTAAAACATCTTTTATATCAGGATGGATCACTTCAACTTCCTGATGTCCGTGTTTTCTAGCAACATATTTTGGAATATTTTCCATAGGACCAGGTCGATAGAGAGATGTCAGAGCTGTAATATCACCTAGTTGGTCTGGCTGCATTTGCTTCACTGCCTCACGTATTCCTGCTGATCCCTCAAGCTGAAAAACCCCTAATACATTGCCATCTGCAAGCATCTTATATGTATCACGATCATCTAAAGGAATTTCATATATGTTTACATCAAACCCTAAAGAATGCTTTACAAGTTGCTGAATGTTTGAGATTACTGTTAATGTTTTGAGACCTAAGAAATCAAATTTTATCAGACCGGCTGCCTCAACATATTTCATCGAAAACTGACCTGACAAAATACCAGAGGTAGGATCTTTATAAAGTGGCATTACTTCAACGATTGGTAACTCAGATATGACTATACCTGCTGCGTGAGTGGATATGTTTCTATTGCACCCCTCTAGCTGTAATCCAATTGTCAAAAGCCTATCTATAGCCACATCTTCATCACGAATCTTTTGTAATTGTTTATCGATATCAATTGCTTGCTGTAATGAGAGGGGATTAGCTTGATTTTGAGGAATCATCTTACAAATCCTATCAATTAAACCATATGGCATTTGTAATACTCTCCCAACATCCCTCAATACAGCTCTTGGCTGCAGTTTTCCAAATGTTATTATGTGTGCGATGTTCTCTTCACCATATTTCCTCTCTATATATTGCAATACTTCATCTCTACGAAGTTGACAAAAATCTATATCGAAATCAGGCATTGAGATCCTTTCTGGATTTAAAAACCTTTCAAATAGTAATCCAAATTCTATAGGATCTAGTTCAGTAATCTTTAGACTCCAAGCGATGATTGAGCTTGCACCTGAACCACGTCCAGGGCCAACAGCAATTCCTTGTGTTTTACTCCACTGAATGAAGTCAGAAACTATAAGGAAATAGTCTGAGAAGTTCATTTTTTGAATCAAATCTAATTCGAATCTGAGTCTTTCAAAGTATTGTTGCCTATTAATTGATAGATGTTTAATTCTCTCCTCAAGACCATCTGTAGCCATTTGCTCTAAGGTTTCATTGGCATTCAAAATAGGGTCGAATTTAGGTATTCTGATTGGTTGTTTATGAGGGAAGAAATGACATTTCTGTGCTATTAGCTCTGTATTTTTTATTGCCTCTGGAAAGTCACTAAAGATTTCCATCATCTCTTCTTGAGATTTATAGTGATGTTCAGGATTTATTTTAGACCTATTTTCTTCAATCAAAAATCTGTTGTTTATTATACAAAATAATGCTTCACAAGCTTCGTAAGTATCTTGGGTTAAAAAGTTGATCGGATTTGTTCCAACGATTGGTATATGAAGATCATAAGCTAATGATATTAAATTTCTTTCTGATGATTTATGTCTTCCATCTCTGTATCTTGTAAGCTCTATGAATGGCTCAAGCTTTGTATCATTATTTACTAAATTCAAAAAGTTTTTAGCTCCATCAAGCCCATATGAGTTTATTATTTTATAAAGCATTCTATCGTCACTTATGGCACCAAACAGGATTATCAATCCTTCACTGTGTTGAACTAAGAACTCCCATTCAACAGAAGGTTTATCTAAACCTTGCCTTTCAACCCCGACTCTAGTAGCAATTTTCATCAAATTAGAGTAGCCGACCTCACTTTTAACGATAAGTAATGCTTCACCAACATGATCATTTAAATTGTAGTTTTTTTCTACTTTCCCACTTAAAAGTGAAATGATTGTTCCATAATCAATGTCAACTGAAAATCCTATGATTGGCTGAATGCCAGAAGCTGCAGCACCTATTGCAAATTCAAGGGTTCCAAACATATTTCTGTCTGAAACACATATAGCAGGCATATCGAAATCATGACATCTCATGATAATCTGCTTAAGTTTTAAGTTACTCATGCCTAATGAGTAGTCAGAATATGCTCTTAAATGAATAAATAAAGACACTAATATTAGTTATTGTTTCTGTTACTGTATATATATTTCTTAAAATCTGACATAAATCCTTCCAAGATCAGCTGTGCAGCTATAGCATCATCAACCATGTCTCGGTTTTTTCTCTTCATTCCAATATCTCTCAACATTTCATTGGCAGCATATGTTGTGAGGGCTTCATCTTCTAATAAAACTGGCACCCCTAAAACATTTTGTATCTCATGCTGCAACTGCACTACATGCTTTAAGTTCGAATTGTTGTTACAGTTACCTATTATAACTCCATTGCACTTATTTGTAAGCAATACTTTAGTTATTAAATCTATATCTTTTTTACATCTTTGCATAACACCTAGAGGTAGAACAGCATCCAAAGACCAATACAATATTGCAAAGCCAAACTTTTTTGTACCAAAATCAACACCAAGTAATTTCAGGATATCTAGATTGTCTTCAAGATATTTATATTTTAATTGTTTTATTATTTTTTGCATTGAAAGGTTTTTTGATGGTATAGCATAAATTTAATCTTTACTGTGTTTTTTAAAACATAAAAAAATGTTAGAATTATAAATAAAAAAAATAAAATGTCTAAAACAATATGTGAAAGTCCTTCTCAGGATTTAATACCACCACCAAAAATAAAAGTTGATAGGAAAAAGTCACCTATAAGCGTTACAGATACAGCAGAACAAAGGATTAGAGAGTTAATAGCTCAAAGGGATAATAAGAAAACTCTCGGCATTAGAATAGGAGTTAAATCAAGTGGTTGCACGGGATTAGCTTATACTTTTGAATATGTAGATGAAGAAAAAAAAGGAGATGAGAAAATCCAACTGCAAAATGAAAATATTTATATTTATATTGATTCGAAAGCTCTCCTGTACTTATTTGGTACAAAGCTAGATTTTGTTGAGACAGAGCTTGAGTCAGGATTTGTATTTATCAATCCAAACTCAAAAGGACAATGCGGCTGCGGTGAATCATTCTATGTTTGATTTACTTACCTTTACCACCAAATAGACTAGGGATTTTTTTGTTTTCATTAACTAAACCAGCTGGTGGTACCATATTTTGTCCAAGGAGTGCAACACTTTGAAGGCTAACCTTCTGTCCGAAATCTTTGAAGGCTGTCAATAGCTTACTCATACTCCTACCAAAAGCAGGCTGAACATTTTGTTGTACTTGTTCCCAAGATGGAAATATTGGCTTACCACCATTTGGACCTATTGACATAAATTTTTTGTTTTTATTTTAACATTTATTGTACACAAAACAATAAAAAAAATGATATAAGATGGTCTTTAATAACATTATATCTGCTTTAATAAATGAATTTTTTTTCACAATCATTAGATAAAACTGATCCTGAAATAGCTGATGCTATCAGCAAAGAACTTGAAAGACAGAAGGACTGTATAGAATTAATAGCTTCTGAGAATATAGTAAGTAAAGCCGTTCTTGAGGCGCAAGGTTCAATCATGACAAATAAATACGCTGAAGGGTATCCAGGAAAAAGGTACTATGGAGGATGTGAGTTTGTTGACATTGCTGAAAACCTTGCAATTGCTAGAGCTAAAAAGCTATTTAATTGTAATTTTGTAAACGTTCAGCCACACTCTGGCTCTCAAGCTAATCAGGCAGTATTCTTTGCTCTTCTGGAGCCTCACGACAAAATACTCGGGCTATCTCTTGATTGCGGTGGACACTTGACTCATGGCAGCAAGGTGAATATGTCAGGTAAGTGGTTTGATTCAGTGCATTACAATGTACATAAAGACAATGACTTAATCGATTATGAAAGTGTCTTATCTTTAGCGAAGGAGCATAGACCAAAGCTTATAATTGCTGGGTGCTCAGCATATCCTCAAAAAATAGATTTTAAAAAATTTAGAGAGATAGCTGATGAAGTTGGAGCATATCTTTTAGTTGATATGGCACATTTTTCAGGACTTGTTGCAGCTGGTTTCTACGACAACCCAATTGATCATGCACATATTGTAACTACTACTACCCATAAAACACTAAGAGGACCTCGCGGTGGAATGATTTTATCTAATGATGAGGTAATTGCTCAGAAGGTTAATTCCGCTATGTTCCCAGGGATACAAGGCGGTCCTTTAATGCATGTTATTGCTGCAAAGGCTGTGGCATTTTTAGAAGCTCTACAGCCAGAATTTAAAAATTATATTAGGAGTGTAGTTGAAAATGCTGAGCAGATGGCTAAAACTATGAAAGATAGAGGTTATAAGTTAGTTTCTGGAGGTACTGCATCTCATTTGATAATTGTTGATTTAAGGCCTCAAGGAGTTACAGGAAATGTTGCAGAAAAAGTTTTAGATAAGTCAGGTATAACATGTAATAAAAATAGCATTCCATTTGACGATGCTAAACCATGGATAACATCTGGTATCAGATTAGGTACTCCAGCATGCACAACTCGTGGCTTTGGAGTGAAAGAGTTTGAAATTGTATCAAGCTACATAGCAGACATACTAGATGCGATCCCTACAGGCATTACAATTGAAAATGCAGCAGAGAATCCTACAGTGAAAAAGATAAAATCTGATGTATTAGAACTTTGCAGTAAATTTAAGATTTATTGATATATTATGTTTTTGAAAGTTCTATTTCCTTACTTAACATGTAATTATTCTTTCTGACTTTTTCTTTTAAGAATATTATCTCATGCTCTGGTATTCCAACATCAGCAAGCACAGCGGCGCCGAGCTGTAATCCAGTTTCTATTGTTGCTGGAATTGCTATTGTTGCACCACACCTCTTTATGAAATCTCCATGTTTGTAATCTTCAACTCGAGCAATTATATGTAAGTTTTTAAGATGTTGCTTATACTCCTTACATATCATTCTTGTTGTATTCCTAGTAGCTGTTTTGTCACTCATACTTAAAACAACAGAACCTGCACGATCCATACCAACAGCTTTTAATGTATCTTCTTGCGTTAAATCACCATGATATATTGGGAAGCCTTGAGATCTGGCTTTTTTGACTAGACTAGCATTACTATCAACAGCTATGAAGTCTATTTGTTCTTGTGCAAGCATATATGCAACCATTCTACCGACCCTCCCAAATCCTGCAATGACAACATGTCCATTCAAATCACTTATGCCTTTAAATTCAAGATTAATGTTAAGGTCTTTATTGCTGTCAAGCCTATCTTCTAACTTATTACCAATTACAGCAAGTAAAGGTGTGATTGCCATAGTAACTGCAACGACCATCAATAAGATTTGCCCTAAATCACTTGCAATCATTTGATTTTGAGACGCCATTTGAATAAGAATAAATGCAAATTCTCCACCTTGACATAAAAGTAAAGAAGCATTTACTATTGCCCCTAATGGGAATCTGAAAAGAGATGCAATGATAAAAATGATAGAAAACTTTACAGAAATTAGAATTGTAGAATAAGCAAATATTGTTTTTGCATTATTCATAATTAAATCTATGTCTATTTTCATACCAACTGTCATAAAAAATAGACCTAAAAACATTCCCTGAAATGGAATGATACTCTCTTCAATCTTATTTCTATATTCAGTTTCTGCTATTAAAAGACCTGCTAAAAAAGCTCCCATAGCCATTGATAAACCTAGCTCTTGAGTTGCACAAGATGCGCCAATAACTAATAAAAGAGCAGCAGTTACATATAATTCATCTGTTTTTACTGACCCTATTAATGAAAAGAATGGACGTAGGAAAAGACGCCCTGCAATCGTTATTGCTATAATTGACATAATTGCTTTCACACCAGCTTTTCCAACTGCAAATAGTAATTCTATATCATTGGGATTATCCTTAAGAATAGGCATTATTGCAAGTAATGGTACGACTGCTAAATCTTGCATTAAAAGTACTGCTAAAGCTAGTCTACCAACTTGTGTTGATTTTCTTTTGTTTTCATGTAGAGCTGGTAGTACTATCGCACTAGAAGACATCGCAAGTGCTGCAGAAAGCAATAAGCTGATTGACATTTGTATGCCTAAAAACTTATTTATAGCCCACCCTAATACACAGGTTGTTATGAGGACTTGCATACTACCAAAACCAAATACGTGTAATCGCATTCTGATAAGCCTTTCAATTGTCAGCTCAAGTCCTATTACAAATAATAGAAAGACAACACCAAACTCTGAAACTGCATCGATTTCAGGATTATCTATCAAATAACCATTACTTCCTATAACAGCTCCAACAACTAAATAACCTAGTACAGGACTGAGTTTTAGCTTATTCATAAATATTACTATAAAAACAGAAAGTCCCAGAAATACAAGTATATCGTATATGTATTTTATCTCATGCATTAGTTTTGTTTTGATGTTTTAAAAAGATTGACTAAACGACCAAGAATAACTTATAAGGGCATGTAAATCAATATTTGATTTTTTTTGATTTCTTGGTAAGTTATACTGTATTTCTAAATAAAATTTATATCAATATTTCATTAATTTATGTCGCACAGCAACGAATTTCCTGTATTAATAGAAATAAGTACAATTTCTGGGCAAGTAAAATATGAATATAAAGATGGGAAATTACATGTTGATAGGTTTTTAAGCACACCTATGCTTTATCCATGCAATTATGGCTTTATTCCTGAGACTTTAGGTGGTGATGGAGACCCAGTTGATGTATTGCTACATGCTTCTCATCCAATTTTGCCAGGTGCAATGATAAAAGCTCGTGCGATAGGTGCCTTGCTGACAGAAGATGAGAGTGGTGAAGACGTTAAAATACTTGCATTGCCAAATCAAAAAATTGATCCTTTATTGTCAAATATCTCTCATTTTAATCAATTACCTGAGATTTTCTTGAAACAAATTGAGCACTTTTTTACGCATTATAAGGATCTAGAGAAGAATAAGTGGGTGAAAGTTAAAAATTGGATTGGACCAGAAGAAGCTTTTGGTGTAATATCAAGAAGCTTTAAGTAAAAAAATAAAACACATTAAAAATTAATGGCTCTAAAAATAAGATTACAAAGAACAGGTCGTAAGAAAAAACCTTGTTACAGAATAGTTGTTGCAGATGCACGCTCACCAAGAGATGGTAAGTATAAGGAAAAGATTGGTACATACAGTCCAATGCTTCCTAAAGATTCAGATCAAAGAGTTCTGATTAATGCTGAGAGAGCTTCTCACTGGCTAAAATGTGGCGCACAGCCAACAGAAAGAGTTAGCAAGTTCTTAAATGCGTTTAAAATCAGTGCAGATGCTGTATCTGCATAATATGTAGAGTTTTTGCAATGACGTTTTTTTAAATGAATGTCTTGCAATATCTCATATAATCTGTTATTTTCTGTTGAGTATTTTCTTTATGGGACTTTAGTTCAGCCTGGTTAGAACGCACCGCTCATAACGGTGTTGTCGCAGGTTCAAATCCTGCAGGTCCCACCATTTCAAAATCATTGTAAGCATCCTCTGTCAATATAAGTAATTCTTCTTCTGGGTATATTATACTTTTTGTTTCATCAAGCCTTAAGCTCTTAATGAATTCATAATATCTTGCAGAAGCTGACTGATATTTATCTTGTAATGCTTTTATGTCAGCTGGCATCTCAGGTGCATCAGGTGAGTTATGAGAGATTGCAAAAAGCCCATGAGCTAGATCATATCTTTTATGCCTATGAAAAAATTCAACTTCAGCTTCTGACAAATCAAATTCAAGAGAGGTAGCTAATCCGTAATCAGCAAAGTATAATTTTTGACCATCAGTTAAAATATTTCTGTAATGTCCATCAAAGTGAATCATACCTTTCTTTGCCATAAAATTTACTGTCTTAATTAAATCTCTTTCAATCATATTGGCATCTAGATTAATTTTATAAGACTTTAAGGTATAAGGTATGAATTCTAAAAATACTACTACTGAATGTTTTGAATCGTGTAAAGATTTCATTCTATTTTCAATTGCTTCAGATCCACCCCAATATGACACATATTTTTCTAACTTTTCTTGATCCATATTTTGTGGATTGTTTTCTTGGACAATCTTGTAATTATACATAATAGGAAAGTTTTCACACTCTTCATCAATCACCCATTGAGTTGTCATTTCATGAGCCTTGAGCTCTCTCCATGCACCAAATCCAGTTGATCCAACTCCATATTGGTAATAAGTTGGGAGATTGAATAAATTCTTAGTAGAAAATTCATTTTGCATGTCAATTTCAGTAAGAGGGATTTTTTTGGCAAAAACAGGAATAGATTCTATTTCTAATTTCACGGCTGTACCACCTATTCCAATATGTATCTTCTCTCCTGAAGATAATAATTCTTGTATCTCTTCTTGCGATAAACTCTCTAGGGCTTTTGAGATTTTCTGGTAATTTTCCTTTCTTTGCATTTATCTGTAATGGATAAAATTAACATTTCCATTGAATATTTCTGAAACGCCACCTTCAATGTTCTGATTATAATCATATAGGTTATTACTATCAATGGTTTTTAATTGATATTCATCATCCATACTGATGTTTCTATTTTCAAAATATACTTTGTGAAGCCTACCTTCTTTAAAGGCATCATAAAAATGTTTTTTATTTATATGATCGCTATCAATAGCAAAACTTTTACCATATCGTGAGTTAGCAAAGGTCGGATCAGATGGAAAAAAAGATTTTAGTCCTAGAAAAGAAGTAATAAGTGCTCCTACACACAGCGGCTCAGAAGATTGCTTTAAATCCATAAATTTTATCGTAATCACTCCAATTAATCCACGTACAAGTTGTACTAACAGTTCTGATGAATAATCATAATCTTTTGTTATAAAAGCATAACGACCTTTATCCTCTAGTAAATACCCCTCCTTAGTTTGATATTCCATGTTTAGGAGAGAATGAAAAGCACTTGCTACGAATGATGCTCCGGTAATAAATTTAGTGAATTCATTGTGTTTAAAAACATAAGCTAAGCTGCCTATTGTATATAAACAATTGACTGCAGGATGTATATAATACTTAGGTTTATTATCTAAAAAGCTTTTAATTTCAGATTTTGTAGGTTTTTTTACGTAAAAGTAATTAGTTTGCGACATTTGCTTATTTATATAAAGTACTTTCCATCCACTTATATATCATATTTGTTACAGATTTATTTCATTACCTAGAGAGTAGCAAGGTTTTTGAATTCAGAATATATTTTCTTTTTCATAAAACATTCAATTCCAAACTTCACAACAGGTATCATTGGATTAGGAAGATTTGTAATCTCAAACCAATCCATGGAATCATGTTTATGTGGTTCAAGGTTGATTGGATTTTGGTCAGAAGAACTCAAAAAATACATCTCAAGCCCATAGAATGTCTTTTGATCATCAAAGAAGTCTTTATCTGATGACGATACAACTGAAACTAGTTCAGGAGATTTGATTTCCAATCCTATTTCTTCCTTTGCTTCTCTAATTATTGCTTCAGATGGAGTTTCTCCTTTTTCAATTGATCCTGTAACACAATGCCAATGCCCTGGCCATATTTTTTGAGATTTTGATCTTTTTAGTAGTAATACTTTATTATTTCTGATGAAAATTAGGTGTGGAATGACTTGCATGTCTAAAAAGTAACTTTTAGAAAGATTATAGATTAAATTTGCAATGAATTTTATAAATTGAAAATGGTCGGGGCAGCAAGATTCGAACTTACGACCCCTTGGTCCCAAACCAAGTGCGCTACCAGGCTGCGCTATGCCCCGATGCCATTGTTGTGATAATAACCCTTTACATTAAATTTGTCAAGGTTACTTATAATGCAGTTTAATTTGTTCACGTGCCAAAGAATCAGCCATCTCATTGTATTGATTGCCTGAATGTCCCTTCACCCACTCCCATTTTACTTTTACCTTATTTGTAATCTCACTGAGTCTCATCCATAGGTCTATATTCTTAACTTGACCATTTTTCCAATTAGTCTTTTTCCATGCATATATCCATTTAGTTATACCATCTTTGACATATATACTGTCAGTAAAGATAGTAATTTCTGAATTGAATTTACTTGTTGCAATGATTCCTTCTATAGCACCTATCAACTCCATTCTATTGTTTGTAGTGTGTTTTTCATATCCTGACACAGATGACACTACTTTAGAGTTTTGTACTAAGACTGCAGCCCAACCACCTGGTCCTGGGTTTTTAGAACAAGCACCATCACAAAAAATTTCAATCATACAGAAATTTTATTT